>PNLY01000055.1 GCA_013823325.1 Methylobacterium sp.
ATGGTCCCATAGCTCCTGTGAACGCCCTGCGCTTATCACGCTTCAGCGCTTGCGCTTGCCATCCTCGGCCAGCAGTTCCTTGCGCGCCTTGGCCATGACCTTGCGGGCCTCGTCGTCGACCACGGGGAACTGCGGATCCAGCTTCTCCAGCCGGTCGACGATCGTTGCGGCGACGATCAGGCGGGTGAACCATTTGTTGTCGGCGGGAACGACATGCCAGGGCGCATGCTTGGTCGCCGTCTCGGCGATCGCGTCCTGATAGGCGGCTTGGTAGTCGTCCCAGTGCTTGCGCTCGGCGAGGTCGGCCGGCTCGAACTTCCAGTTCTTGTCGGGCTCGTCGATGCGTGACAGGAAGCGCCGGCGCTGTTCGTCCTTCGACAGATTGAGGAAGAACTTCAGCACGACCGTGCCGTTGCGCGCCAGATGCTTCTCGAAATCGCGGATGCTCTCGAAGCGGTCGCGCCAGACATGCTTGCCGATCAGCTTGGGCGGCAGGCCCTGCTTGCGCAGCAGCTCCTCATGCACGCGGACGACCAGTACCTCCTCGTAATAGGAGCGGTTGAAGATGCCGATCTCGCCGCGCTCCGGCAGCGCGCAAGTAGTCCGCCAGAGGAAGTCGTGGCGCAGCTCCAGCGAGCTCGGCGCCTTGAACGAGGTGACCTCGCAGCCCTGCGGATTGACCCCGGACATGACGTGCTCGATCGTCCCGTCCTTGCCGGCTGTATCGATCGCCTGCAGCACGATCAGCACCGACCAGCGCTTCTCCGCGAAGAGCCGCTCCTGCAGATCGCGCAGGCGCTTGACGCCGGTCTGCAGCAGCTCGCTTGCGCCATTCTTGTCGAGAGCAAGACCGCAGGTCTCGCCGGGGTCGAAGCGCTTCAGCTTGAAGTCATCGCCGTCCGTGACCCTGAAGCGCTTGACCATCTCGTCGGGCAGCATGCCTGGCGTCTCCTCACTGAAAGAACTCTGTTCAATCTGTCGCCTCGTCGCCGATTGTCCAGCCTCGCAGCCGCAATCAGACGATCAGCTCCGCCACTGGCAGCCGGACTCGCCCTGCAGCAAGCGCGCCCGCGGCGAGGCCGAGCCTGAAGACGTTGACCAGGCGGCGCCCCGTTGGAACGCAATATCGTTCGACAAGTTGCCGATTGCTCGCCGGCCAGTCGGCCAGCACCGAGACCGGACAGGCGGCGAGCCCCTGCGCGGTCAGCATCAGCCAGGCGCGATAGAAGGCACGCCCGGTCGTGAGCGGGTCCTCGCCTTCGGGCCGATGGAAGAGTGCGACGGCGGAGTTCGCGAACTTTCCGCGCTCGCTAACGAGCGTCGCGGCAAGGCCGAGCCGACGCAGCAGTGGGAACAGCGGACCGAGAACGAGCCTGGTCCCCAATGCGACGACGCCCGGCATCGCCATCGCCTCGGCGCTGAGCCCATCGCGCTCATATGAAGAATCGGATCGCGACAGCCGCATCCAGCGCAGCAATTCAGCACGATGGGCGTCGTCGCAGAGGAAATGGAAGCCGGCCTCGTCGGCGAGCTGGGCGATTTGGGTGACGGCCGGCGGATCACGAACCAGCACGAGGTCGGTCGAGGAGGTCGGCAGCCCCTCCAACACCGCTTCGCCGGCTGGATCGAAGGCACGAAACCCGCCACGCCAGCTCGCCCGGGTGGAGACGAAATCCGCCAGCCCATCGAGCTCGCCGCCAGCTGCGACGTCAATGCGCGCGACGGGCTGCAAGCCGTCCGACACCGTGACGTCGGTCAGCGGCTCGACCTGTGCGATCTGCAGCCCACGCCGGCCCAGCGCCAGTGACAATCCCTCGAGCGCCGCGCCATGCGAGAGCCGAACGTCGTGCCCTGAGGGGTCGGCAGCCGGCAGGCGTCGTGATACGTCCTCCAGCAGGAGCAGCCTATCGTCGCCGGGCAGCCGCCAGCGTGTCGGCTGGATATTGTGGACGCTGGGCGCCAGCCGGACCTCGGCGAGCAGCTCTTCGAGCAAAAGGCGATCGAGCATCCTCGTCAGCCCCGCAGGCTCTTGGCGAAGAGATGAAGCCGGTGCAGCGGCTTCGCCCCCGCCTTCTCGGCTTGCCGCAGACTGGGCCCGTTGACGTCGGCGATCCAGGTGCCGCCGAGCTCGTCATAGCCGGCGGCCTTCAGCGCGCTCGTCACCTTGTAGAGCATGGCGCCGTTGAGCCCGCGATTATGGAAGGCGCGGCTGACCGACTGGTAGACGATGACGGCACGCCGGTTGGTCCAGCGATGCCAGAGGAAGCGGAAAGGAAAACTCGGGCCGATGCGCCCGCCAGCCGCTTTCACCAGCGGGTTGAGATCGGGGATCGCGATGATCGCACCGACCGGCTCGCCCTGGTGGTGCACCACGGTCGAGATGCGCTTGTCGATCACCCACATCATGTCGCCGGCCTGGAAGCGGTATTCCTCGGCGGTCGGCGGCACGAACATCGGGTTGGCCTCGAAGCCGTCATTGAGGATCAGGCGCGACTCTTCCAGCCGTTCGGCGAAATGCCGGCGGTCGATCGGCATCCAGCGATAATCGGGATCGGCGAGGATCGCCTTCTGCTTATCGCCGAGCAGCCCGGCCGGGTCGACATCGCCCAGCGCGATCCGGAAGGTCGTCATCGGAAAAGTCGGGGCATAGCCGTTGGCTTCCAGCAGCCGCGCGACATGCGGCGGGCTGAAGAGCATGTCGGTGAAGGGGGCGTTCTCGAAGCCGCCGGTGACGATGCCAGCCTGCTGCATCGCGGTCAGATTGAAGTTGCCGACCAGCTCCGCCATACCGCGCTCGCGCGCCCAGCTCTCGGCAGCCCTGAGCAGGGTCGAGGCGACCTCGGGGTCATCGGCGCAGTCGAAATATCCGAACTGGGCCCGGGCAGTGCCATGGCGCGCATTCGAGGCGTCATGGATCGTCGCGACGATGCGTCCGAGCGGCCGCCCGTCGCGCACCGCCGTGAACAGCTCGAAGCGGCCATGCCCGTCCTTGACCAGCGGATTGCGCGCGGGATCGAGCATGCGGTCGAAATCGGACCACATCGGCGGCACATAGGGGCTGTCGGCCGGATAGGCCTCTGCCGTGACGGCGAAGGCGGCCTTGCGGTCGTTGCTGGTGATCTCGATCATGCCGGAGCCTTGCTCGGTGCGCTCGCCAGCAACCGGCGCACCAGCACCAATGCCGTCTCGGTGGCGGGATCGGCCGAGACCACCGGCACGGTGACCAGCAGCAGATCGAGCGGCTCCTCGCCGAGCACGAGCAGATGGCTGGCGGAATGGGTCGCCATGAGTGCCGCGAGCCGCTCCGCCGCAGGGTCGGCCGGCGGCCAGGGCCAACTCCGGCCGGAGGCGTGGAGCACGCCGATCTCTCGCAGTGCCGGCTTCAGGATGGCCGGGTCGTAATCGGCGAGCTCCGCCTCACTGAGGCGGTGGGCGTTGCTGAACAGCGGATGCCCAGCGAGCTGGGCGATCAACGCCTCCCGCGTCTCGGCGCGCGAGCGGGCGAGCGAGCCCAGCACGCCCGGCGCAGCCGCATCGAAGGAACTCGACAGCGCATCGACCGAAAGCGCGATCGCGAGCACGCCCGCGAGCGTCACCGCGCAGAGCCTGACGCCATGGGCGAGATCGGCGCCGGGGTTGACGTGCGCCGCAGCGACGCCGAGCAGCAATGCCGTAACGACGCGCAGACCGAGCAGGTAGAAGCCCTGCCGGCGCGTCGGCGCGGCTCCGCCGGTCACGAGCACGATCGAGACCAGCAGCAGTGCCCCGACGCCACCGAGCCGGACCGGCATGTCCGGCATCAGCCCCCGGAAATCACTGAGCGCGAAGGGCAGGATCAGGAAGGCGCAGAGCCCGAGCCGCCAGACACTCGTATTCTCCGCCTCGGTCAGCGAAGCTGGATCGCGCCGGAACAGCAGCAGCCCACAGAAGGCTACCGTGACAAGCTGAAAGCCGGCCAGCGCCAGATCATAGGCCCAGGGATGATCGGCGAGGCCGACGAGGCTGCCGAGCCCGAGTAGCCCTGAGCCGGCGAGCACGGCGATCTTGCCGGCGCGCGGCGCATGCCGGCGCAGCATGCCCTCGGTGACGATCAGCGCTCCGAGCGGGAACAGCGCGGCACAAGCAAGCGCCAGCCGCTCCAGCAGGACGCTGCCGCTCCACCAGCTCAGGCCGCGCAGCAGGAAAAGTGCGGCGACCAGCCCCATCGCCACCAGGAAGCGCGTCGTCAGCGCCCCGCGCGGATCGCGCCGGCGCAGGGTCAGCATGGCGACGGCGAGCCCGAGCGCGCCGCAGATGTCGACGATGGAATCGGCGACCAAGGCAGGGTTGGCGAAGCCGCCGTTCATGGCCCGGCCACCATCTGCTTGAGCGCCCGCACCACGAAAGGCCTGAGCAGCGCCGCGACCGGCGCCGGCAGGGGTCGTTCGACCGCCGGCCGGTAGGGGTTGAAGAACCAGCCGCGGCAATCAGTGCCGCTGCGCTTACCCAGCGCCAGCGCGATCGCCTCATAGGCCATCATCATGCCGGTGGTGATCACCATCGGCGCGAAGGACATGCGGCTGCGCCGGCCGGCTGCGACCTCACCGGCGATGGCGAGGTCGACATGATGGCGCGAGCGCGAATGCAGCATGACATGCGTGACCTCGCACAGCATCGCCGCACGCTTGTCGTCGTCGCTGAGCGTGCGCCAGTCCTTGCCGAGGGTCGGGAAGCCGAGCCGCTCCTCCGGGCGCGGATCCTCCGGCCGGACCACGATCACCGAGGGGAGCGGCGCCATATAGGCGTCGATCACGCTGGCTCCCGCCGTTTTCGCCGCGCGGTAGAGGTGCAGGCCGGCGGCGATGTCGTCCATGCCGTTGACGATCACCTTGCAGCGCCCGGCGATCTCCGGCAGGCGCTGCGCCCATTCGGCGCCCAGCACCTCGATCTCGATCTCCGGATTGATCGCGCGCGCGGCTTCCGCGGCGGCCTCCGCCTTTGGTTGGCCTACCGTGCCGGCATTGGCGAAGACCTGCCGGTTCAGGTTCGAGACCTCGAAGACGTCGATATCGGCGATGACGAAGCGGCTGATCCCGGCCCGAACCAGCGCCATGAAGGCGGCCCCGCCCATGCCGCCGACGCCACAGACGAAGATCGTCGCCTGCCGCAGCCGCGCCTGCTCGGCTTCGGTGACGAAGCCGATATTGCGGGTGGTGAAGAGCTCGTAGCTAAATCCAGGAATCATGGCTTCGTCCTCGCGGCGCGTGGACGCAATGTGCCGAAACGCCTGCTATCGTCGAGCCAGTGCAGCGAGGGCAGCACCAATCGTTGCAGCAGGAGGAAGGCCGAGGCACCGACGAGGCCAGGCAAGGACGAGCGCGGCACCTGCCCGAGCAGATAGCGCCGCGCCGCGGCCAGATCCATGCGGCCGAGCTGGAGCACGTCGTCGCCGCGCTCATAGTCCAGCGTCTCCCGGCAGAAATCGTTGTACCGCGGCTCGCGATGCTGCGTCGCCTGTTCGAAGCTTTTCTTCAGATCGTCCGAGCCGCCGGTATAGGCGTCGGTGATGACCGAGCGCGCCTCCTCGAAGCCGGCCTCCTCGCCCACGCCGAAGACATGGCGGTGCCCGCGCATGATCTGCCGCGCGAGCGACAGATGCGCGAAGCTCTGGCGGCTACCGGTCTCCGGCGAGGGATAGACGTCGGAGAAGGTCTCGCAGACCATGCCGACCACGCTCGGGACCTGCGTGACGTTCGAGATCCAGCGTGGCCTGAGGCCCCCGCGCACGAACAGCACCAGCACGGTCAGACCGTAGAGCACCCAGGACAGGCCGCGCCCGCGCACCTCGGGATCGACCATGACGAGGCCGAGATGCGTCACCTGCTCCGGCTCGCCGTTCAGCGAGAGCTGCATCTGCGCCAGGGCGTTGAAGGCGACCGGCTTGCCGGTCACCGTTTCGCTGATCAGGGTGACGATGCTCTGGCTCAGGCGCTCGCGCTCGCCGGAGAAGACGCCATAGGTCAGCGCGCCCTGCGCCAGCGTCCGCCCCGCTACCGTCCGCAGCTGCTCGACCAGCGCCGCGAGCTCGGCATCATCCAGCACCATGCCCGGCCGCTCGATGATCCGCGTCGTCAGGCCGGGCGCGGTCGCGAGCGTGAGGTCGAGCGTCGGTCGCCTGAGCGCCTTCAGCCAGAAGCCGAGCATCGCCTTCAGGCCACCACCGCCGGGGCGGGAGCTTGGCTACGCTCCTTCACCAGCTTGCTGATGCCGGCGAAGTCGAGCTTGCCGGAGCCGAGCACCGGCACGGCCGGCACCACCATCACCTCGGCGGGGATCATCAGGTCGGCGGCGCCCTTGCTCTTGGCGAAGGCCTGGAAGGCGGCGCGTGTCGCGTCCTTCTGCTGCGTCACCAGCACCAGCCGCTCGCCCTTGCGGGCATCGGGCAGGCTGGCGACGCCCGAGAGCACGCCCGGCCAGCATTCGGCGGCGAGCGCCTCGACCGCGGCGAGCGAGACCATCTCGCCGGCGATCTTGGCGAAGCGCTTGGCCCGGCCCTTGATGGTGACGAAGCCGTCCTTGTCGATCACGACGATGTCACCGGTGTCATGCCAGCCCTCGGGCGGCGGCTCGAGCACGCCGGGGTTCTCCGACTTGAGATAGCCCAGCATGATGTTCGGCCCGCTGACATGCAGCCTTCCGCCCTCCTCGACGCCCGGCATCGGCTCGAGCCTGGCCTCCATGCCGGGCATGATCCGGCCGACCGTGCCGAAGCGGTTGAACATCGGCGTGTTCAGCGCCAGCACCGGCGCGGTCTCGGTCACGCCATAGCCCTCGAGGATGCGCAGGCCGAACTTCTCGGCATAGGTCCGCCGGGTCGTATCCTTCACCGGCTCGGCCCCGGCGACGATGTAGCGCAGCGAGCGCAGGTCGTAAGGGTGCGCGGCGCGGGCATAGCCGGTGAGGAAGGTGTCGGTGCCGAACAGGATGGTGGCGTTGCAGCCATAGACCAGCTCCGGCACCATCCGGTAGTGCAGCGGCGACGGGTAGAGATAGACCGGCACGCCCGAAACCAGCGGCAGGACGAGCCCCGCCGTCAGGCCGAAGGAGTGGAACACCGGCAGCACATTGAAGACCTTGTCGCGCCGGCCGAAATCGATCCGCGCCGCCGCCTGCGCCGCATTGGCCAGCATGTTCCGGTGCGAGAGCACCACGCCCTTGGGCGCCCCCTCCGAACCCGAGGTGAACAGGATCGCGGCACGGTCCGAGCCCTTGGCCTCCTCGATCGGCGTGCCATGGCGCCAGAGCGCCCAAAGCTTGTCGCCGGTCGTGACCGTGGCGCGCACGTCTTCGAGATAGACGATGCGGACATCGGCCTGCAGCGCCTCGATCAGCGGTCCCATCCGGCCCTTCTCGACGAAGGCGCGCGAGGTGACGATGGTCTTCACCTGCGCTGCCTCGCAGGCTGCGGCGATATTGCTCGCGCCGGCGGTGAAGTTGATCATCGCCGGCACGCGCGCCGCCGACATCAGGCCGAGCAGCGTCACCGCCGCGCCATTGGCGTTGGGCAGCATCACGCCGATCGCCTCGCCCTTGCCGGCCAGCGGCATCAGCTTGCGCCCGAGCACCTCGGCGCCGATCAGAAGGCGCTTGTAGGTCAGCGTGCCCGTGATCGGATCCTCGACCGCGACGCGGCCCTTGCCGTTGACCACGGCCGCTTCCGCCACCGCCGAAAAGACGCTGCGGTCGATGTCGGTGGTCTTGAAGATCAGGTCGGACATGATCTGGTAGAGCGCCGCACCCGCCGCCTGGCGCCGCGGCTTGCCCTTCAGCTCCTCCGGCACGGTCAATGAGACCGGCTCCAGCACGGTGACGCGCACCTTGGGGAACCAGCGCCGGCGCACCTGCTCGCGGGTCAGGCGCGAGAAGATCGTCGCCTCCAGCCCCTCGATCCGGACCGGCACGATCGGCGCGCCCGACTTCTCGGCGATCATGCCGACGCCGTCATAGACCTTCATCAGGCTGCCGGTGACGGTGAGGCGCCCCTCCGGGAAGATCACCAGGCTCTCGCCGTTCTTCACGGCGTTGATCAGCGAGCGCGTCGCCAGCGGCCGCGCCGGATCGAGCGGCATGGCGCGGGTCAGCTTCAGGAAGGGCTTGACCCACCAGCGCTGGGCAATGCCGTGGTCGATGGCGAAGACCGGCTCCTTGTCGAGGATCGAGAGCGCCAGCGCCGCGTCGAGGAAGGAGACGTGGTTCAGCGCGATGATCGCGTTGTCGCCGGCCTTGGCGATGTTCTCGCGGCCGGTGACCTCGACCCGGTAGAAGGCACGGAACAGGATCGACAGGAAATCGCTGAGCGGGTTGGTCGGCAGCGTCCGCAGGATCCAGACGGACGCCGCGATAGTGAGGACGCCGATCAGCAGGAAGAGATGGCCGAGCGTCAGGCCCGCCGCCTGCAGCAGCGCGACCACGACGGCGCCGGCGACCATGAAGGCGGCCGAGAGCACGTTGACGGCGGCGACGATGCGGGCGCGCTTCTCGGCCGGAGCCCAGGCCTGCGCCGCCGCGAAGGACGGCACGACGAAGACGCCGCCGGCGATGGCGAGGCCGGCGAGGTCGATGCCGACACGCCAGGCGGACGGGCCGGCGAAGAAGGCGCCGATATCCTGCGCCGGATGATGCGCGACGATGCCCGAGACGGCCCAGCCGAGATCGAGTGCGAACAAGCCCATCACCACGCCGGCGACCGGCACCGGCAGCAGCACGATGCGCCCGCTCGACAGGAAGGAGCCGATGCCGGAGCCGACCGCGATCGCGATCGCGAAGACGGCGAGATAGGTCGAGACGACAATTTCGGTGCCGCCCATGCCGTTCTTCACCAGCGAAGGCAAAAGCGACATCACCACCGCGCCGATCAGCCAGAACAGCGAGACCATGACGCCCGTGCGCCACAGCCGGGCATCGCCCCAGAGATCGGTCAGCAGGTCGCGGGTCGAGCGCAGGATGTTGCGGTCGACCACGAGATCGGGCGCCGCCGGCCCGGTCTTCGGGATGAACAGGGTCGCGCCCCAGCAGGCCAGTGCGAAGACCAGGATCAGCAGGCTGAGCTGGGCGGCATCGCCGCCTTCCCGCGCCGTCAGGCCGCCGGCGATGGTGCCGAGCAGGATCGCGATGAAGGTCGCGCCCTCGATCAGCGCATTGCCGGCCGGCAATTCCTCGGGCTTCAGGTGGTCGGGCAGGATGCCGTATTTGATCGGCCCGAACAGCGCCGCGATCACGCCGAACAGGACAAGCGCGACGAACAGCACCGGCACGGAGTGAAGCGTGAAGCCGAGCACCGCGACCGCCGCCGCCCCGATCTCGGCGAGCTTCAGCCGCTGCGCCATCATCGCCTTGTCGAAGCGGTCGGCCATCTGGCCGCCGACCCCCGAGAGCAGGAAGAACGGCGCGATGAAGAGCCCGCCCGCCAGTGTCACCAGCGCTTCGCCATGCGAGCCGGCGAGCTTGTAAAGGATGATGAAGACCAGCGCGTTCTTGAGGAAATTGTCGTTGAAGGCGGAGAAGAACTGCGCCCAGAACAGCGGGGCGAAACGCCGCTTCAGCATCAATGTGTCGAGCATGACGATCTCACGGGAAGGGACGGTCAGGTTGCATCGGCCGGGCTTTAGCAACTCTTGCCTGCGCCGGCCGATCTCGATTTGCAGTTAAGCGGGACTTGCGGGTCGAGCAGCAAAGCTCACAGGACGGGCTTGCCGGCGTCCATCAGCAGGCGTTCGGTGCGGGCATCCTCGATGCGGTTCACCAGCTTGGAGGCCTCGTGCATGTCGCGCACCGTCTTGGTCATGGTGATGCAGGACTGGACGAGCATCACGCAGCCCATCGCCAGATAGCCCTTTGCCCACCAGTCGAGCGGCAGGAACAGGACGCCGGCGCCGACCATGGCCGCGGCGGCGAAGAAGGAGGCGTAGGTGAAGCTGACCCAGGCGCCGCTATGGGGCTGTACATTCTGGTTCATGGTTGTCTCCCGTCGGGTGCGTTTGCGGAATAGAGAGGTCAATTCGCCTGAAGCTGGCGGCTGCGCAGCCGCTCCAGCACATCGTCGGCCGTGCTCCGCAGCCGCGGGCCGAAGCCCTTGGCAGCGAGCTTTTCGGTAACCGAGGCTGCGGCCGCGCCGTCGAGTTCGTCGAGTGCCGTCTCGGCGGCCTCCGCTTCGACCTGGCGCTCGCGCAGGCGCTTCAGGGTGTGTTCGGCCTCGGCCAGCGTCGATTCATGGGCGGGACCGGTCTCGATCCGGCCCTGCCGCATCTGGCGCACCGCTTCCGAGGCGCGGGCGAGGCGCCGGCCTCGGTCGAGTTCGGCGATCCGCCCCTGGGCCTGGCCGACATGGCGGCGCAGGCGGACGATCTCGGCGGCAAACAAAGCCTGCGCGCCCGCCGCCGCATCGCGGTCGGCCTCCAAAGCGGCGATCGCCTCCGCGCCTTCACGGGCCAGGACGTCATCGCCGGCGGTGAGCGCCGCCGCGACCCGGTTCTCCAGATCGGCGATGCGGGCAGTGCTCGCGGCGAGCCGCTCGCTCTCCTGCCGGTCCTGCGCGATCGCGACCGCAAGCGCCTTCTTGGCACGTTCGAAAGCGCCGGCGGCATCGCGCATCTGCTGGTCTAGAATGAGGAGCGCGTTGCGATCGGCAAACCGCTCCTCGGCAATGGCGGCGCTGCCGCGGACGAAGGTGAGAAACATCTTGAACATTGACGCTTCCTTGCTATGAACATTGTTCACGAAGAGATGCATAGCTCACCTATGAACGACGTTCAAGAGAAATTTTGAACACCGTTCACAAAGCTTGAGAATGGCGGAATGACCACGACGGCAGAGCGCCGCGAGCGGCAGCGCACCCAGTTGATCGATGCGGCCGAGAAGGCCATCGCCGAGAAGGGGCTGGCCGGCCTGAAAGCGCGCGAATTGGCTCAGGAGATCGGCTGCGCGCTCGGCGCGATCTACAATCTCGTCGCGGATATGGACGAGCTCGTCCTGCGCGTCGGCTCGCGCACGCTGGCGCGGCTCGACGCGGCGCTGAGCGCGGCCGAGGGCAAGGACACGCCGGCCTCGACGGACGCCGCCGCCGACAGGCTGGTCGCGGTCGCCCTCGCCTATTGCGCCTTCGCCCGCGACAACCTGCAGCTCTGGCGCGTCCTATTCGAGCACCGCATGGCGGAAGGCGCGGTGGTGCCGGACTGGGCGGTGAGCGAGCAGATGACGCTGTTCCGTCATATCCTGGAGCCGCTCAGCGTGTTGCTGCCGGATCGGTCAGAGCCGGAGTGCATGCTGATGAGCCGAACCCTGTTCTCCGCCGTCCACGGCGTCGTCGCGATCGGCCTGGAGGAGAAGCTGATCGCCGTTCCGCGCCAAGATCTCGATCGCCAGATCGAGGGTCTGGTCCGTCTGGTCTGCAAGGGCCTCTCCGTTCCGGACTGAGGTTTGGCGACGGCTTCCTCAGTCCTTGTGCATCCCCTATGTCAGCGTGCCTCGGCGCTGCGCGTGTTCTGCAGGATCAGCTGCGCGACGAGGGCAGGCGCTTCGATAGAAGGCATGTGCCCGACTCCGCCGAGCCGGTGGCAGGCGGCATGGCCGGGCAGATCGTCCTGATGCGTCTGCGGGATGATGCGATCGCTCCGGCCCCAGATTACCTTGAGCGGCCCGGCGAAGCGGTCGAGATCGTCCGTGATCCGGATTGTCTGCGTCCCGTCCGGAAACAGCCCTTGCGCGATCGCGGCCTGCGCCGCGCCGACGCCGAAGCGCTCGCGCTCGCGCAGCACCGCCTGGGCATAGCCGCGCGGCAGCTTGCCGGGATCGGCCGCGAGCCGCTCCAGCCAGGGCGCCAGGCTCTCCACCGTCCGCGCCGACAGGAAGCCGGCGAGGAAGCCGCTATCGATCTCCTGACCCAGCCCCGCCGGCGCGATCAGCGTCAGCGAACGGACCCTGACCGACTGGTTCGCCGACAGCACCGCGGCGACGGCCCCGCCGAGCGAATGGCCGACGAGATCGCACTCACGCGCACCACTGGCCTCGATCTGGCCGAGCACGGCCTCGGCAAGCGCCTCCAGCGTGGGCGATGCCAGCGCCTGCTCCCAGCCATGGCCTGGCAGCTCCGGCGTCAGCACCGGGCGCCCGTCGAGATGCGCGCGCACCCTGTTCCAGGCCGCGGCATTGGCGCCGAAGCCATGAAGCAGCACCAGCGGAACAGCCGTGCCGGTTCTGGCCACAGCAGGTGACTGCACGACCGCAACCGGAGCAGCCGCCGGCACGGCTTCCGTCAGCTCGCGCAAGGCCCGCTCGATGTCGCGGCTCTTGATCCGCCCGCCCGGCCCGGTGCCGGCGATGCTGGAGATATCGAGACCGGCCTGACGCGCCAATCGCCGGGCTAGCGGCGAGATGCTGATGCGCCGAGTGGCTGCCTCGGCCTTGGCCGGTGCGTCCGAAACCACTGCCTCAGGCCCCGCGACTGCCGGCTGCGGCACCGCGACGGGCGCTTCATCCGCAAAAATGCTGTCGGCGATGCGCCCGAGCACGGCACCGATGCCGACCTCGGCGCCCTCCGGCGCGAGGATCGCGGCGAGGACGCCGTCGCGCCCGGCCTCGATCTCGGTCGCGGCCTTGGCGGTCTCGACCACCACGACGACGTCATCCGCCTTGACGGGGTCGCCGACCTTGGCCGCCCAGGAGACGACGGTCGCGCTTTCCATGTATTCGCCGGCGCCGCCGGCGAGCGTGATCTCATGGCTCATGCCGCCCTCCCTCAGGCCAGGGCCCGGCGCGCCGCGGCCGCGATCTTGGCGGCATCGGGCAGGACAGTGCTTTCCAGCGGCTCGCTGTAGGGGATCGGGATGTCATGGGTCGCGACGCGCTCGACCGGCGCATCGAGCTCGTCGAAGCAGCTCTCCATGATCGTCGCGCTGAGCTCGGCGGCATAGCCGCAGAAGCGCCAGCCCTCGTTCACCACCACGGCGTGATGCGTCCTCGCGATCGAGGCCTTGATCGTCTCGCGGTCGAGCGGACGCAGCGTGCGCAGGTCGACGACCTCCGCGGAGATGCCCTCCTTCGCCAGTTCGTCGGCCGCCTTCAGCGCGTCGACCACCATCTTCGAGGAGGCGATGATCGAGACGTCGCTGCCGGCGCGGGCGATGCGCGCCTTGCCGATCTCGACGAGATGATCGCCGTCCGGCACCTCGTCGCGGGTGTTGTAGAGCAGCTTGTGCTCGAGGAAGATCACCGGATGGTCGTCGCGGATCGCCGCCTTCAGCAGCCCCTTGGCGTCCGCCGCCGTCGCCGGCGCGACCACCTTGAGGCCGGGGATATGGGCGACGAGCGCGTCCAGACTTTTGGAATGCTGCGCACCGGCGCCGGCTCCGCCGCCCCCTTGCGTGCGCAGCACGAATGGCATCGTGACCTGGCCGTTCCAGATATAGTTGTAGATCGAGGCCTGGTTCATCAGCGCATCGACGCTGAGCGGCAGGAAATCGGCATACATGATCTCCAGCACCGGGCGGGTGCCGGCCATCGCCGCTGTCACCGCCATCGCCGTCAGGGTCTGCTCGGAGATCGGCGTGTCGCGCACCCGCTCCGGCCCGAACTCCGCCATCAGGTCCTTGGAAACCTTGAAGACGCCGCCATAGACGGCGATGTCCTCGCCCATCAGCCAGACGGATGGATCGCGCTGCATCTCCTCGCGCAGCGCCGAACGCAGCGCCTCGGCATAACGCATCATCGCCATGGTCAGGCTCCCGCAACAGTATAGGGCGCGCTCGGCGCATGGTCGGCGAAGCTCGGCAGCGGGTCGTTCAGCGCCTGCTCGACCGCCGCATCGACCTCGGCGCGCGCCGCCGCCATGACCGCGTCGAGCCGCTCGGCCGGGACGCTATCGGCCAGCATGGCCCGGGCGAGCACGATCGGGTCGCGCTCACGCCAGAGGGCAAGGTCCTCGTCCCTCTGGTAGCCGCCGACATCGCTCGTCGAAAAGCCGACCATGCGATAGGTCTTGGCCTCGATCAGCGAAGGCCCCTCGCCCCGCCGGGCCCGCTCGACCGCAGCGCCGACGGCACGGTGGACGGCGACGATGTCGTTGCCGTCGACGATCTCGCTGGGCATGCCATAGCCGGCAGCACGAACCGACAGGTCCGGCACCGAGGACTGCGTCGAATGATGCGCGGTCAGCCCGTACTGGTTGTGCTCGAGCACGAAGATCACGGGCAGCGTCCACAGCGCCGCGATATTCATCGATTCGTGGCAGATGCCGGTCTGCGCGGCGCCATCGCCGAAGATGCACATGGCGACGCGCTGGCCGCCATCGGCCCGGTTCTTCATCTGCAGCGAGACGGCGAAGCCGGTCGCCGCCGGAATGCCGCCGCCGACGATCGCGTTGCCGCCGAGTAGCCCCTTCTTCACGTCGGCGATCAGCATGTGCCCGGCCCGGCCGGCGCAGGCGCCGGTGGCGCGGCCGAGGATCTCGGCAACGATCGGATGCAAGCCCACGCCCTTACCGACATAATGCGCGTGGCCGCGATGGGTGCTGGTGAGGAGGTCCTCGTCGTCCAGCATGGCGGTCGCGCCGATGCCGACCGCCTCCTGGCCGTCGCAGCGATGGATCGGCCCGCGCGTCTTGCCGGCCTTGTGCAGCTCGCCGAGCCGTTCTTCGAGATGCCGCACCGCCACCATCCGCCCAAGCATGTCGAGCTGCTCGTCCACCGTCGGTGAATTCCTCATCGCCGCCGCTTTCTCCCTGCGTTCACGCCTCGCTTTCCCGGTTTTGAACAGGTGATCGAGGCGCCCGCGTCTTTCGCTGCGAGGGACCCTAGCGCAGTCCGCGGCGCGGCGCTATAAGTGTCTACACAAGATAATGCAGTCTTGCAGCGAAGCGACAGGACCGGCCGCACGACGGCGACCGCACGCTCCGATCACGGGGCGCCGCCGGAGGAACGGCCGGCTTTCCGCCGGAACCAGAGGAGAAGGACGATGATCTTCGACCACCGCGTCTACACGGCCCGGCCGAACCGCCTGAACGACTTCCTGAAGCTCTATGAGGATGTCGGCCTGCCGATGCAGCGCCAGTATCTCGGCGAGCCCTTCGGCTTCTTCCAGACCCATATCGGCGATCTCAGCCGCGTCGTGCATCTCTGGCAATATGACAGCCTGGCCGACCGCGAGGCGCGCCGCGACGCGATGGAGGCCGACCCGGCCTGGCAGGCCTATCGCAAGCAGGTCGTCGAGGCCGACCCGCTGCTCGACATGCGCAACCAGATCCTCAAGCCCGTCTCCTTCTTCAAGCCCAAGCCCTGAGACGGGCAGGCCTGAACCGAGACGATCCCGCGCCGGACATCCAGCCCATGAAACTCGACCTGATCGTCGGCGGCGAGCGCTGGCGGATCGCCTGCGACACGGCGCGGGCGCCTCGCACGCTCGCCGCCATCGCCGCGACCTTGCCCACCGCACTCCAGCTCCACACCCCGAAGATCGCCGGGCAGCACATCTACTGGCATGCGCCCTTCGTCGAGGATGCCGAGGGCGGCGTCGACGTCATGGAGGCGCAGCCCGGCGCCTTCCTGTACTGGCCGGCACGGCAATTCCTCGAACTGATCTTCGCGCCGCTCCAGGCCGAGACCGCCGAGGTCACCCTGCTCGGCCGGATCGAGGGCGGGCTGCCGGAACTCCAGGCGCTCGGCGTGCGCCTGCGCGAGCAGCACGGGCGCAGGCTCTTCGCCGGCAATCTCGTGCCAGTCGAAGGCGTGCAGGCGCCGGAACCGCGACCATCGCAGGTTCCTGCCGAACTCCTCGCCCTCCGGCAAAAACTCTGGAACGCCTCGCCAGCCGATATCGAGACGCTGCTCGCCTCGCGCGCGACCATGCACCCGGCCGGCCCGCTCTTCCTGGCGGAATCGGAGGCGCGCATCCTGCACGAACTACTCTGGTGGGTCCGTGGCAGCCTTGCGACCGAGGAGCCGCCCATCTCCTGCCGCATCGCCGCTGTCGCCTGCAACAAGGCCGCGACCCGGCTGCGTGATTTCTGCCATCTCGGCGAGAGCGCGGCCACAATCTTCGCACTGGAGGCCGCCTTCGGCCGCAACGACATCCCGCTCGCCGCTCTGGTCGACGAAGCAATCCTCTGCGCCGGCCGGCTGGCGGCCTGGCTCGACCTGCGCATCCCATGGTCGGCGGTCAACGAGGCCGCCCGCTCGGCACTCGATGAGACCCAGGGGATGCTCTCATGAAAACCGGGCTCGCTCCCCTGGCCGATGGCGGAAGCCTCGCCTACACGCTGCGCGGCGAAGGCCCGCCGCTGGTGCTGATCTCGGGGCTGGGCGGCCTGGCCTCCTTCTGGAATGCATTCGCCGAAATCTGCGCGCCCTATTTCCAGGTCGTCACTTACGACCATCGCGGCGTCGGCGGCTCCTCCGCCCTGGAAGGTCCGACCAGCATCGACGCGATGCGCGAGGACTTGATCGGCCTGCTCGACCATCTCGGCATCGCCAGCGCCGCCATCCTCGGCCACTCCACCGGCGGCGCCATCGCGCAGAACCTGGCGCTCGCCCAGCCGGAGCGGATCACGCGGCTGGTGCTGTCGGCGACCTTCGCCTGTCCTTGCGCCTATATGCGACGGCTCTTCGCCGGGCGGATCGAGCAGCTCGACCGGCTCGGCATCGACGCCTATCGCCGCCATGCGGTGACGCTCCTCAACGCGCCCTATTGGCTCGACGCCAATGACGCCGTCGTCGAGGCGGAATTGCAGGCGGCAGCGGCCCGCTCGAAGCCGACGGATGCCGCGGTGGTGCGCGAGCGCATGCTCGCCGTGCTCGGCCATGATGCGCAGGACCGGCTGAGGCAGATCGCCTGCCCGGTGCGGATCGTGGTCGCGGCCGACGACATCGTCACCCCCGCCTATCTCTCGCAGCGCCTGGCCGACCGTATCCCGCAGGCCGAACTCGAAGTGCTGCCGCACGGCGGTCATTACGCCATGCGGGCCGAGCCCGAACTTTACCGCGACGCGGTGCTGGACTTTTTGCGCGGCGGAGCCGCCGCCGGGACGAGGACATGATCATGGATGTGAACGCGATGCGCGGGCCGATCGGCGTGGTCGGGCTCGGCACCATCGGCCAGCGCTGGGCGGCGACCTTCGCCCATCACGGCTACGAAGTCTCCTGCTACGATCCCGATCCGGCGCGCTGGCAGGCCTTCCAGGCGCTGCATCCGGCGCTGATCGACGATCTCGAACGGCTGGCGCCGGCCCGCAGGGCACGCGGCCTGGTCCGCTTCTCCAGCGATCTCGGCCAGGCACTCGCCGGCGTCGCCTTCGTCCAGGAATCCGGCCCCGAGCGGCTCGACCTCAAGCGGGGGCTGCTCGCGGACATCGAACGAAACGTCGGCGACGACGTCGTCATCGCCTCCTCCTCCTCGGCGTTGCTGGTCTCGGACATGCAGGCGAATTGCGCCCGGCCGCAGCGCATCGTGCTCGCCCACCCGTTCAACCCGGTCCATCTGATGCCACTGGTGGAGATCGTCGGCGGCCGCGACACGGCGCCGGAGGTAATCGAGCAGACCCGTGCCTTCTATGAGGCGCTCGGCAAGAAGCCGGCCGTGCTGCGCAGGGAAGTCACCGGGCACCTGGCGCTCCGGCTGATGGGCGCGATGTGGCGCGAGGCGATCGCGCTCGTCGAGAGCGGCGTCGCCAGCGCCGAGGATGTCGACCGCGCCTTCTGCTACGGCCCCGGCCCGAAATGGACGCTGCAGGGCTCGTTCATCTCGAACCATCTCAATGCCGAGGGCATCGAGGCCTTCCTGGCCAAATACGGCAAGACCTATCAGGACATCTGGGACGATCTCGGTGATGCCAGGCTGGAGCCGGCGACGATCGCCCGCGTCTCGCAGGAGGTTCGCGAGGCCATTGGCAATCGCAGCGACGCCGAACTGCGCGACCAGCGCGATGCCGGCCTCGTCGACCTGCTGCGCGTGATGACGCAGCGCGCCGCCCTCTGACAGCCGAAACGGGAGCATCCGCATGGCAACGCCCCTTCCCTATCGCACCGTCCTCGTCACCGGCGCCTCGCGCGGCATCGGCGCCGCGATCTGCGCCCGCCTGACCGTGATGGGCCTCACCGTCTACGGCGTCGCCCGCAGCCGCGAGGCGCTCGCCGGCGTCGTCGAGGCGTTCGGTGTCGTGCCCGTCGTCGCCGATGTCCGCGACACCGACGCGATCATCGCCGGGCTCGCCGGCGCCGAGATCGACGTGCTCGTCAACAATGCCGGCATGGTCGCGACGGTGAAGCCGCTTTACGAGCAAAGCGCCAACGAGATCGCCGAGACGATCGCGGTCAACCTGACCGCGCCGATGCTGCTGATGCGGGCGCTGCTGTCAGGGATGGTGGCGCGCCGGCGCGGCCATGTCGTCAACATCACCTCCACCGCGGCGCGCGGCGTGCTCGCCGGCAGCTCGGCCTATGGCGGCGCCAAGGCGGGTCTTGCTCATGCCTGCCGTTCGCTGCGCTACGATCTCGCCGGCAGCAATGTCCGCGTCACCGACCTCGCGCCGGGGCGGGTCGAGACCGAGATCTATCTGCGCGCCTTCGGCGGCGACCGCGAGCGCCTCAACGAGACCATGTACGGCCATGTCCGCGCGCTGCAGCCGCAGGACATCGCCGAGACGATCGCCGCGGTGCTTGCCTTGCCGCAGCATGTTGACGTCACCGAGATCGAGATCTCGCCGACCGACCAGGCGGTCGGCGGCCACGTCTTCAAATCGGTGGAGGGCTGAGCCGTTCAGGCCCGGCGGGTGCTCGCCGGAGCGCCCGTCAGCTTCTCCAGTACGGCATCGCAGGCGCCGATCCAGCTCGCCTCGACGTCACCGGCTTCGAGCACCTTCAGGCCGCGTTCGGTGATGCCGCCCGGCGTCGCCAGGCTCGTCAGCAGCGCCTCGACCGCCTCCGGCCGCTCGGCGATCATCCGGCCGGCGGCGACGAAGGTCTCGGCCGCCAGCTGCCGCGCCGTCTCGGGCGCCAGACCATGGGCGAGCGACCAGTCGCGCCCGAGCCCGATCAGGACCTGGGCCCAGCCATAGATCGCGGCGCTGACCGTCGCGGTCTCGAACCCGACTTCGTCGGCGAGCGGGATGACAGCCCCGAGCCGCGCCAGCAGCGGCCGCAATGCCGGCAGGTCGGGATGGACCGTGGTCGGGCTCGCGCCGATCGAGGCCGCCGTCAGCGGCATGATCCGCACCACTTCAGCTGGCGCGGCAGCCGCGCGCAAATCTGCCAGGGGCACGCCGGCGCAGGCCGAGACCAGGATCTGGCCAGGCCGCCAGCCCAACCCCGTCACTGCGGCGACGGCATCGCCCGGCCGCGTCGCCAGCAGCACGATATCGGCGGCGGCGACAAGCGCGCCATTGTCGCTTGCCAGCGCGATGCCCAGGCGCTCCGCCAACTCCGGACCATGCCCGCGCGGCGACAGGATCATCTCGTCCGCCGGCAGCCCGCTGCGCAGGAGCCCGGTGATCATCTCTGCCGCGAGATGGCCGACGCCGAGGAAGCCAATTCGTGTCATGTTGCATCCATGAGTGCGCACACTGCTTGCAGCAATGGCGATCGGTGGTTGATTTTTGCGTGCGAGGCGCTTTCAAGCATGAAGCGTCGAAAGGCCGGACGCGACCGCAGACCGGCCGGACAGAGAGGCTGAATGCCGAAGACCGCCAAGGCCACGACCGCGGAAAAGGCCGACAGGACCGCGCCGCGCCGCGCCGCCGACAGCGCCGAGCGCGCCTACAAGGCGATCCGGCAGCAGCTCGTCGAGTTCAAGATGCGCCCGGCCGAGCGAATCAACGAGGTCCATCTCGCCGAGATGCTCGAGCTCTCGCGCACCCCGGTGCGCGAGGCGCTGAACCGGCTCGCCTCCGAAGGCTTCCTGGTGTTCACGCCCAATCGCGGCTTCCGCTTTCGCGGGCTCGACATCGACGATCTGCTCGACCTGTTCGAGATGCGCTCGATCATCGAGACCGGCGCCTTTGCGCTGGCCTGCGAGCGCGCGGACGAAGCCGGCATCGCCAAGCTGCAGGCCTTCTGGGCCGATGCGCATCCTCGCTATGAGCGGCGCGACCCGGACGAGATCCTCGAACTGGACGAGGCCTTCCACGTCCATCTCGCCGAGCTCGCCAACAATCCCGAGATCGTCCACCAGCTGACTGGCATGAATGCGCGCATCCGCTTCGTGCGCCGCGCCCAGATCGAGAACGCGCCGCAGCACTGGAGCCTGGTCGATGACCATGCGCGCATCCTCCAGGCCCTGGTCGACCGTGACCGCGAGCGCGGCGTCGACATCCTGCGCCGACACATCTCGCTGACCTTCGCCGAAGCCCGCGCCGCCCTCAAGGAGGCGCTCCTGAAGAGCTATCTGCCGGACGAGGACACGCCGCCCCGCCGCCGGGCGCGCCCCGCCCGGAAGTAGCACGGGGCCTGCGACGCGGCCGCATGGCGGGCCATGACGCGCAAGGTCCGGGACTGTCGGCCAGCTCATCGCCGCGTCGGTTTCGCGACTGTCGTTAAACCTTGAATTCAAAGCGTTTTTCTTCGGCCAACCCATCTCCCGGGCCGACCCGGCGTGCGCCGGGGCCGGCGCTTTTACCAGCAGGAATCTGCGATTTGGGCAGGGTCTGCGCACGCGATGTCCAAAAGTGCCTGTACAACTGCATGCACTTATGACACGTTCCGTGTATCGGGGAAATCCCGCTGTGAATGGAACCTCTAGGGATGCGCGACCACGTCCTCGGGCTCGACCACATCGTAATCGCCGTGAGCGAGCTGTCGGCGTCGGCGCAACGCTGGCAGGCGCTGGGCTTCACGGTCTCGCCGCGCGGCCTGCACAGCGACTATCTCGGCACCGGCAACCACACGATCATGTTCGAGGACGACTATGTCGAGCTCCTCGGCGTTCTCGTGCCCACCGAGTTCAACGCGCCGACGCGCAGCTTCCTCGCTGACGGTGCCGGGCTCGAACGCTTGGCCATGCGCACCGACGACGCCGCTGCCGGCCTCGCCGCGCTAAGGCGCGACCGCTTCGACGGCAGCACCGGCCCGTTCGAGTTCCGTCGCCCGGTCGAGCTCGATGGCGGACGCATCGGAGAAGCGGGCTTTCGCATCTTCCAATGGCCCCTGGAGCCGGCGCCCGGAAACGTTCGTCTCTTCGCCTGCCAGCACCTCACCCGCGAGACCGTCTGGTTGCCGAGCCTGACCGCGCATCGCAACGGCGTCCGGGCGCTGAAGCGGATCGAGATCGTCGCCGCCGACCCACGGGCCGAGGCCGAATTGTGCGGCAAGCTGCTCGACCTGCCGGTCAGCGCGACGGCCGGCGTCCATACCGTCGCCATGCGTCCGCGCGGCGCCGATCTGGTCTTCGTCGATGCGGCGCGCTTCGCAGCGCGCTGGGGGCGCCAGGCCGGCGACGCGCTGCCGCGCTGCGGCATCGTCCTGGCGATCGCGGACATCGAGGCGGCAACGCCCTTCGCCGAATGGACCGGCCCCAACGCCCTGCTCTGCGCGAGGGTCGACGGCGCCCTGATCGGCTGGGAGGCACCCGCCCGGCGGGAATGACCGCCCGGCCGCGAAACTCACAAGCAATCATCACGATGGAGGGGACCATGACCACGACACATCCGACACGGCGACGCCTGCTCGCCAGCGCCGGCGCGCTCGCGCTGGCGGCCGCGCTGCCGGCCACGACCTTCGCGCAGGAACCGCGCCGCGGCGGCACCATCACGGTGCACATGCCGCAGGAGCAGCGCATCCTGAACCCGGCCTTGCGCGCCTCGACCGGCGTCTACGTCATCGCCTCCAAGATCATGGAGCCCCTGGTCGACCTCAACGAGAAGGGCGAGCTCGAGCCGATGCTGGCGACGAGTTGGGAAGGCTCGGCCGACGGCAAGACCATCACCATCAAGCTGCGCGAAGGCGTGAAGTGGCATGACGGCAAGCCCTTCACCTCGGCTGACGTGCAGTACACGGCGATGGAGCTGTGGAAGAAGCACCTGAACTACGGCACCGCGCTGCATTCGGCTCTCGAGGCGGTCGATACGCCGGACGCCCATACCGCGATCTTCCGCTACAGCCGGCCGATGCCGATGGACCTGTTCATGGGCGCGGCGCCGGACCTCGGCTACATCGCGCCGAAGCACGTCTACGAGGGCACCAACATCCTCGACAACCCGGCCAACGTCGCCCCGATCGGCACCGGCCCGTTCAAGTTCGCCCAGTACGAGCGCGGGCAATACGTCATCGCCGAGCGCAACCCCGACTACTGGCGCAAGGGCTTCCCCTATCTCGACAAGATCGTCTGGCGCTTCATCACCGACAAGGCCGCCGCAACCGCCGCGATCGAGGCCGGCCAGGTCCATATGAGCAACTATTCCTCGCTGCCGCTGGCCGATATCGACCGGCTCGGCAAGGATGCCCGCTTCGAGGTCTCTTCGCGCGGCAATGAGCGCCAGCCCTTCCAGAACACGATCGAGTTCAACCTGCGCCGCAAGGAGCTCTCGGACGTGCGCGTGCGCCGCGCCATCATCCACGCGGTCGACACCGACTTCTTCATCGAGAACTTCCTGTACGGCAACGGCAAGCGCGCCCATGGGCCGATCCCGTCGGTCTCGACCAATTTCTACAAGGCCGGCGCGCCGGACTATGCCTTCGACGTCAAGAAGGCCAACGCGCTGCTCGACGAGGCCGGCTTCAAGCGCGGCGCCGGCGGCGTGCGCTTCTCGCTGAAGATGCTGAGCCCGCCCTTCGGCGAGGATATCCCGCTCTGGTCGACCTTCATCCAGCAGTCGCTGCAGCAGGTCGGCATCAAGGTCGAGCTCCAGCGTCCGGACGCCGCGACCTATCTGACCGCGGTCTATCGCGACTGGGACTACGACCTCTCGACCGGCTGGCACATCTACCGTGCCGATCCGGCGATCAGCACCATGGTCTGGTACCGCTCGGGCAGCCCGAAGGGCACGGCCTTCACCAACCAGTGGGGCTGGGTCGATCCCAAGGCCGACAAGATGATGGACGACGCCGCCTTCGAGATCGATCCGGCCAAGCGCAAGGCCGCCTATCCGGAGATCGTCAACCTGCTCAACACCGAGGTGCCGCTGTGGATGGCGACCGAGCGTCAGTTCATCTCGGTCACCAGCAAGAAGCTGAAGAACCACCATAACAATCCGCGCTGGCCGTCGAGCCACTGGGCGGATCTGTGGTTCGAGCCCTGATCCAAGCCGGAGCGGCCGCCCTGGCGGCGGCCGCTCCCCGCCTGACCACCGCCTTAGACGAAGGACCGCCTGGCGGATTCGGATGCCGGCCATCCGGACACGCCCGGCGCTTGAAGACCACGGCTCATGCACATTCTGAAACTGGCCGGACGACGGCTGATGAGCAGCATCCCGACGCTGCTCATCCTGCTCGCCGGATTGTTCATTCTCCTGCAGTTCGCTCCCGGCGACACCGTCGATGCGCTGATGGCGCAGATGGGCGGCGGCGACCCGGCGCAGGCGGCCGAACTGCGTCGCTTCTACGGGCTGGAAGGCAGCGCGGCCGTGCGCCTGCTCGACTATCTCTGGCGGCTGGTCCGGCTCGATCTCGGCTTCTCCGCCATCTACAACAAGCCGGTCGCGACCGTGATCCTGGAGCGGCTGCCGGCGACGCTGATGCTGATGCTCTCGGCGCTGAGCTTCGCCTTCTTCGCCGGCATGCTGCTCGGCATCGTCTCGGCGCAGCGCGTCAACGGCTGGGCCGACACCCTGATCTCGCTGCTCGGTCTGCTCTTCTACGCGACGCCGTCCTTCTGGCTCGGCCTGATGAGCATCGTCGTCTTCTCGATCTGGCTGGCCTGGCTGCCGCCGGGCGGGCTCTACGAGATCGGCTCGGGCGCCACCGGGATCTGGCTGGTGCTCGACATCGCCCGCCATCTGATCCAGCCGACGATCACGCTCGCGCTGATCTTCCTCGCCATCTACCTGCGCATCATGCGGGCCTCGATGCTGGAGGTCTCGACGCTCGACTTCGTCCGTACCGCCCGCGCCAAGGGGCTGAGCCGCGGCGAGATCGTCCGCCGGCATGTGCTTCGCAACGCGCTCCTCCCGATGGTGACGCTGATCGGCCTGCAGGCCGGCACCATGCTCGGCGGCTCGGTCGTGATCGAGAGCGTGTTCTCGCTGCCCGGCATCGGCCGCCTTGCCTATGAATCCGTGGTCCAGCGCGACCTCAACACCTTGCTCGGCATCGTCTTCGTCTCCGCCGTCCTGGTCATCTGCGTGAATTTCGTCGTCGATCTGATCTATGCGCGGCTCGATCCCCGCATCAGCGCGGGAGCCTGAGCCATGAAGGCGCTCAAGCATTTCCTGATGAGCCCGGCCGCCATGCTCGGCCTCGTGCTGCTCGTCGTCATCGTCGGCCTCGCCCTCTTCGCCGACGTGCTCTATCCGCGCGACCCGCTCGGCCTCGCCGGCCGGCCGCTGCAATGGCCGAATCCCGCCGGCCGCTTCCTGCTCGGCACCGACGCATCGGGGCGCGACATCGCTGCCCAGATTGCCCATGGCGCCCGCACCACCCTGCTGATGGGCATCGTCTCGACCCTGATCGCGATCGCGATCGGCATCGTCATCGGCGCGCTCGCCGGCTTCTACGGTGGTCTCACAGACGACGTGCTGATGCGCCTCACCGAAGCTTTCCAGACCCTGCCGAACTTCATCCTGCTGCTGGTGCTGGTCGTGGTCGTCGGCTCGAACATGACGGCGGTGACGATCGCGATCGGCGTCGTCTCCTGGCCGGCGGTGGCGCGCCTGACGCGGGCGGAGTTCCTCACCCTGCGCAACCGCGAATTCGTCCAGGCCTGCCGCACGCTCGGCCTGACCAATCGCTGGATCATCTTCCGCGAGGTCCTGCCCAACGCCCTCGCCCCGATCATCGTCTATGGCAGCGTCGTCATGGCGACCGCGATCCTCTTGGAGAGCGCGCTTGCCTTCCTCGATCTCTCCGACCCGAACATCGCCTCCTGGGGCAACCTGATCGGCCAGGGCCGCAAGGTGCTGCGCAGTGAATGGTATGTCTCGGCCATCCCCGGCGTCGCCATTCTGCTGACCATCCTCTCGGTCTCGCTGGTCGGCCAGGGACTGAACGATGCGCTCAATCCGAGGCTGCGCAACCGATGAGCGCTCCTGCGATGAACCCGCTCGTCCGCATCGAGGACCTTTCCATCGCCCTGCCCAGAGGCGCCGACCGGCCCTTCGCCGTCGAGAAGCTGTCGCTGACCCTGAACGCCGGCGAGATCGTCTGCGTCGTCGGCGAGAGCGGCTCCGGCAAATCGATGACCGCCTCGGCGCTGATGGGGCTGCTGCCGCCCTCGCTGCCGGTCCGCAGCGGCAGGATCGTGCTCGGCGAGCGCGACATCGTCCGCCTCAGCGAGGACGAGTTGCGCGCGATCCGCGGGCCTGAGATCGGCATGATCTTCCAGGAGCCGATGACGGCGCTGAACCCGCTGCGCACCGCCGGCGACCAGATCGCCGAGATGTTTCGCGCCCATACCGACCTGCCGCGGGCTGAGATCGAGGCGCGGGCGCTGAAGCTGCTCGACGAGGTCGGCATTCCCGAGCCGGCCTCGGCCTATCGCGCCTATCCGCACGAGCTCTCCGGCGGCCAGCGCCAGCGCGTGATGATCGCCATGGCGCTGGCGCTCGAACCGAAGATCCTGATCGCCGACGAGCCGACCACCGCGCTCGACGTCACCATCCAGGCGCAGATCCTCGAGCTGATCCGCGACATCCAACGCCGCACCGGAATGGCGGTGCTGTTCATCACCCATGATTTCGGCGTCGTCGCCGAGATCGCCGACCGGGTCATGGTGATGCAGCACGGCAAGGTCGTGGAAAGCGGCAGCGCGCAGGCCGTGCTGCACGATCCGCAGCACCCCTACACCAAGGCGCTGATCGCGGCGGTGCCGAGCCTGACGCCGCCGCCGCCGCGCACTCTGCCCGATCAGACTATCGCTACCGTGCGCGAGCTCTCGAAGACCTATCGCACCGGCGGCGGCTGGTTCGGCCGCAAGCAGCGCGTCACCTATGCGGTGAAGTCGGCGAGGATATCCCTGCCGAGCCAGGCGACGCTCGGCATCGTCGGCGAGAGCGGCTCGGGCAAGTCGACATTGGCGCGCTGCATCGTGCGCCTGCTCGATCCCGACAGCGGCGCGATCGAGCTCGGCGGCGTCGATTTCGGCGGGCTCGCGGGCGAGGCGCTGCGGCGCCAGCGCCATCTCGTCCAGATGGTCTTCCAGGACCCCTACGCCTCGCTCAACCCGCGCCGCAGCGTCGGCGATCTCGTCACCCAGGGCCTGATCGCCCGCGGCACGAAGCGCGCCGCCGCGATGGCCCGCGCCAAGGAACTCTTCGCTTTGGTCGGGCTCGATCCCGCCGCCACCGACCGCCTGCCACACGAATTCTCCGGCGGCCAGCGCCAGCGCATCGGCCTTGCCAGGGCTCTGGCGCTCGAACCCAAGGTGCTGGTCGCCGACGAGGCCGTCTCGGCGCTCGACGTCTCCGTGCAGGCGCAGGTGCTCAAGCTGCTGGTCGAATTGCGCGACAAGCTTTCGCTCTCGATGATCTTCATCACCCACGACCTGCGCGTCGCGGCGCAGATCTGCGACCGGATCGCGATCATGCAGCGCGGCGAGGTGGTCGAGCACGGCGTCACCGCCGACATCTTCGCCGCGCCCCAGCATCCCTACACCCAGAAGCTGCTTTCCGCCGTGCCCGGACGAGCGAACTGACGGAGCCTCCCCCATGAGCGAGATCCACGAACCCGGCGAGACCTTCGTCGTCCAGCCCGGCACCGCGACCAGCTACTGGCAACCCGTGCCGGCCAACGGCCATATCGAGGTCGCGCTCGACCCGTCCAAGGTCAGGATGGACAATCCGCTCGCCTTCGGCACCCAGACCGTGCCGCCCGGCAGCCATGTCCGCGAGCACAGCCATGACCGCCATGAGGAGGTCATCTACTTCCTCAAGGGCAAGGGCCGGGCCGTGCTCGACGGCAAGGATGTCCCGGCCGTGCCGGGCACCGCGATCTTCGTCGGCAAGAGCCGCCGCCACATGTTCATCAACGACGGCACCGAGGACCTGCACTGGGTCTGGCTGATCGTGCCGAACGGCCTCGAAGACTTCTTCCGCCTGATCGGCCGCCCGCGTATGGCAGGCGAACCGGCCCCGGAGAATTTCCCGCGGCCGGAGAACGTGCTTGAGATCGAGCGCCAGACGGTCTTCGCGGCCCAGCCGAAGGACCAGCGTCAACCTTGAGGGAATTCGGTGATGGCGAGTGAACGACGGATCGGCCTGATCGGCTTCGGCACGATCGCCCGGGACATCCATGCCCGGCTCGGCAACGAGGGCTTCTCCTTCGCCTGCCTGCTGCGGCCGGATTCGCCGAGCCGCGCCGGCGTCCCCGAAGGCATCGCCCTCGTCGCCACCGTCGATGAACTCCTAAACTGGGGCCCCGCCCTCGTGGTCGAGGTCGCCGGACAGGCCGCGGTCTCCCAGACCCTTCCGACGGTTCTGGCCGCCGGCATCCCGGTACTGCCGGCCTCGACCGGCGCGCTCGCCGACGACGACCTCCTCGCCCGCCTCACCGAGGCGGCCGAGCAAGGGGGAACGCGGCTGATCGTGCCCTCCGGCGCGGTCGGCGGCCTCGATTATCTTGCCGCGCTGCGCGAGACGGCGGACGCCCATGTCCGCTACACCTCGCGCAAGCCGCCGGCAGCCTGGGCGCCCGAGCTCGAAGCCCTTGGCCTCGCCGAAAAGGCCGCGCAGGCAGAGATCGCGCTCTACGAGGGTTCCGCACGCGAGGCAGCGAAGCTCTACCCGAAGAACCTCAATGTCGGGCTGACCATCGCGCTGGCGGTCGGACACGACCGCCTCTCGGTCCGCATCGTCTCCGACCCGAAGGCGGCCGGGAACACCCATGAGATCGAGGCGGAGAGCGCGCTCGGCACGGCGCGGCTGAGCTTCGTCAACCTGCCTTCGCCGACCAACCCCAAGACCTCGACCCTGACGGCCGCCAGCCTCACCGCGGCGATCCGCCGGCAATTCGACCGCATCGCGGTCTAGGAGAGGACATCGATGACCGCGCCCGCGCTGCCCAGGCTCGCCGATCTCGTTCCGCCGAGCTTGCGGCCGGGCGCCGAGCTGCTGGCGCAGGGCGCCGCCATGGCGCGCGTTTGGCAGGTCGGCCGCAACCTCTTCCTCGATACGGCCGGGGTCGCCTGCGAGGCCGACTACAAGCGACGCATGGCGGACGAAGGGCGCATCATGCAGCACGCCCATATCGGCTTCCGCAGCGTCGAACGCACGCTGGAGGCGATCCGGACGGTGCACGAGAGCTGCGCGAAGCTCGGCGTCGGCGTCGACCGCTTCGGCATCACGCTCGACTGGTCGATGGGCTATCCGCTCGCCGAGCGCGACAGGCGCCCGCGCGGCACCGGCATCGTGCTCTCCGGCCCCGAGGATTTTTCCCGCATCACCGGCGTCGTCCCCGCCGCGGCGCATTTCGGCGACTTCATGCTCGGCCTGCCCGGCGCGGTCGAGAACACCCGCGCCGCGCTGGCGGCCGGCGTCACCACCGTCGGCAATCTCGGCCAGTACTTCACCTTCCGCCTGCCGGACTGGGACGACGACGTCGCCACCACTGAGGCGACGGTGACGGCGCTCGGCCTGATCGCGGCCCAGCCGGTGGAGATCCTCGTCCATTCCAATCTCGACGACGGCTTTGCCGGCCTGTTCTCCGACATGAGCTCAGCGCTCGGCATGGTGCTGATCGAGAAATACATCGTCGAGGAGCTGATCGGTGCCCGCGCCTCGCACTGCTACGGGCACCATTTCACCGCGCCGCTGGTGCGCCTCGCCTTCCATCATGCGCTGATGCAGGTGACCGACACCCCCGGCAGCATGATCTTCGGCAATACGGTCAGCTACAAGTCGACGCCGGCCGGCAATTTCGCCAGCCTCGCCAGCTATCTTCAGGCCGATATCTGGTCTCTGCGCCGCCAGCATAGCGGCCACGCGATCAACCCCGTGCCGGTCACCGAGAACGAGCGCATTCCCGACACCGACGAGATCATCGACGCGCAGATGTTCGCCGGACGGCTGGTCGAGCACGCCTCCGGCAGCCTCGGCCTGATCGACCTCGCCCCCGTCGATGCGATGGCGGAGAGCCTCGTCGCCGGCGCACACAAATTCCGCTGCCGGGTCCTCGCCGGCCTCGCCGATCTCGGCGTCGACATCGCCGACGCCGCCGCGATCATGCTGGCGCTCCGCCGCATCGGCCCGCGCCGGCTGGAAGCGGCCTATGGCTCGGGGGCGCCCGATCGCACCGCCTGGGGCGGGCGTCGCGCTCTGGTCGAGTCCGAATGGGTCGAAGAGCTCCGGCACGAGACCGAAGGCTGGCTCGACAAGGTCGCGGCGTCGGTCCGGGCGGGCATCGGGCAGGCCGGCCTCAAGGTCTGCGTCGCCAGCAGCGACGTGCACGAGCACGGCAAGAGCCTGATCGAGCATCTGCTGACGCGGCTCGATGCCGAGCCGATCGACGGCGGCACCTCGGCCGATCCCGACGATCTCGTCGCCATCGCCCTGGCCAATGGCTGCGACGTCATCGCGATCAGCACCTATAACGGCATCGCCCTGCGCTTCGCGACCGAGGTGCTGGCGGCATTGGAGCGCGCCGGCGCCAGCCTGCCGGTCTGCATCGGCGGCCGTCTCAACCAGATCCCCGAGGATTCCAATTCCGGCCTGCCGGTCGACGTCACCGCCGAGCTCGCCGAGCTCGGCGTCATCCCCTGCCCGACGCCGGAGGGCCTGGTCGCCGAGCTGGAGACGCTCGCGCGGATGCGCTCGGTGCAGGCCGGGGCTGCCTGAGGCGACCTTGGCCGCGTTGCTGACATGATCGGCGCGGAGGGTCCGGGCATGCAAGACCGGCTTCCCGAGAGGACATCAGCATGATCACCACCCGCAACCTCCTGGCGGGCGCCGCCCTTTTCGCCAGCCTCGGCCTGGCCGGCGCCGCTCTCGCCCAGGGCCATCAGGGCCATGGCAGTCATGGCGCCGCGACGCCTGCCGCCGCCGACAGCGCCGCGACGAAAGACTACAAGGCTGCCAACGACAAGATGCATAAGGAGATGGGCATCAGCTTCAGCGGCGACGCCGATGTCGACTTCGCCCGCGGCATGATCCCGCATCACCAGGGTGCGGTCGACATGGCCAAGGTCGTGCTCGCCCATGGCAAGGACCCCGAACTGCGCAAGCTCGCCGAGGGCGTGATCACCGAGCAGGAGAAGGAAATCGCCTTCCTGCGCGACTGGCTGAAGAAGCGCGGCAAGTAGTTTCGCCACACCGACCCGGATTCGCCGCGATCCGGGCCGGGTTTGACGCCTGCCGCTTGCCCTGCGGTGCCGGCTTTGGCAGAGAGACGGCGCGACTTGCGCCCACGCATCCTGCATGCACAAGCCGTGATTCACATATGGGCTCTGCTCTCGCCTCCGGCTGCTCGCGGGTTCGATGAAAAAATACCTCGACTATCTCTGGCCACTGATCGGCCTCGTCGCCGTCGTCTGGTCGGTCGACCTGCTCTGGGACAAGCTCAAGACCGAGGCCCTGACCAACGAGGCCATCGCCGCCCAGCTCGAACAGGCCGGCCTCTGGGACGCCTTCAAGATCGTCGCCACCGGCATCGGCCAGAAGATCGCGCTGATCCCGCCCGCCGCCTTCTTCCATGCCGGGCTCGCGACGCTCGTCGCCTATGCTGCACTTGCCTGGTACGACCGGATCGCACTGCTGCATTTGCATCGCGAGAAAGGCATCTCCTGGGCCTATATCTCGCTCTGCTCCTTCGTCACCTACGCGCTCTCGCACAATATCGGCGCCTCGGTCTTCTCCGGCGGCATGGTCCGCTATCGCGCCTATCATGCGAAGGGCCTGAGCGCCGCCGAGATCGCGATCCTGGTCGCGCTCTGCTCCTTCACCTTCGCCTTCGGCACCATCCTGCTGATGGGGCTCGTGCTCGTCGGCGAGCCGCAGATCCTGCGGCCATTGCACCGGCTCTCGACCTGGTTCGGCATCGGCGACAAACAGGCGCGCCTGATCGGATTTGCCCTGCTCGCCTTTTGCGTGCTCTACACGATCGGCGCCTGGCTGCGCTTCAAGCCGCTGAAGATCGGCTCGTTCGAACTGGTCTATCCGCGCCTGCCGATCGTCGCCCGGCAATATCTCGCCGCGCCGCTGGAGCTGATGGGCGCCGCCGGCATCATCTATTTCGCCCTGCCGGAACAGGGCAATCCCGGCTTCTTCATCGTGCTCGGCGCCTTCCTGATCTCGTTCTCGGCCGGGCTGCTCAGCCAGGTGCCGGGCGGGGTCGGCGTGATGGAGGCGGTGTTCCTGGCGGTGATGCCGGGTGTGCCGGCTCCGGCCGTCTTCGCAGCATTGCTGGTCTGGCGGATGTTCTACCTGATTATCCCGCTGGTGATCTCGCTGCCGATCGTGCTCGCCTTCGAGCGTGACCAGTTGCGCAAGGCGCTGGCCCACGAGACGCAGCTGAAGGCGCAGCAGGAAGCTGCGGCCAAGGCTGCCGCCCTGCACATCGACAAGCCGGAATGAGGCTCTAGCGCTTCAGCGCGATCGCCGCTGCGCCGAACATCAGCAGGCTGCCGATCGCTTCGGCCGGCCCGAACGGCTCGCCAAGCGCGAGCACCCCGGCCCCGACCGCGACCGCCGGGCTGATGAAGGCATAGAGCCCGGCCCGGAAGGCGCCCCAGTCGCGCACCAGCCTGAGATAGATGGTGAAGCCGATCAGCGAGCCGCCGATCACCAGCACCGCCACCGCCGGCAGCACCGGCCACGAGACCAGCGCGGCGAAGTGGGCCGGCGTCACGGTCTCCAGCAGGGCCGACATCAGGCAGAGCCCGAAACCGCCGATCAATGTCTGCCAGCCGGCCAGCGTCAGGGTCGGGATGCGGCCCATCACCGGCCGCGACCAGACCGCGCCGAAGCAATAGAGCAGCGTGCCGCCGGCGACCGCGGCGAGCCCCCAGAGCTCGAGCGGCCCGCCCTCCGCCGCGGCGAGCCCGCCCAGCGCCCGTGTCGAGAACAGGAAGCCGAGGCCGACCGCGCCGAGCCCGATCGCCGCGAGCTTGCGCCCGCCGATCGCATGGCCCTCGATCATATAGCTGGCGATGATGGTGAAGATCGGGATGGTGGCGAAGTTGACGATCGCCGCGAGCCCGGTCGGCGCCTGCGCCGTGCCCCAGAACAGCAGGGTATAATTGCCGGTGTTGAGCAGCAGCGCTGTCATCACGACGCGCGGCCAGGCCGGGGCAGGCACCTTCAGCACGTCCCGGCCGGCCCAGGTCAGCATCAATGTGCCGGCGATGACGAAGCGCGACGCCGCCAGGAAGACCGGTGGCACATGTTGGGCGCCGACCTTGATCGGCAGCCAGGTCAGGCCCCAGACCAGGCACATCAGGGCGAAGAGGGCGGCATTGCGGGACATTGGGCAGCGCTTAGCGAAGGGGGCGGGAAAGAACCAATGCCGGCCGGGCATGCGGCCCTGGCGTCGCTGGAGGGGCGCTCGCTCCCCGCTGGCCAACGCCCGTGCCGCGCTCTATTATAAGAGAATCGAGGGTATGATGATGGACGATCTTGCGTCAAGATTGGCGGAACGGCTGCGCGGCGAGCGCGAGGCGCGCGGCTGGAGCCTGAACGATCTCGCCGAACGCTCCGGGGTCTCGCGGGCCATGATCAGCCGGATCGAGCGCGGCGAGGCGAGCCCGACCGCGGTGCTGCTCGGCCGGCTCTCAGGGGCCTTCGGCCTCACCCTGTCGAACCTGCTGGCGCGGATCGAGAATGCCGGCGAGCGCGTCCGCCGCGCCAAGGATCAGCCGCTCTGGCGCGATCCGGAGACCGGCTTCGTCCGCCGCGCCATCTCGCCGGCCGGCAATGGCGATCTCGAACTGGTCGCCGGCGAATTGCCGCCCGGCGCGGCGATCGCCTACCCCGCCAGCTCCTACGCTTTCATCCGCCAGCAGATCTGGATGCAGTCGGGCGTGCTCGACTTCGACGAGGGCGGCATCGTCACCCGGCTGGAAGCGGGCGACTGCATGGAGCTCGGCCCGCCCGCCGATTGCCGCTTCAGCAATCCCGGCACCGAGCCGGCGCGCTATCTCGTGGTCGTAAGCAGGCGGTAATACGACGCCGTCATTCCGGGGCAGGCCGACAGGCCTGAGCCCGGAATCCAGAACCGACGTTCCTGCCCGTTTCGGCAGACGAGGTCGGCGCTACGCGAAGCCCCGGAAAGACGGTGCGGTTCCTACGAACGCGATTTGACCGTCACACGCTCCCCACCGTCCGGAGCTTCGCCCGCGGGTGGATCTCGCTCTGCGACAGCACCGGCGTCTCGCGGCGGAAGCGCTCGATGATCTGGCGCACGAAGGGTCGCGCCATCCCGGAGGTGACCAGAGCCGGCATCTCGCCGAGCCGCGCCGCGTCCTCGAACTTCTCGCGCACCTGATGGACGAAATCCTGCAGCCGCGAGGGCTGCATGGCGAGGTGCCGGTCCTCGCCCTGGCCGACGATCGATTCGGCGAAGACGCTCTCCCAGGCCGGCGACAGCGTGATGATCGGCAGCTGTCCGTGCTGGTTCGAGAACTGCGCGCAGATCTGGCGGGCGAGGCGGACGCGGACATGCTCGGCGATGTCGCGCGGGCTCCGGACGCTGCCGGCGACCTCGGCGATGCCCTCGACGATGGTGGCGAGGTCGCGGATCGAGATGCGCTCGGACAGCAGCAACTGCAGCACGCGCTGGATGCCGGTGGTCGAGATCTGTTGCGGCACGATCTCCTTGACGAGATCGGCATGGTCCTTGGGCAATTCGCGCAGCAGCTTCTGCACCTCGCCATGCGAGAGCAGCTCCGGCATATGCGACTTCAGCACCTCGGTGAGATGGGTCGAGATCACGGTGGCGGCATCGACCACCGTGTAGCCGCGCAATTGCGCCTCGTCCTGCAGGGCGGCGTCGATCCAGGTCGCCGGCAGGCCGAAGGTCGGCTCCAGGACGTTGTGGCCGGGCAGCGTCACGCTGCCGCCCATCGGGTCCATCGCCATGTACTGGCCGGGATAGACCATGCCGTGCCCGGCATCGATCTCCTTGATCTTGATGAAGTAGTGGTTGGCCTCGAGCTGGACGTTGTCGACGATGCGCACCGCCGGCATGACGAAGCCGAGCTCGGCCGCGAGTTGGCGCCGCAGCGCCCTGACCTGGTCGGTCAGCCGGTCGGCCCCGCCCGGCGCGTTGACCAGCGGCAGCAGGCCGTAGCCGATCTCGATCTTGAGCTCGTCGAGCTTGAGCAGGTCGTTGAGCGTCTCTTCCTTGGGCGTGCCGTCCGGCGCCAGCGGCGAGGCCGCCTGCGCCTGCACGGCAGCTTCCGACTCCCGCGCCTTGGCGAGCTTGCCGAAATGGCGCGCCAGCCAGCCCGCGCCGGCAGCGAGCGCGAGGAAAGGCAGCATCGGGATGCCTGGCAGCAGCGCGATCAGCAGCATGACCGCCGCCGACATGCCGAGCGCCTTGGGATAGCCCGAGAGCTGCTTGCCGAGCGCCTTGTCGGCAGCGCCGCGCACGCCCGACTTCGAGACGAGCAGGCCCGCCGCGGTCGAGACGATCAGCGCCGGGATCTGGCTGACCAGGCCGTCGCCGACGGTCAGCAGCGTATAGCTGTGGGCCGCGGCGCCGAAGCTCATGCCCTGCTGCGCGACGCCGATGATGATGCCGCCGATCACGTTGATGAAGGTGATCAGCAGGCCGGCGATCGCATCGCCACGCACGAATTTGGAGGCGCCGTCCATCGAGCCGAAGAAGTTCGCTTCGTCTTCCAGCGCCTTGCGCCGGACCTTGGCGACCTCCTGGTCGATCAGGCCGGCCGAGAGATCGGCGTCGATCGCCATCTGCTTGCCCGGCAGGGCATCGAGGGCGAAGCGGGCGGCGACCTCGGCGATACGGCCCGAACCCTTGGTGATGACGACGAAGTTGACGATGATCAGGATGGTGAAGACGATCACCCCGATCACGAAATTGCCGCTCATCACGAAATTGCCGAAGGCCTCGATGACGTGGCCGGCGGCGGCCGTGCCTTCATGGCCATGGGCGAGGATGAGGCGCGTCGAGGCGAGGTTCAGCGCGAGGCGCAGCATCGTCACGATCAAGAGCACGGTCGGGAACGCCGAGAACTCCAGTGGCTCCTCGATGAACAGCGCCGTCATCAGGACGAGCACCGACAGGATGATCGAGAGCGCCAGCAGCATGTCGAGCAGCATCGCCGGCAGCGGGAAGATCAGCACCACGAGGATGCCCATCACGCCGATGGCGAGGAAGAGGTCCGGCCGGTTGAGCAGCGCGCCCATTTGGCCGCGCGAGGGCATCGCCATGCCTCCGCCGCTGCCTGCCGTCACATCGCTCATGAAGTCGCCGCTCCCACGCGTCGCCCCTCGCCGGGCGGCCGCCGCACCCGGCAATTCTTGCCGAGCGCATGGTGAACGAGTGGTTAAGAACCCTCAAAAAATTCCATTCGGAACCTTTCCCTGAACGGGCTGTTATCGAATGGCCGCCTTCTGGCCGCATTCGGCCGTCCAACTTCAGGCGGGCCGACGACATTGGCCGCCTGGCCAAAGCCCTTTGGAGGATATGTTGGATAGACGTTCATTCATGCTGAGCCTTTTCGGCGGTCTCGCTGCCGCCAGCGTCGGTGGCCTGGGCATTGCGCAGGCCGCGCCCGCTGCCGCGCCGCTCCCGAATCCGGAAGAGCTCGCTCCGGCATTGAAGGCCGGGCTCGACAAGGCGGACGCCGATTTCAGCCAGACGGTGGTACGCCGCACGACCGTCGTGCGCCGGCCCGCTTATCGCCGTCCGGTCGTGGTCCGCCGCACCGTCGTGGTGCGCCGGCCGAACCCCTATCGCCGCCCGGTCGTCGTGCGCCGGCGCGTGATCTATCGCTGAGAGCAAATCCAATCGGCAGGCGGCCTCTAGGCTGCCTGCCGCCTTTGAAGCGGCGTCACGCCGATCTGTCGAAGGGACAAGCCTGTTGAACGAGGGACGCGCAACCACAGGCGAGATCGTCACGGATATCCCGGCCAGGCTCGACCGCCTGCCCTGGTCGCGCTTTCACACGCTCGTCGTCGCCGCGCTCGGCGTCACCTGGATCCTCGACGGGCTGGAAGTCACGCTGGCGGGGTCCGTCTCCGGCGCGCTGAAGGAAAGCCCGGCACTCAGGTTCAGCAACACCGATATCGGCCTCGCCGGCGCCGCCTATATCGCCGGTGCGGTCATCGGCGCGATTCTCTTCGGCTGGCTCACCGATCGGCTCGGCCGCAAGAAGCTCTTCACCATCACCGTGCTGGTCTATCTCTCCGCGACGGCCGCCGCCGCCTTCTCCTGGAACCTGTGGAGCTTCCTGCTCTTCCGCTTCCTGACCGGCATGGGCATCGGCGGCGAATACACCGCGATCAACTCGACCATCCAGGAGTTGGTGCCGGCACGCGTTCGCGGCTGGACCGACCTCGTGATCAACGGCTCCTTCTGGGTCGGGGCCGCGATCGGCGGCATTGCCGCCATCGTCCTGCTCGACCCCGCCTTGGTGCCGCCAGACATGGGCTGGCGCCTCGCCTTCTTCATCGGCGCCGCGCTCGGGCTGATCGTCATGATCCTCCGGCAATGGATCCCGGAGAGCCCGCGCTGGCTGATGAGCCATGGCCGCATCGCCGAGGCCGAGGCCGTCGTCGCCCATATCGAATCCTTCTACCCGCCGCAGCCGGCTGCGAAGCTGCCGACGTTGACCTTGCACCCGCGCACCCACACGCCGATGCGCGAGGTCGCCCATACGCTCTTCGTCACGCACCGGCCGCGCACGCTGGTGGCCCTGGCGCTGATGTCGTCGCAGGCCTTCTTCTACAATGCGATCTTCTTCACCTACGCCCTGATCCTGACCGACTTCTACGGCGTCCCGTCCAACCTGATCGGCTGGTTCATCCTGCCCTTCGCTGCCGGCAATTTCCTCGGCCCGGTCCTGATCGGCCGGCTCTTCGACACGCTCGGCCGGCGCCCGATGATCGCCGGGACCTATATCCTCTCCGGCCTCCTGCTCGCCGGCACCGGCTATCTCTTCGCCCGCGAGCTGGTCAGCGCCAGCCAGCTCACTCTGTGCTGGAGCGTCGTCTTCTTCTTCGCATCCGCTGCGGCCAGTTCGGCGTATCTGACCGTGAGCGAGACCTATCCGCTGGAGATCAGGGCGCTGGCGATCGCTGTGTTCTATTCCATCGGCACCGGGCTCGGCGGCATCGCCGGCCCCTGGCTGTTCGGCGTGCTGATCGACAGCGGCTCGCGTATCAGCGTGTTCGGGGGCTACCTGTTCGGCGCGGCGCTGATGATCGCCGCGGGGCTGATCGCCTGGCGCTTCGCGGTCAAGGCGGAACGCCGCTCGCTCGAAGACGTCAGCAAGCCGCTCGGGGCGGTCTGAAAATGAAGCGGATGTCGATGAGGCGATTGCGCCTCAAACCCTCGCAACCAGCTTACGGCCGGACTCCCGCGCCGTCGGCCCTTTGTGAACCATCGTCGCAGCGCGAGCGTGACGACAGGTCAGGAAAGGGAATAGAATGGCCTCGTGGGAACGCGGCGCCTGGATCGAACCAAATGGAGGCATGACATGGATCGACGTTCATTTGTAATGGCGCTGTTCGGCGGTCTCGCCGTGGCCAGCGTCGGCGGTATCGCCGCTTCGCAAGCTGCGCAGCCCAAGCTGGCGCCGCTCCCGGTCAAGAAGCCGGAAGAGCTGCCGGAGGAGCTGAAGGAAGGCCTCGACAAGACCGATGCCGACTTCAGCCAGTATTATTATTATCGTCGCCCGCGCTATGTCCGGCGCTACTACTACCGCCCGCGCTACTATTATCGCCCGCGGCGCTACTATTATCGCCGCCGCTACTACTACTGAGCGGCCAGTGCCGGGCCGGAGCTTGCGCTCCGGCCCGCTTGTTTTTCAGCGCTCGCCGGCAAGCGTCAGAGCGAGTTCGTGCGCGCCTGCCCCGGCTCCGCGACGGGTACGCCGGCGG
>PNLY01000056.1 GCA_013823325.1 Methylobacterium sp.
CTGGTAGACGCCGTAGAGCGAGTTCACCAGGCAATCGCCGAAGGCATAGGCGTAGACGTAGAACGGCGAGTGGATGAAGTGCGGGATATAGGCCCAGAAGGTCTCGTAGCCCGGCCCGAGCCGGATCGCCGGCCCCAGGCTCTCCGACTGCACGCTGAGCCAGAGATCGCAGAGATTCTCGGCCGTCAGCTCGCCCTGCCGGCGCGCTTCATGGACCTTGCGCTCGAACGAGTAGAAGGCGATCTGGCGCACGACCGTGTTGATCATATCCTCGACCTTAGCCGCCAGCATCGCCTTGCGCTGCTTCTGGTCTCGCGTCTCGTCGAGCAGCTTGCGGAAGGTCAGCATCTCCCCGAACACGCTCGCCGTCTCGGCCAGCGTCAACGGCGTCGGCGCCATCAGCGCCCCGTTCGGCCCGGCCAGCACCTGGTGCACGCCATGGCCGAGCTCATGGGCCAGCGTCATCACGTCGCGCGGCTTGCCCTGGTAGTTGAGCAGGACGTACGGATGTGCGGACGGCACCGTAGGATGGGCAAATGCGCCCGGCGCCTTGCCCGGGCGGGCCGGGGCATCGATCCAGCCTTCGTCGAAGAAGCGCTGCGCGATCCCCGCCATCTTCGGCGAGAAGTCGCCATAGGCCGAGAGCACGGTGTCGCGCGCTTCGGTCCATGGAATCGAGCGCTGCTCGACCTTGGGCAGCGGCGCGTTGCGATCCCAATAGTCCAGCGCCTCCTGCCCGAACCAACGCGCCTTCAGCTTATAGTAGCGGTGCGACAGGCGCGGATAGGCCTCGCGCACGGCGGCGACCAGCGCATCGACGACCTCGCGCTCGACCCGGTTCGCCAGATGGCGGGAATCAGCGACATCAGCGAACTTGCGCCAGCGGTCGGAGATCTCCTTGTCCTTGGCCAGCGTGTTGGTGATCAGCCCGAAGGTCCGCAGATGCTGGCGGAAGACGGTGCCGAGCACCTCCGCGGCCTCCTTGCGCACGGCGCCATCTGCGTCCTGCAAACGGTTCAAAGTCAGTTCGAGGGTGAGATCGTCGCCGCCGACCTTGAAACGCAGCGAGGCGATGGTCTCGTCGAAGAGCCGGTTCCAGGCGCCGTGGCCGGTGACCGACTTCTCGTGGAAGAGCTCCTCGATCCGGTCTTCGAGCTGGTGCGGCTTGTCCTTGGCGAGGTCCTCCAGCCAGGGCTTCCAGTGGCTGAGCGGCGCCTGGGCCGCAGCCTTGGCGAGCAGCGCCTCGTCGATCCGGTTGAGCTCGAGCCCGAAGAACAGCAGCTCGGTCGAGATCGCGGTGACCTTGTCCTGCGTATCGCCATAGAACTTGGCGCGCTGCGGATCGGTGGTGTCGCCGGAATAGACCAGGCCGGCATAGGACATGATCCTGCCGACGAGATCCTCCAGCCCCTCATAGGCCTTGACCGCTTCGGCCAGCGGGACGCTGGCATCCTCGCGCGCAGCGAGCGCCGCGAGCTTGCCGCGATAGAGCTCGGCGAAGCGGCGTGCCTCGACTGCTGCCCGCTCGACATCGGCAGCGAATGCGGACGAATCCATCGCCGGATAAAGATGCGTCAGATCCCATTCCGGCAAGGCGCCGAGCGCCTCGGCCGCGCCTCCGCCATGGACAGCGCGTGCGATTGCGGGACGGTCGAAGGGGCGGGTCATGTCGTCTCTGCCTCGGCCTGTCGGGGTCGGTTGTGGCTCTCTCATATGCGCGGCCTGCCGCCCGCGATCAACGGCAGCGCGGCAACAGCGGCGCGAATTCCAGCCCGGCCCGCCGGCTTAAGCGGGGCTTAACCGTTCTCCCCGACAGTGACCCGAAACGGAACAGCCGATTCCGGCTAATAGCTTGGCCTGCCGAGGTTTCATGTCCGCAACAATCCTCGTCGTCGACGACGATCCGGTGCAGCGCCGGCTGCTCGATGCGATGCTCAAGCGCTTCGGCTACGAGGTCGCGCTGGCGGAAGGCGGCGAGCAGGCGCTGGCGGTGCTGGCCGACGAATCGCGGCGCATCGACTGCCTGATCCTCGACCTCGTCATGCCCGGCCTCGATGGCATGGGCGTGCTTGCCGCGCTGCGCGAGCGTGGCAATGAGGTGCCGGTGATCGTGCAGACCGCCAACGGCTCGATCGAGACGGTCGTCGCGGCAATGCGCGCCGGCGCCAGCGATTTCGTGGTCAAGCCTGCCGGGGCCGAGCGCCTGCAGGTCTCGCTCAAGAACGCGCTCAAGCTCGGCGCCCTCGAGCACGAGATCCGCTACATGAAGCGGCGGGCCTCGGGCCAGCTCGGTTTCCGCGATCTCGCTAGCAAGAGCCAGGACATGGGCCGCGTCGTCCAGCTCGCCGAGCGCGCCGCCCGTTCCAACATCCCGATCCTGATCGAGGGCGAATCCGGCGTCGGCAAGGAGGTGCTGGCTCGCGCCATCCAGGGCTCCAGCGACCGCAGGGGCAAGCCCTTCGTCACGGTCAATTGCGGAGCGATCCCGCACAACCTCGTCGAATCCATCCTGTTCGGGCACGAAAAGGGCTCGTTCACCGGCGCGACCGAACGCCATATCGGCAAGTTCGTCGAGGCCAATGGCGGCACGCTCTTCCTCGACGAGGTCGGCGAACTGCCGCTCGATGCGCAGGTCAAGCTGCTGCGCGCCATCCAGGAGAGCGAGGTCGATCCGGTCGGCGGCAAGAAGTCGGTGCGCGTCGACATCCGCATCATCTCGGCGACCAACAAGAGCCTGCTGGAGCAGGTCAAGCGCGGCGAGTTCCGCGAGGACCTCTACTACCGGCTCAACGTCTTCCCGATCACGCTGCCGCCCTTGCGCCGGCGCCGCGAGGACGTCGCCGATCTCGCCCGCGGCTTTCTCGCCCGCTTCGCCGCCGAAGAAGGCCGCAAGCTCAGAGGCATCAGCGCCGAGGCGCTGACCCTGCTCGCCGACTATGACTGGCCCGGCAATGTCCGCCAGCTCGAGAACGCGATGTTCCGCGCCGTCGTGCTCTCGGACGGCGACGAGCTCACCATCGCTGAATTCCCGCAGATCGCCGCACAGATGGACGGCTTCGACGTCCGCATCCCGCCGGCGCCGGCCTCGATCGCCAGCGAGCCGCGTGGCGAAGCGCCGCCGCGCGTCATCCAGGTGCCGGTCCGCGATCCCAATGCGCTCGACCTCGTCGCCGGCTCCGACATGCGCACGCTCGACGAGTTGGAGCGCGAGATCATCAAGTTCGCGCTGGCCCATTACCGCGGCCACATGTCCGAGATCTCGCGTAAGCTCGGCATCGGCCGCTCCACGCTCTACCGCAAGCTCAAGGATTACGGGCTGATCGAGGGCGAGGACGCCGCCGACGGCGTCGACGCCGCCTGATCGGACCGAATCGAAACACCGTCTGCGACCCACAGGGGACGGGTTGCAGAGGGCGAATATCGGCCGCTGTTGCAGGGCGGCATCTTGTCGAAGCAGGCCGAGTCGCGCAGTTATCGGCGTGGATCGGCCAGGGACCGGGGAAGTTATCGATGCGCCTTCGCCGCCTGGCGGAAACCGTCTCAGCCACCACGCTTGGCCTCGCGCTCCTGCTCGCTCCGGCGGCTGCCCAGGAGACCGCCAGCGAGCTTGGCATTCCGCTGCCCGAACAACCGGCTCTGGTCATCGTGAAACGCGATGCCGAGCCGCAGGAGCTCGACATCCCTGCTCCCGCGGAGGTCACGCTCGACCTGCGCCCGTCCGCCGGCCCGCAATCGGCCGATGCGGCCGAAACCAGGGAGATGGTCACCGGCGCGCTCTCGACCAGGCCGGACAACAGCGCGGCGGAGCTTGAGCTCGACCTGCCCGAGCCGGAGATGCCGCCGGTCGACCCAGCCCTGGTGAAGCCGGTCGAGGCCGCGCCGCAGCCGCAACTGGCCAGGCCGGCGCAGATCGATCTGCCACCGCTTCCCGACGTCGCGGTCACGATGCCGCCGGGGCTCGAACTCTCCGGCCGGATCGCGGCCCAGGCGGAGATCGCCGCCGCCCTGCCTCGCCTCTCCGCCCGCGAGCGCGCCGACATCGTCGCCGCCTACGCAGCCAACGAGAACCGGCCGTTCTGGATCGACGGCAAGGAGCTAGGCGCCGCCGGCAAGCAGATCGTCGCGCAGCTCGGCCGCGCCGGCGATGACGGCCTGCGCGCCGGCGACTATTTGCTTCCGGTCTTCGAGGGCAGCGACAAGGACAGCCTCGCTGCGGCCGATATCCGGCTCTCGGCGCTGGCCGTGCTCTATGCCCGCGACGCCCGCGGCGGCCGCATCGACCCGCGCCGCCTCTCCAAGCTGATTACGCCGAAGCTCGAACTGCCCTCGGCGACCGAGGTGCTGTCCGAGCTCGCCGGTGCAGCCGATGCCGGCGCCGTCCTCGCCGCCTATAATCCCCGGCACACCGGCTATCAGCATCTCAAGGCCAAGCTCGCCGAATTGCGCGCCCACAAGCCGGAGACGCCGGTCGCCCGCATCCCGGCCGGCCCCGCCCTCAAGGTCGGCATGCGCGATGAACGCGTGCCGCTGATCCGCGCCAGGCTCGGTCTCGGCAGCAGCGAGGAGCCGGTCTATGACCGCTCGACCGCGCTGGCTCTGGCCGACTTCCAGAAGCAGGCCGGCCTGCGCGCCGACGGCGTGCTCAGCGACCAGACCGTCGCGGCCCTCGCCATGCCGCGCTCGACCCGGCTGGAGAGCGACATCATCGCCCAGATGGAGCGCTGGCGCTGGCTGCCGAGCGATCTCGGCGAAAACCGCATCGTCGTAAACATCCCCGAATACAAGATGCGCGTGATGCACGGCGACAAGCTCGCCTATGAGTCGCGCGTGATCGTCGGTAAGCCGGAATCGGCGACGCCGGTGTTCTCGCACCGGATGGAGCATGTCGTCGTCAACCCCTCCTGGTACGTGCCGCCCTCGATCCTGAAGAAGGAGTTCCTGCCTGGGCTCGCCAACGATCCGAACTATGCCGCCAGGCGCGGCTATGTCGTGACGCGGGGCAAGAACGGCAGTATCTCGGTGCGCCAGCCGCCGGGCGAACGCAACGCCCTCGGCTGGATCAAGTTCATGTTCCCGAACGACCATGCCGTCTATCTGCACGACACGCCCAATCGCGGGCTGTTCGGCGCCGGCAAGCGCGCCTTCAGCCATGGCTGCGTGCGTGTCGAGAACCCGTTCGCTCTCGCCGACCAGGTGCTCGGGCCTGAATGGACGAGCGAGCGGCTGAAGCGCCTGATCGACTCCGGCGAGCGGACCATCAAGCTGCCGCAGCCCCTGCCGATCCACTTGGTCTATGAGACCATCGTCGTAAACGAGGCCGGCGCCGTCACGACATTCGACGACATCTACGGTTTCCACAGGCTGGTCAGGAACGCGCTCGAGCAGCGGTCCTGACCGTCCCGGCCTGGAAAAAGTCCCATTCGGCACGGTTTCGCCACGATCTGCCGGTAGCGAGCAATCTTGCTTGCCGGATTCCGGCGGGGAGTTGTCTCGCCGGTAACCTCCCGTTAAGCCTTCTCGGCAACTGTTCCTTCACGTTTACCGCTCCGGTTCGCCCGGATGCTTCGAGACGGGTCTGACAGAGTGAGCAGGTCGAAAGCCGAGATCGCAGCACGGCTCCCGCGGTTTTTGCGGTTGAGCGCGCGTGCCGGCTTCCTGCTCGCCACCAGCGCGAGCTTTCTGGTCCTGGGCGTACGCAGCACCCAGAACGCCGTCGCCAATGGCGATACCCGCACCATCAGCATCCGGCACATGCACACCAAGGAGGAGACGACCGTCACCTTCAAGCGTGACGGCCGCTACGATTCCGCGGCGCTGGAGAAGCTGAACTGGGCGCTCCGTGACTGGCGCATCGACGAGCCCATCCGGATGGATCCGCGCCTGTTCGACCTCGCCTGGGAAGCCCATCGCAAGGTCGGCTCCGACCAGCCCTTCCACGTCGTCTCCGCCTATCGCTCGCCCGGCACCAATTCGATGCTGCGGCGGCGCTCGCGCGGCGTCGCCAAGCACAGCCAGCACATGCTCGGCAAGGCGATGGACTTCTATTTGCCGGACACCCCGACCGCCCGCATCCGCGAGGTCGCGATGCGGATGCAGCGCGGCGGCGTCGGCTTCTATCCCGGCGCCCACACCCCCTTCGTCCATCTCGACGCCGGTTCCGTCCGCTCCTGGCCGCGCATGACCCGCGACCAACTGGTCCGTCTGTTCCCCGACGAGAAGACCGTGCATCTGCCGGCCGACGGCAAGCCGCTCAGCGGCTACGAGGTCGCCAAGGCCGAGATCCTGTCCAGCGGCGGCTCGGTGATGGGCTACGCCGCCGGCGACTATGACGAAGGCGCGATCATGGCGTCCAGCGGCGGCGGAAAGAGCTTCTGGGCCGCGCTCTTCGGCGGCGACGACGAGGAGGCCGACGCCCGCCCGACCCGCGGCCGGGCCGCCGCAGCGCGTCGCGCGCCGACGCCGCAGCCGACCGTCATGGCCTATGCCGGCGACAGCAACAGCGGCGATGGCGGCCGCTTCTCCGTCTTCAATGCGCAGCCGGCCCAGCCGGAGCCGAGCAGCCGTTCCGTGCTGCGCGAGCGGTCGAATCGCGCGACCACCACTACCACCGCGCCGGCGCCGGAGGAGACGCAGGTCGCCGCCCTGGCTCCCGCCCAGGTCGCGCCGCCCGAACCGCAAAAGCCCGCCCCGATCGCGACCGCGCTTCCTGTCGCGCGCCCGAGCGGCCTGACGCCGCCCGCGCCGAACCCACCGGTCGGCTCGCCACAGCTCGCCGCTCTGGCTGCAGAGGCGACGGCCCTGCCACTGCCCGCCTCCGAGCAGAAGCTCATCCTGGCATCGCTGCCTCCGCGCCGTCCGACCGACCTGCCAGGCCCGTCGCTGGAGACCATCCTGACCGGCAAGGCCGTCTCGGCCCCGCTGCCACCGTCCCGCCCCGTCGCACTGGCGAGCCTGTCGACCGAGGGCCTGCGGCTCAGCGACGACGCCGAGGAGGCCCTTCCCGCCGGCGCCAAGCTGGTCGCGATCAACCATCCGCTGCCGCCGATCCGGCCGCGCCCGCCGGGCGCCGCGCCGGAGCAGGCCGGCACGACGCAGGTCGCGGCACGGCCGCGCACGACCCCGATCGCCGCCGAATACAATGCCGACCGGGCCGGCCTCGACTCGCTCTTCGCCGCCGTCTCGGCGCCGGAAGCGCCCACCGCCCGCCGCGCCACGGTCGCGACCGCCAAGGCGAAGGCCGGTGCCGAAACCCATGCCAAGGGCTGGGTCGCCGGTGCGAACCCGGCCGCTTCGCTCGGCTTCTCTGCCGCCGAGCCCAGCGATGTCGGCACAAGCGGCTTCAGCGGCCCGGCCGTCAAGGCGCTGCCGACCACCTTCGTCCAGAACTGAGCCGCTTCACGCCTATTCCTTGTCGATCGGCCACGCCTTGAAGACCTCGAGCGCCTCGCAGGCTGCGGCCTGACGCGCCAGCGCCGGCCAACGCTCCGCGTCGACGAACTCCGGAATGACGAAGCGGCAGAAACCCCAGGCGATCGCCGCGGCGATGTCGCCCGGCCTGAGCTCGGGTCCCGCGCCGATCTCGCCGCGCTCCGCCGCCTGATCGAGCAGGTCGAGCGCGGTATGGAGCTGCGCCAAGATGCGCTCCTGCCAGTTGTCATAGCGCTTCTCTTCAGGCCGCTTGCGCTCGTATTCGACCGAGACCGCCTTGTCGGCGGCGACGATGCCGATGCCGGTCAGGCTGAGATCCCTGACCCGCGCAGCCTTGTCGGCCGGCCGCAGCGAGCGGCCGGCGACATCCTCGAAATGCTGGATGATCAGCAGGGATTCGCTGAGCACCGTGCCGTCATCGGCGACGAGCGTCGGCGCCTTGATCAGCGGGTTGATCTTGCGGAACTCCGGCATGTGCCGGAACACCGAGACCGAGCGATGCTCGAAATCGAGACCGAGCAAAGTCCCGGTGATGGCTGCGCGGCGCACATAGGGACTGTCGAGCATTCCAACCAGCAGCATGGCGATCTCCCGTTGTCGTCAGCGGGACATTGGCTGCTCGCGACGGTGTTGCCACGCGAATTCGGGTGAAGCCCGACTTCACGCCATTTGATGCTCGTCGGCGGGGTAGTCCTCCGGCGCCAGTTCCCCGGCCGCGATCTTCTCCTGGACGGCCGCCTGGCAGGGATCCCAGGAGGGCGTGTTGCCGAACTGCTCGAGCATGAGATCGATCAGCACCCGCACCTTGCCGGGCACATAAGGCCCGGGCGGGCGTACGACATGCAATGCGCTCTCGCGCATCGGGAAGCGCCAGAGGATATGCTCGACCGTGCCGGCGCGGATCGCCTCGCTCGCGATGAAGGTCGGCAGCACCACGATGCCGAGCCCGGCCTCGGCCCATTTCAGCAGCGTGTCGCCATTGTCCGAGCGCAGCCGCCCCGAGGGGCGCACCGAGACCCAGCGCCTGCCCACGCGGAAGCCCCAGTCAACGACGCTGTTGCCCGAATAGACCAGGCATTCGTGCCCGGCGAGGTCGAGCGGCGTCTCGGGCCGGCCATGGCGGGCGAAATAGTCCGGGCTGCCCAGCACGGCCGCCTTCACCGGCGCGATGCGCCGTGCGACCAAGCTCGAATCCTTGAGCGAGCCGATCCGGATCGCCGCGTCGAAGCGCTCGCCGATCAGGTCGACCTGGCGGTCGCTCGCCTCCACGTCCAGCTCCAGCCGCGGGTGCCGTCGCGCGAGCTCCGCCAGCACCGGCGCGAGATGCCGGTAGCCGAAGGAGAGCGGCATCGACAGCCGCAAGCGGCCGGCAACGCCCTCGGACTGCTGCGCCACCGCCTCGCGCGCCTCGGCGAGCTCGGACAGGATGCGCTCGCCGCGCGCCTTGAATTCCAGCCCAGCCTCGGTGGCGGCGACGCCGCGCGTCGTTCGGCTGAGCAGGCGCGTGCCGAGATCGGCCTCCAAACGGGTGATACGGCGGCTGACGATCGATTTCGCCAGGCCGAGGCTATGCGCGGCCCGGCCGAAGCCGCCGGCGTCGACGACGGCGACGAAGCTCCTGATATCGTCGATCTCGGACATGAGGCGCCCCGCAAGCGTTCCTGGATGAGCAACAGATTGGTGCCCAATATGGGCATTCTGATGCGGCAAGTGAACCGCTACCTCTCCCTCATCAAATCCCGCTCTCGCAGGAAGGGCGCCTCAGGGGGCGCGCTCCGAGAAAACCATTCCGTTTCATCGGTCTGCCGGCGTGACACGCGTTCACAGATGAGGAAGCCATGCTCGACAAGCTCAAGAAGCGCCGTACGCAATATGCCCTCGGCAAGAATCTCCCGATCTCCGAAACGCAGGTCGACGCCCTGATCCGGGAAGCGATCCGCCTCTCCCCGTCCAGCTTCAATTCGCAGAGCTCACGCGCTGTCATCCTCTTCGGCCGGGAGAGCGACAAGTTCTGGAGCATTGCCAAGGAGGCGCTCCAGGCGATCGTCCCGGCTGCCGACTTCGCCGCGACGGCCAAGAAGATCGACGGCTTCGCCAGCGGCGCCGGCACGGTGCTGTTCTACGAGGACCAGGAGCCGGTGAAGGCGCTTCAGGCCAATTTCCCGCTCTATGCGCACAACTTCCCGATCTGGTCGGAGCATTCGACCGGCATGGCGCAGCTGGCGGTCTGGACCGCGCTCGCCGACGTCGGCATCGGCGCGAGCCTCCAGCATTACCATCCGCTGGTCGATGCCGAGGTCGCCAAGACCTGGAACATTCCCGCGTCCTGGAAACTCACCGCCCAGATGCCCTTCGGCTCCAACGAAGCGCCCTTTGGCGAGAAGACCTTCATCGACGACGAGGTCAGGTTCCGCACTCATCGCTGAACGACGCTCGGAACCGGGCCTGGTTGCCCATGCCGGGTTCGAGCCCGCCGTCCGAATAAACATTCCTGAGACACAAACACCGCCCGGGGAACTTTCTCCGGGCGGTTTTTTGTGCAGCGCACAGGGATTCCGACAGAAACGGGGCTGTTCTCGCCTGAATCGCGCGACCCGTCACCGATCGCGCGCCCGCCGCCCGGCCGGTGCGATCTGCCCGGCGCGCGCCTCGGCGCTTGCAAAGAGGCCGCGCCTGTCGGATGCCATAGGGAAAGGGCTGCACGTTTCGCAGTTGCTCGCTAGGCTGAACGGCCGGGCTCACAGAAGGAGGGGGAGCGTAGTGAAGATCGGTTCGCCTAAGGAAATCTTCGCGGGTGAGGCGCGTGTCGCCATGACGCCCGACAGCGCGCTGCAACTCCAGAAACTGGGCTATGAGTGCCTCGTCGAAGCCGGAGCCGGCCTTGCCGCAGGCTTCACCGACGAGGCCTATCGGACCGCCGGGGTCAAGGTGGTCGACAGCGCCGCAGAACTCTGGGACGAAGCCGACATCATTGCCAAGGTGCGCCCGCCAGAGACTGCGGAAGCCGAGCGGCTCAAGGCCGGCAAGACGCTGATCTCGTTCTTCTATCCCGCGCAGAACAAGGAGCTCCTGGAGCTCTGCAAGGATAAGGACGCGAACGTCATTGCCATGGACATGGTGCCGCGCATCTCGCGCGCCCAGAAGATGGATGCGCTCTCGTCCATGGCCAACATCGCCGGCTACCGCGCCGTGATCGAGGCCGGCAACAATTTTGGCCGCTTCTTCACCGGCCAGATCACGGCCGCCGGCAAGGTGCCGCCAGCCAAGGTGCTGGTGGTCGGCGCCGGCGTCGCCGGTCTCGCCGCGATCGGCACCGCGACCTCGCTCGGCGCCATCACCTACGCCTTCGACGTCCGCCCGGAAGTGGCCGAGCAGATCAAATCGATGGGCGCTGAGTTCGTCTATCTGGACTTCAAGGGCCAGCAGCAGGACGGCGCCGCGACCGGCGGCTATGCCGCCCCGTCCAGCCCCGAGTTCCGCGAGGCCCAGCTCAAGAAGTTCCGCGAGCTCGCCCCGCAGATCGACATCGTTATCACCACGGCGCTGATCCCCGGCCGCGATGCGCCGGTGCTCTGGACCAAGGACATGGTCGAGGCGATGAAGCCCGGCTCGGTCATCGTCGACCTCGCTGCCGAGCGCGGCGGCAATTGCGAATTGACCAAGCCGGACGAGAAGATCGTCACGCCCAATGGCGTGACGATCGTCGGCTACACCGACTTCCCGAGCCGGATGGCGGCGCAGTCCTCGACGCTCTACGCCACCAATATCCGCCACATGATGACGGACCTGACGCCGGCCAAGGACGGCAAGCCGGTCCACAACATGGAGGACGACGTCATCCGTGGCGCGACGGTGACCTTCGAGGGCGCCGTCACCTTCCCGCCGCCGCCGCCCAAGGTCGCCGCGATCGCGGCCCAGAAGCCGAAGGAGAAGGCCAAGGAGCTGACCCCGGAGGAGAAGCGGGCGCAGGAAGCGGCCGCCTTCAAGGCGCAGACCCAGTCCCAGCTGATGCTGCTCGGCGTCGGCACGGTGCTGATGCTGATCGTCGGCGCCTATGCGCCGGTGAGCTTCATGAGCCATTTCATCGTCTTCGCCCTCGCCTGCTTCGTCGGCTTCCAGGTGATCTGGAACGTGTCGCATTCGCTGCACACGCCGCTGATGGCCGTCACCAACGCGATCTCCGGCATCATCGTGCTCGGCGCGCTCTTGCAGATCGGCTCCTCCAGCTGGCTCGTCACCTTCCTGGCGATGATCTCGGTGCTGATCGCCTCCATCAACATCGTCGGCGGCTTCCTGGTCACGCGCCGGATGCTCGCCATGTTCCAGAAGTCCTGAGGGGGCCGCAGTGAGCATCGGAATCGTTTCTGCGGCCTACATCTCCGCCGCCATCCTGTTCATCCTCTCCCTCGGCGGCCTCTCGAACCAGGAAAGCGCCAAGCGCGCGGTCTGGTACGGCATCGTCGGCATGGCACTCGCGGTCATCGCCACGGTCTTCGGCCCCGGCAGCGGCAAGCTCTGGCTCGTCATCGTCATGTTCGCCATCGCGGCCGCGATCGGCTGGCAGGTGGCGATGAAGGTGCAGATGACGGAAATGCCGCAGCTGGTCGCGGCGCTGCACTCCTTCGTCGGCCTCGCAGCCGTGCTGATCGGCTTCAACGCCCATATCGAGCTCGCCGCGGTGATGAAGCTCGATGCGGTCGCCCGCGAGGCGCTGACGGGCTTTGCCGGCGTGCTGGCGCACAAGACCGGGGTCGAGATCTCGATCCTGAAGGTCGAGGTCTTCCTCGGCGTCTTCATCGGCGCGGTCACCTTCACCGGCTCGATCATCGCCTTCGGCAAGCTCGCCGGAAAGGTCGACGGCAAGGCCAAGAAGCTGCCCGGCGGCCACATGCTCAATGCCGGCGCCGCCGCGCTCTCGCTCCTGCTGCTGATCCTTTATGTGCAGGGGGCCGGCTTCTGGGCCCTCTTCCTGATGACCCTGCTCGCCTTCTTCATCGGCTACCACCTGATCATGGGCATCGGCGGCGCCGACATGCCCGTCGTGGTCTCGATGCTGAACAGCTATTCGGGCTGGGCGGCGGCGGCGATCGGCTTCACGCTCGGCAACGACCTCCTGATCGTCGTCGGCGCGCTGGTCGGCTCGTCGGGCGCGATCTTGTCCTACATCATGTGCAAGGCGATGAACCGCTCCTTCATCTCGGTCATCCTCGGCGGCTTCGGCAACACCACCGGACCGGCGCAGGCGATCGAGGGCGAGCAGATCGCCATCGACGTCGACGGCGTCGCCACTGCGCTGAACGACGCCGACAGCGTCATCATCGTGCCCGGCTACGGCATGGCGGTGGCGCAGGCGCAGCAATCGGTCTCGGAGCTGACCCGCAAGCTGCGGGCCGCCGGCAAGGAGGTGCGCTTCGCCATCCACCCGGTGGCCGGGCGCCTGCCGGGCCATATGAACGTGCTGCTCGCCGAGGCGAAGGTGCCCTACGACATCGTGCTTGAGATGGACGAGATCAACGAGGACTTCCCGAACACGGACGTCGCGATCGTCATCGGCTCGAACGACATCGTCAATCCGGCGGCGCAGGAGGATCCGAACTCGCCGATCGCCGGCATGCCGGTGCTCGAGGTCTGGAAGGCGAAGCAGGTCTTCGTCTCCAAGCGCGGCCAGGGCACGGGCTACTCCGGCATCGAGAACCCGCTCTTCTACAAGGAGAACACCCGGATGTTCTACGGCGACGCCAAGAAGAGCCTCGACGAACTGCTGCCCAAGATCGCCTGATCTCACAGGCCGGACGGCGGGCAGAAACAGAAAAGCCCGCCCGGCGACAGCGCCGGGCGGGCTCTCTTTTGCGTGAAAGTGATGCTTAGGCGGCTTTCGCCAGCTCCGGCGCCACAGTGAAGGGCGCAGCCGTCTTGGCCTTGACCTCGTCGAGCGTCACATCCGGCGCCAGCTCGATCAGGGTGAGCCCGCCGCCCTTGGCCTTGTCGCAGGCCATGACGCAGAGGTCGGTGATGATCAGGTCGACCACGCCCTGCCCGGTCAGCGGCAGCGAGCAGCGCTCCAGCACCTTGGATTCGCCTGCCTTGTTGGCGTGATCCATCACCACGATGACCTTCTTGACGCCGGCGACGAGGTCCATCGCGCCGCCCATGCCCTTCACCATCTTGCCGGGAATGGTCCAGTTGGCGATGTCGCCATTCGCCGCCACTTCCATGGCGCCGAGGATGGTGAGGTCGATATGCCCGCCGCGGATCATCGCGAACGAGTCGGCCGAGGAGAAGAAGCTCGAGCTCGGCAGGAGCGTGATCGTCTGCTTGCCGGCATTGATCAGGTCGGGATCGGCCTCGCCCTCATAGGGGAAGGGGCCGATGCCGAGCAGGCCGTTCTCCGACTGGAGCGTCACGTCGACGCCCTCGGGGATGTAGTTCGCCACCAGCGTCGGGATGCCGATGCCGAGATTGACGTAGAAGCCATCCTTCAGCTCCTTGGCGGCGCGGGCAGCCACCTGTTCACGGGTCCAGGCCATCAGGCAGTCTCCCTCTTGCGCTCGGTGAGCTTCTCGATCTTCTTCTCGTTGATCGTGCTCTTGATCAGGCGGTCGACATAGATGCCGGGCGTATGGATCGCCTCGGGATCGAGCGAACCGACCGGGACGATCTCCTCGACCTCGGCCACCGTCACCTTGCCGGCGGTCGCCATGTTCGGGTTGAAGTTGCGTGCGGTGCGCCGGTAGACGAGGTTGCCGGCCGTGTCGGCCTTCCAGGCCTTGACGATGGCGAGATCGGCCCGCAGCCAGGTCTCGCGGACATAGAGCTGCCCTTCGAACTCCTCGACCGGCTTGCCCTCGGCGACGACGGTGCCGACGCCGGTGCGGGTATAGAAGGCGGGAATGCCTGCACCGCCGGCACGGATGCGCTCGGCCAGCGTGCCTTGCGGGTTGAGTTCCAGTTCGAGCTCGCCGGAGAGGTATTGCTGCTCGAACAGCTTGTTCTCGCCGACATAGGACGCGATCATCTTCTTGATCTGCCGCGTCTGCAGCAGCATCCACAGGCCGAAGCCGTCGGCGCCGGCATTGTTCGAGATCACGGTGAGGTTCTTCACGCCGGAATCGCGGATCTGCGGGATCAGGCTCTCGGGATTGCCCGACAGGCCGAAGCCGCCGGACATGATCGTCATCCCGTCGAACAGCAGCCCGTCGAGGGCCGCCGCGGGGCTGTCATAGACCTTCTGCGTCATTCAGTTTCACTCCCTTTGTCGTTTGGTTGCCCCGGCAACTTGCCGTCAGGCGCGTTCGAGTCCGATTGCGATGCCCTGGCCGACACCGATGCACATGGTGGCGAGCGCGCGGCGCTTGCCGGTCAGCGACAATTCAAGCGCGGCCGTGCCGGCGATGCGGGCGCCGGACATGCCGAGCGGATGGCCGAGCGCGATCGCCCCGCCATTCGGGTTCACGAAATCCCCGTCTTCCGGAATGCCGAGCTCGCGCAAGACGGCGATGCCCTGGCTGGCGAAGGCCTCGTTGAGCTCGACGATGTCGAAGTCCGTCGGCTTGATCCCCAGCCGCTCGCAGAGCTTGCGCGTAGCCGGAATCGGCCCGAGGCCCATCACACGCGGCGCGACGCCGCCAGTCGCACCACCAAGGACGCGAGCCAATGGGGTCAGTCCGTACTTCGCCGCGGCCTTCTCCGAGGCGACGATCAGCGCCGCGGCGCCGTCATTGACGCCTGAGGCGTTGCCGGCGGTCACCGTGCCGCCTTCCTTGCGGAACGGCGTCGGCAGCTTGGCGAGCTTCTCCAACGTGGTGTCGCCGCGCGGATGCTCGTCGCTCTCGACGCGGACGGGATCGCCCTTGCGCTGGGGGATGACGACCGGAACGATCTCCTTGCCGAGACGGCCGTTCTGCTGGGCTGCGACCGCCTTGAGCTGCGAGCGCAGCGCGAAAGCATCCTGGTCGGCGCGGCTGATCTTGCAGTCGGCCGCCACGTTCTCGCCGGTCTCTGGCATGGAATCGATGCCGTATTGCGCCTTCATCAGCGGATTGACGAAGCGCCAGCCGATGGTGGTGTCGTGGATCTCGGCATGGCGCGAGAAGGCGCTGTCGGCCTTCGGCATCACGAAGGGCGCGCGCGACATGCTCTCGACCCCACCGGCGATCATCAGTTCGGCCTCGCCGGCCTTGATCGCGCGGGCCGCGGCGATGACCGCATCCATGCCCGAACCGCAGAGCCGGTTCATCGTCGTGCCCGGCACCTCCTTCGGCAGGCCGGCGAGCAGCAGCGACATGCGCGCGACGTTGCGGTTGTCCTCACCCGCCTGATTGGCGCAGCCGAAGATCACGTCGTCGACGGCGCCGAAATCGACGCCCGGATTGCGCTCGACCAAGGCCTTCAGCGGCACGGCGCCGAGATCGTCCGCCCGCACGGAAGACAGGGAGCCGCCGAAACGGCCGATCGGCGTGCGGACATAGGCGCAGATGAAGGCTTCGCTCATGCGGGAAAACCCTTGTTGTTTCCTCAAAGTCCACTCGTCGCCGGACGCGACGAAGGCGATTGTCTTCTTGCCTTGGCCGCCGGTGCCAAAGCTGCCGGCGCTGCCTGTGCCGGGAATATGCAGCAGCGAAACTCTTATGTTAAATGAAATCACTGCCTAGGATAATAACTGGGGGGTTATCGAGCCATGGCTGAGCCACTCCTGTCAGCGATGGATCGGCGGATCAAGTTCCGCCACCTCCGTTGCTTCATCGAGGTCGCGCGGCTGAAGAGCGTCGTCAAGGCGGCTGCGGTGCTTCATGTCAGCCAGCCCGCGATCTCCAAGACCGTGCAGGAGCTCGAAGAGCTCCTGGGCGTGACCCTGTTCGAGCCCAATCGCCGGACCATGCTGCTCACCGGCGCCGGCGAGATATTCCTGCGCTATGCCAGCGCCAGCGTCACGGCTCTGAAGCAGGGCGTGCGGATGATCGGCGGCGACGAGATGTCGCCGGAGCATGCCTTCACCGTCGGGGCGCTGCCGACGGCCTCGGCCCGGATCCTGCCGGCGACCATCGCCCATGTGACGCAACGCTATGAGCGCCTGAGGCCCCGGGTCGTGACCGGGGCAAACGACGTGCTCATGACGCAGCTGCGGCTCGGCGACCTCGATCTCGTCATCGGGCGCATGGCCGCGCCGGAGACGATGACAGGCTTCAATTTCGAGCACCTCTATTCCGAGCGGATCGGCCTGGTGGTCCGGCCGGAGCACCCCTTGCTCGATGCGAAGGCTTTCGCCCCGGCCGCGATCGCGCAGCATCAATTGCTCATGCCGCCGCCGGGCTCGGTGATCAGCTCGACGGTCGAGCGCTACATGATCGCCAATTCGATCCAACCACGCTCGGGCGTGATCGAGACCGTCTCCGACTCCTTCGCCCGCGGCTATCTCAGGCAGACCGACGCGATCTGGTTCATTTCAGAAGGTGTGGTCGCCGAGGACGTCGCCAGCGGCCAGCTCGCCTTGCTGCCGGCCCATACCGAGGACACGCTGGGGCCGGTCGGCCTGACCACGCGTGCCGACGCCGTCCTGTCCCTGTCGGCCCAGATCTTCATCGCGGCGCTGCGGGAGATCGCCGCCGGCTGGCGCTCGGGGGAGCGGGCCGAAAGCCCCTGAGGTCGAGCTGAATCGCTCGGGCGACCGGAATCGTCTCTTCTGGCCGCGAGTCGTCGGCCGAAACGATTCCAGTTTGATCATGACATGATGCGCGAAGGCTCGATGCGCGAAGGCTCGCGCATCCGTCTCAGGCGCTCTCGCCGACCGCCTGCAGATAGAGGTCGAGGATCGCCTCCTCCTCCTTGCGCTCGTCGAGGTCGCGCTTGCGCAGCGCGATCACCTTGCGCAGTACCTTGACGTCGTAGCCGTTGCCCTTAGCCTCGGCATAGACCTCCTTGATGTCGTCGGCGATCGTCTTCTTCTCTTCCTCGAGCCGCTCGATGCGCTGCACGATGCTCTTGAGCTGATCGCCTGCAACCGGATCGTCCATTCTCAAAACCCTTCTTCGGAAATTGGCCGCAGGGGTTCGCAAGGATGGGCGGCGAGGTCAAGCCAGAACGGCCCGCAGTTCACATCTCTAGAGCATTGCGCGAAAAAGTGGGTACCGGTTTTTCGCGTAAGCAATGCTCTAAACTCTGAGAATCGATGACGTTTTTCGCATTTTGACGGAGCCGTCAGAATGCGACGTGATCTCGCGCCGCAGCCAGCGCTCCCGGCAGCAATCGCGCCAACCTGAAGCCCCAGGCACGGGCGGCATGTGGTTCGCCGATCAGGTCCTGCCTGATCTCGATCAGCGCGTCGAGGAGGCCGCGGCGCGTGGCATGGCGGTCGATCGTGTCGCCCGGCAGGCCGCCATTATAGGGCTCGTTGTCGCCGACGATCAGATCGCCCTCCGCCTGCAGCGCAGCGATCAGCGCCTGCGCGAGCCGCCCTTCTCTGTCCCAGAGCACGCCGGCATGCCAGGGCCGCGGCACGCCCTTCCAGAAGGGTGTGAACGAGTGCAGCGAGACGATCGCCGGCGGATGGCCGGCCGCGAGCGCCGCCTCGACCGCGGCGTCGATGGCCGCGTCATAGGGCGCGTAATAGCGCATGATCCGCTCGGCGATGCCGGCTTCGTCGATGCGGGCATTGCCCGGCACGATCGCGCCATCGGAGATCCGCATCACCAGGGTCGGGTCGTCTCGGCCACGATTGGGATCGATCAGCAGGCGCGAGAAATTGCTGAGCACGGCGGGAGCGCCGAGTGCCTGCGCCATCGCGCGCGTCATCTCGGCCGCGCCGATGTCGTACGCGATGTGGCGTTCGAGCTGCTGCGGCGGCAGACCGAGCAGGTTCAGCTCGGCCGGGATCGCATTCGTCGCATGGTCGCAGAGCAGCAGGACGCCCGTCGCCGGATCGCCGGGAATGATCTCGACATCGCCGGGCTGCCGCGCCGGAACACCGCCCTGCAAGCCCTCGTCCGCACGCATCATGACCTCGGACCATCCCGTCACATCGCGAGCTTTGCCCACGCCCGCGCGGCATAGCGCGCTTTCGGCTTGCCTGGAACGACGCGCGACAAGAATTCCAGCGACCACTACATCCTGGAACATATCCTGATCGCAAATCCGGTATCCACTTTCACCGGACATGCTCTAGTAAGGGGCCGATAAGGGGCTAAGACGAAAGTCGAGTGCCAGCAGCAGATTCGCACGGGGAAGACGCTTGGAGCAGCGGCAGGACGCAATCGCGGAGCGGCATCGGATCGCCCGCCGGATCTTCGACGCGGCCGTGGACAGAGCCCATCCGCGCAGCTGGCTCGCCGCGCATCTGCCTCCGCCGCCGCCTAACGGGCGCCTGATCCTGCTCGCCGCCGGCAAGGCCGCGGGCAGCATGACGCAGCTGGCGGAGGCGTATTATCTCGATGCGCTGAGGCTGCCGCCCGAGCGCCTCCTCGGCCATGCCGTCGCCCGCCACGGCTATGAGGCACAGACCCGCCATATCCCGATGCTGGCCGCCGGCCACCCCGTGCCCGACGAGGGCAGCATAACCAGCGCGACACGCGCGCTCGAACTCGCCGCCTCCGCCACCGCCGACGATCTCGTCCTGGTGCTGCTCTCCGGCGGCGGCTCGGCCAACTGGGTCGCACCGGCCGGCGCGCTGGCGCTGGCCGAGAAGCAGGCGGTCAACAAGGCATTGCTGCGCTCGGGCGCGCCGATCGGCGAGATGAACATCGTCCGCAAGCGGCTCTCGCGCATCAAGGGCGGCCGGCTCGCCCTCGCCGCCGCACCGGGGAAGCTGCTCACCCTCGCCGTCTCCGACGTGCCGCATGACGACCCCGCCGCGATCGCCTCTGGCCCGACCGTCCCGGATCCGAGCACGATGGCCGATGCCCGCACCATCGCCGCCCGCTACGGGTTGACATTGCCTCCGGCCGCGCAGGCTCTGCTCGCCGACGATGCCAGCGAGACGCCCAAGCCGGGCGATCCCGCCTTCGCCGGCAGCGAATACCGCATCGTCGCCCGCCCGGCCGACGCCATCGCCGCAGCGGTCAAGGCTGCCGCCGAAGCCGGTTACGAGCCGATCGATCTCGGCCCCGATCTGGAAGGCGAGGCGCGCGACGTCGCGGCCGCCCAGTCGAAGCGTGCACGCGAGCTCAAGGCTGCCGGCCGCCGCGCCGCGCTGATCTCCGGCGGCGAGCTCACCGTCACCATCGCAGGCAATGGCCGCGGCGGCCCGAACCAGGAATTCGCGCTCGCCCTGGCGATCGCGCTCGCCGGCGAGCCCGGCATCGTTGCGCTCTCCGGCGACACCGACGGCACCGATGGCGGCGGCGGCGAGGCGACCGACCCGGCCGGCGCCGTGATCGACGAGACGACGCTGGCACGCGCCCGCGCTCTTGGCCTCGATCCTGCCCAATCGCTGACCCAGAACGACTCGACCGGTTTCTTCTCGGCTCTCGGCGACCTGTTGCAGACCGGCCCGACCCTGACCAATGTCAACGATTGCCGCGTGATTCTGATCGACCCAAGAACCAATTCATGAGCCGAAGCGCACGTTTCCATTCGATCCTGCTGGCCGGAGGACTGCTCCTGGCCGGCGCCGGCCCGGCGCTGGCGGATTTGCGCATGTGCAACACGACCGGCAGTCGCGTCGGCATCGCGCTCGGCTATCGCGATGCCCAGGGCTGGGTCACCGAGGGCTGGTGGAACCTGGCGCCGCGCGCCTGCGAGACCCTGCTGCGCGGCACGTTGGCGGCGCGCTTCTATTACGTCCACGCCGTCGACTACGACAAGGGCGGCGAGTGGACCGGCAAGTCCGTCATGTGCACGCGCAACAAGGAATTCACCATCCGCGGCATCGAGGACTGCCTGGCGCGCGGCTATGAGCGCTCCGGCTTCTTCGAGGTCGACACCGGCGAGCAGAAGGGCTGGACGATCCAGCTCACCGATACGGCCGGCGCCGCGCCGCGCCCGTGATTGCGGTGCAGCAAATCGCTTGCCCTAATCGGTTGAATCGGCGAGGCCTGCTGGAAGCGGGCCCATATGGTTTTTTGAAGGGGGAATGACGTGATGAGGCGGGAACGGCGGATCAAGATCATCGCGACGCTGGGGCCGGCCTCGTCCACTCCCGAGATGTGCGCCGCCCTGTTCAAGGCGGGCGTCGACGTCTTCCGCATCAATATGAGCCATACCCAGCGCGAGGACCTGCCGGCCAGGGTCGCGATGCTGCGCGGGCTGGAGAAGGAATTCCGCCGCCCGGTCGGCATCCTCGCCGATCTGCAGGGGCCGAAGCTGCGCGTCGGCCAGTTCGGCGGCGATGGCGGCGTGATGCTGGAGAAGGATGCCCGCTTCATCCTCGACGCCGACCCGGCGCCCGGAACGGTCAAGCGCGTGCACCTGCCGCATCCCGAGATCCTCACGGCGCTGGAGCCCGGCCATCATCTCATCCTCGACGATGGCAAGATCCGCCTCGTCGTCGAGAAGGCTTCGCCGAAGCAGGCGGTGACCAAGGTGATCGTCGGCGGCCGGCTTTCCTCGCGCAAGGGCGTCAGCCTCCCCGACACCACGATCCCGGTCTCGGCCATGACCGAGAAGGACCGTTCCGACGCCGAAGCCGCGGCCGAGATCGGCGTCGACTGGATCGCAGCCTCCTTCGTGCAGCGGCCGGAAGACATGGCGGATCTGCGCAAGATCGTCCGCGGCCGGGCGCTGGCGCTCGCCAAGATCGAGAAACCGCAGGCGGTGGCCCGGCTCGAGGAGATCATCGAGGCCTCCGACGCGATCATGGTGGCGCGCGGCGATCTCGGCGTCGAAATGCCGATCGAGAAGGTGCCGGGCACGCAAAAGCGCATGACCCGCATGGCGCGGCGCATGGGCAAGCCGGTCGTGGTCGCAACCCAGATGCTGGAGAGCATGATCACCGCGCCGGTCCCGACCCGCGCCGAGGTCTCCGACGTCGCCACCGCCGTCTTCGAGGGCGCCGACGCCGTTATGCTCTCGGCCGAGAGCGCCGCCGGCCAGTACCCGATCGAGGCGGTCACCATGATGAACCGCATCGCCGAGGAGGTAGAGAGCGAGTCGATCTACCGCTCCATCCTGGAATCGCAGAAGGCCGAGCCGGAAGCGACCGGCGCCGACGCCATCGCCAAGGCCGCGCACGAGATCGCCGACGCGCTCCATCTCAAGGCGATCGCCGCCTGGACTTCCTCGGGCTCGACCGCCTTCCGCATCGCCCGCGAGCGCCCGAATTCGACCGTAGTCGCACTGACGCCGAACGCTGCCACGGCGCGCCGGCTCACTCTGGTCTGGGGCGTGCATTCGGTGGTGACCAAAGACGCCAGCGACATCGACGACATGGCCTTCCGCGCCTGCAAATTCGCGGTGCGCGAGGGTTTTGCCGCCGAGGGCGACCGATTGATCGTCGTCGCCGGCGTCCCCTTCGGCACGCCCGGCGCGACCAACATGGTTCGCATCGCCTTCGTCGCGAAGGAGCATGTCGAGCAGGCGTGAGCAGTCACTCCGTTCGCCTCTGAGCGACCCGACCAACATAGCAGCGCCCGGATCGTTCTCGGTCCGGGCGTTTTCCGTGGTCCCGACACTCGCAGCTCACCCTGCAAGTTCATAGCAATCCATTATCAAGTAAATAAAGATATTAAATTTTTGTTTTGAACATGCCCCAGCTATCGTCCTGCAAAAGATGGTCCGGGGAGTCCCACGACAGAGCCGATCCGATGAGATTGATCCTGCTTCGCCATGGCGAAACCCTCTGGAACACGCAGAAGCGCCTGCAGGGCCATGACGACTCGCCGCTCTCCGAGCGCGGCGTCGCCCAGGCGCAGGCGATCGCGCCGAGCCTGCGCACGCTCGCCCCGGCTAGGGTCATCTCCTCCGATCTCGGCCGCGCCCGCCAGACCGCGCTTCTCGTCGGCTATGGCGACGCCGTGCTGGAGCCGCGCCTGCGCGAGCTCGACATGGGCGCCTGGACCGGACGCGCCAAGGACGAACTGATCGCCAGCCAACTCGACGACTATGCCGCCTGGCGCGCCGGCCGCCTGACCCCGGCCGGCGGCGAAAGCTGGCAGCAATTCACGACGCGCATCCGCGATGCCCTCGCCGACTGGGTCGGGCGCGGCGGCGGCGATCTCCTCGCCATCGTCCATAGCGGCGTCGTCCGCGCCGCCTGCAACGTGCTGCTCGGCCTCGCACCGCACCAGATCCTGCCGGTGACGCCGGGCACGCTGACGATCTTCGATTTCGCCGACGGGAACGCGGCGGCGCCCCGACTCGAAGCCTACAACCTCGGTGCCTTCACGCCCGATCTGGACGTGGCCGACTGATATCAGCGCAGCGCCGCGAACCGCCCCGGCAAAGGCTCGCTGACCAGGAGGTCGAGGAAGCGCGCCGTCGCCGGCGAGAGCAGCTTGCCGCGATGATGCACGATCCTGATGCCGCGCTCGAAGCTGGCGCCCGCGATCGGCACTCCAGCAAGCAGCCCGCCGGCGATCTCCTGCGCCACCGCCATCCGCGAGACGATCGAGACGCCGAGGCCGTGCATTACGCCCTGCTTGATCGCCTCCAGGCTGGAAATGTGCATTTCCGGGCCGAGCCTGATCCCGCTACGGCGCATGCGCTCCATCAGGAACTGCCGCGTCGCCGAGGGCTCGGGCTTGATCAGGAATGTCTCCTTGGCGAGCTCCCCCGGCGCAACCTCGTCGCGCCGGACAAAGGGATGGTCCGGCGCCGTGATCAGCACGAGCTCGTCGCGGCACAAATCTCGGAACAGGAAACGCTGCGAATCGAGCTCGATCTGGTCGGAGACGATCAGGAATTCGACGCTGTTGGCCTCGAGCCGGCGGATCAGCTCGGCGGAGGAGGCAATGTCGAGCTCGAAGGCCAGCTTCGGCGCACGCTGCTTTTGCTGGGCGATGATCGCCGGGACGAGATAGACACCGATGAAGTTGCTGGCGCCGAAATGGATGGTGCCGCTGAGCGGATCGCCCATCTGGCGCAGATGCTCACGCGCCGCGCCGAGCGCATTGACGACCTGCAGCCCATAATCGCGGAAGGCCACGCCCTGCTGCGTCAGATGCATCCGCTTGGCGATCCGGTCGAACAGCACCGTATCGAGCTCCTGTTCGAGCATGCGGATGCGCATGGTCACGGCCGGCTGCGTGCAGTGCATCCGCCTGGCGGTCTCGGTGACGCTGAGGCACTCCGCCAGCACCAGGAAAGCTTCGATCTGGTTGATGTTCACCGGCTCGTCCCGACGGCTACGCGATGCCCTATCGTTGTTTATCGATCGGAGAAGATCAATCAGGGATGATTATGAGCCCGCGCGACGGAGCCCGGACTGGAACGCCATTGCGTCGCCAGCCGCCATTCCCCTCGGCTCTCCCCTGCTCTACTGCTTGATCCGTCCGTATCAGCAGCCAGCGACCCCCATGGCCCTCACCGACATCGCCACCCGGACCTATAACCACAGCTGGCGGCTCGATCCGATCATCCGCAGCCTGCTCGACACCGATTTCTACAAGCTGCTGATGCTGCAGATGATCAGGAGCTTTCATCCGGAGGTGCAGGTCACCTTCGGCCTGATCAATCGTTCGAAGCAGATCCGCCTCGCCGACGTGATCGAGGAAGCCGAGCTGCGCGCCCAGCTCGACCATGCCCGCGGGCTGCGCTTCACCAAGAAGGAGCTGATCTGGCTCGCCGGCAACAGCTTCTACGGCAAGACCCAGATGTTCACGCCCGACTTCATCGCCTGGCTCGCCGAGTTCCGCTTGCCCGACTACGAGCTGCGCAAGGTCGACGGCCAATACGAATTGACCTTCGCCGGCCCCTGGACGCATTCGATGATGTGGGAGATTCCGGCGCTCGCCATCGTCAACGAACTGCGCTCGCGCCAGGCGCTGAAGACCTGGGACCGCTTCGCCCTCGACGTGCTCTATGCCCGCGCCAAGTCGAAGCTCTGGGACAAGGTCGAGCGGCTGAAGAAGCTGCCCGACCTGCGCATTTCCGACTTCGGCACGCGCCGCCGCCACGGCCATCTCTGGCAGCGCTGGTGCGTCGAGGCGCTGAAGGAGGGGCTGGGGCCGACCTTCACCGGCACCTCCAACGTGCTGCTGGCCATGGAGAACGATCTCGAGGCGATCGGCACCAACGCCCATGAGCTGCCGATGGTGCTGGCGGCGCTGGCCGACAGCGACGAGGAGCTGAAGCGCGCGCCCTATCGCGTGCTCGACGAATGGCGCCAGGTCTATGGCGGCAACCTCCTGATCGTGCTGCCCGACGCCTTCGGCACCACCGCCTTCCTCGACGACGCCCCGTCCTGGCTCGCCGACTGGACCGGCTTTCGCCCCGACAGCGCCCCACCGATCGAGGCCGGCGAGCAGATCATCGCCTGGTGGCAAGCCCAGGAGCGCGATCCGAAGAGCAAGCTGCTGATCTTCTCCGACGGTATGGACATCGACTCGATCGAGGAGGCCTATCGCCATTTCCATGGCAGGGTCCGCACCGGCTTCGGCTGGGGCACCAACCTGACCAACGATTTCGTCGGCTGCTCGCCGGTCGGCACGCCCGATCTCGACCCGATCTCGCTGGTCTGCAAGGTCGTCAGCGCCAATGGCCGCCCGGCGGTGAAGCTCTCCGACAACCCCAACAAGGCGACCGGCGACCCGGCCGAGATCGCGCGGTATCTTAGGGTGTTCGGCGGGGCGGACCGGAAGGCGAAGGCCGTGAGGGTGTAGCGGCGGGCTTTTTGCGCGTCTGCTTTCGGCCCTTAAGAGTCCTTTCGTTCACTCACCCGATAAAATTCACAATCACGCAGAAGATGGCAGCGCTGACGATCGATAAGCCCGCTCGACGGCAGGGCAAAAAATTTATGGAAGGTTTGAATGGTCACACCTATCCAAGCTCTCGGCTCCAAACTCAAGCCGAGTCGGCGAACTTCTGTACTTCTTCTCGTCTGCGCGATTGGCGCGTTGGCTTTCTGGGCGCTTCCCCCAAACGCAATGAACCCACTCTGTACAGTTAAAGCACAGTATCGCGTGGACGCCGAGCTGCAAATTGGAGACGAAACCATCAAATCAAATGTGATTATGCAGCATGCCATTTCTAGCATTGGGGCAATTAATTCGGGTGGATGCAAATCATATTATGGTGATGCAATTGCGTTCAGATCTAAATCAAATTTAGTATATCTAATACCTTCTCTTGTTTGCAATAAAGCACTTACATTACTAGAATATGACGTAAATGTTATCCAAACATGCTCAGCTGAGTGGCCGAATAAATCGATTGGATTTATCATAAATGATGCGAACAGCCCAAAAACTTGGGAAACCTTCAACTTCTTGAGCGGCAGCTCCGGCGTAAAATTAGTAAAAATGCACGCAAAATCAACATGGCGGCACCCCTACGACAATCTAGATATCATTGCACCAAATATTGTCAAAACATACTACGAAGGCAAAAATTGGTGGTACAGTCCGGAGAGAATACTATATTTCTTCCGGCGCAATGGCAATTTCTTATATCGAGCGCAACAGGTTGGCCCCAATCATTCGCGCAACTGAACATGGCTATCCGTCGAACCTTGTGCGCTCGCAAAGGCACAGAGCCGCGCAGAGCAAGGATCTTGATCCGCATCAGCCACGCGAGGCGTGTGACTAAGCAGGAACATACGTCAGCCTGATCACGCTCTCGCCGATGCGATCGCTGGCGACGAGGCGCAGCGGCGGCCCGGGGCCGGCGAAGAACGGCGTGCCGTGGCCCAACACATGCGGGTGGAAGTAGAGCCGGTACTCGTCGATGAGACCAAGCTCGGTCACGCTTTGCGCCAGCTTCGGTCCGGACACCGTGATCTCGCCGGCCAGCTCATCCTTCAGCCTGCGGATCGCCGCCGCCATGTCATCCGCGACGAGTGTCGCGTTGGGGCCGACCGACGTCAGCGAGCGCGACACGACCCATTTCGGCAGGCGCCGCCATGCCACCGCGAAGTCGCGCAGGTCCTCGCTCCAGTCGGGATGGTCCTCGTCCCAATAGCGCATGATCTCGTACATGCGGCGGCCGTAGATGCTGCCCGCCAGGCCCCGCACATGCTCGATCCAGTGCCGAAAGAGCACGGCATCGGGCGCAAACGCCTCGTGATCGACATAGCCGTCGAGGGACAGGTTCATTCCGAAGACGAGCTTGGCCACGCTGCAAAGCCTCCATTCCCGGTCTTTCGGAACAGCTCGAGCCGCAGCGGCGCCGAACCGAGCTTCGATATGATCCTCACATGGCCGGCGTCGCCAAGATGGCAGCAGCAACGATCCGCGCCGCCACGAATTCAAGCCCGCCGAGGCGGGAACTGTCCGGCCGAAGGGGGAAGCAGCCCGCCGCAGAAAACGGAGTGCCGCAATGGACAATCGGCAGGGTTCCAAGCAGAAAATAGTGTTTCAGACTATTACTGGTCGGGCGACAGGCGATGGTGGACCGGGAGTCATTGATTGATCGCATTTACGAAGCGGCGATCGTTCCCGAATTATGGCCGGGAGTCCTGCATGACGTTTCGGCGCTGGGGGGCTGCTTTGGCGGCATCCTGTTCACGACCGCCGCGAGGCAGATCACGCATTGGACCAGCTCTGACGACGTGCACGGCCTGTTCGAAGACTTTCTCGCGAACCGCGAGGCTCAGGACGACAATATCAGATTGAAGCATGGCATCGCTGCCAAGCATCATGGTTTCTTCGGAAATCACCAATTGTACGGGCGCGCCGAAATGGAGCGGAGCGCTATGTACACGACCTTCTTTTTCCCCAAAGGTCTTGGCTATGCGGCCGGCACCGTCCTGCCGATGCCCAATGGCGACCTTGCGGTGTTCGATCTGGAAAGGCGCCTCGCCGACGGACCGGCCTCGGCCGAGGAACTCGCGCGGCTCGATGCCATTCGTCCGCACCTCGCCCGTGCCGCCGCCCTCTCGACCAGGCTCGGCCTGGAAAGAGCAAAGGCGATCGTCGAAGCCCTCGGCCAGGCCGGGATGCCGGCCGCGGTGCTCGGCGCCGGAGACCGTGTCCTGGCCGCGAACCAGGCCATTCAGGCCCTGCCCCGGCAGATCGTCTTCCTCGCTCATGGCAAGCTCGGCCTGGCCGACCCAGCCAGCAGCCAGCTGCTGGCGACCACGCTGGCCGCTCTGGGACGGCGCGAGAATACGAACTCGATCCCGCTGCCGCCAGCCGGCGAGACGGCCGCCGGCGTTCTCCATGTCCTGCCGCTGCCCGGCGGCGCGAGGGATATCTTCAACGGGGCGAAGGCCCTGCTGATCGTCACGCAGCTCGACCGTCCGACATCGCCTACGGCCGAGCTTCTCACCGGCCTCTTCGACCTGACGGCTTCGGAGGCGAGGGTCGCGCGCGGCCTGTCGGAAGGCCGCTCGACCGACGAGATCGCCGCCGCGCTCGGACTGTCACGCGAGACTGTGCGCTTCTACCTGAAAGGCGTCTTCGCCAAGACCGGCGTCAGCCGCCAGACCGAGCTGGTGGCCCTGCTCTCCGGTAGCGCACTCCCCAAGGCCAAATAACTCGAATAGGCCTGCCGTCACCTCTCATCTGGGAGGTTCGGAGACAGTCAGGATCGGCAACGATCCCCCCGGTCACCGCGCCGGCGCGCCACGAACGAGTCCTCTGCCGGTCCGGAGTAACGCTTTCGAGCGGGCCACTGGGAGGTCTCGTCATGCATAAGCGGGCACATCGGGCGATCATCTGCGGAACGGCGGCGGCGGGGCTGACCCTGCTCGTCGCCCCTGCCCTCAGCCAGCAGCAAAGGGGACAGCAGCAGGCGCAGCAACAGCAGATGTACACCTGTGCCGCCATTCACCAGCGCTGCGTCAGCCGCTCGACGGGAAGCCAGATTTCCATGTGCGACGGCTACTATGCCGACGCGAAGAAAACCGGGCTATGGCCGGCATTCGGGCAAAGTCCGGCGGTTCCCTGCAGGCGGTAGGCAGCGCATCTGGGCTGGGGACTGATTGATCAGAGCCAGACGATTACGGCTGCTGCGATGCAGATGGCTGAAAAGAATGCGTGGGCGCATCGATCGTCTCGTGTCGCGATGCGCTGCCGGTCCTTGAGCTTGGCGACGAGGTTCTCGACCTTGTAGCGCTGCTCCAGATTAAGGGGTCCTGAGCCTAGATCTCGAGCAGCAGCGGCCTGTGGTCCGAAACCTCAGGCTGTTCGACGACCGTGAAAGCGAGAACCTCGACCGCCTCGTTCACCAGCATGTAGTCGGCATAGCGGCCAGACTTCTTGTAGTGGGACGTCCGGGTATCGGAATGGCCGCGGCCGACGACGAGGTCCTTCACCTTGAGGCCAGCCAGAATCTCGAAGGTCCGGCTGCCGGGCTCGACATTGAAGTCGCCGCAGACGACAAGCCGGTCGCCCGGTTGTGCCACCGCTTCGATCAACGCGACGAAGCGATGGGCCTGTTCGAGACGCTCCGGCGTGTCGATCTTGCCCTTCAGGTCTCTCAACCCGTGCATATGCGCGATGGTGATCGGCCAGCCGCGATCGAAATCGTGGATCCGGACGACATGAGTGCTGCGCGAGCGCGGATGCTCGCCATAGCCATCCGGGGAAAAGCCCTTGTGCACGAAACCTTGCACCTGCCCGATGATCGGAAATCGGCGGTGCACGAAGGTCGCGAGCCCCCATTGCGAGGGCACGGTATCCTCGCCGTCCCAGAGAATGCCCTGAGCCGCCGGGCAGAAGATCGCGACATGCTCCGGCAGAGCGTCCGACACGTCCCGAAAGAAGTTGGCGCGCTGCGGCAGGACATGGTCGCCATCGCGATAGACAAGCCACTCCTTCGCTGTCGCCGGCGTTTGAACGACCTCCTGGAGGCAAAGGACATCGGGCGCTTCCCGCGCAAGATAGCTGCGCGCCTCCTCGTGCAGGGTCCCACCCCAGCCATTCAGGCACATGATACGCAAGGCGATGCTCCGTCGGATGCGGGCCCTATAGGCTGCACCTCATCGACCGACCAGATTGCCTGGCGCCGGGGAGGCCTGCTCGCAGCGCGAGACCGCTCTCCCATCAGCAAGCTTCGCATCCCGCGCAACCAAGCCTCGCCTACCCGATCCGGAACACCTTCCCCGTCCCGGCCTCGCGATAGAGGTCGACCCGCTCGCCGTTCCAGTGATAGTCGAGATGCCTGCCCTGGACGGGATTACTGGCGAGGTCGGGCCAGAACAGCCCGGTGCACTCCCCTCCCCCGCGGCGCACGCTCGGATAGACGACCCCGTCCGACTTGGCCGCCTGGAGCCTCGCCCCGAGCGCCTGGCTTTCCGCGTAATCGTCCGGCCGCAATAACGCGCTCTCCCCTGCCCGCTCGCCGCGCAGATCGTGCAAGTCGGCGTCGACCGACAGGACCAGCTCGCGGAACTGCGAGGTCCAGCCAGGTGCTTCTCTAGTACGCGCCATGAAGCGACCGTGATGGTGGATCGTCTCGAAGAGGGCCGTCTCGAAGCTCTCGGCGACATAGAGCACGCCGAAGCTGCCATCGCTGAAGCGGCTCGGCCGGTCGCGGCTGACATGGGTGAACGGCGCCATCAGCCAGCTCGCGCCCGGGCCGGAGACGCGGCGGGAGGGTGGCACCAGATCGAGATTGCCGATCGTTTCCATCAGCCGCGGATTGGTCTTCATCTCCGCCAGGATCAGCAGCGGCCAGTCGGCGGGGTCGGCGATATCCTCGAACAGATCGATCGGCGGGAAGGCACTGCGGATGATGCGGACCGCGCCGGGCCATGCGACCTGCGCGACCGGAAAATCCCCGGCGCTCACCAGAGCCCGCGCTCCGCGTCGAGATAGCGTCGCACCCGCATCAGGTCGGTGAGCTCGCCGCCGAGCATGACCTCCAGCGCCGACTTGCCGGCGAAGGCCTCGTTGGCCGCCTTGATCCAGGCATAGCCGCGCTGCGGCTCGCGGAAGATCAGGCGCAGCGCCTTGTGGATGCCCATCAGATTGGAGAGCCGCGCCTTGGCATCGCGATCGATCCGGCCGATCTCGCCAGCCTTCCAGCGCCGATAGCTGCGCACCGGCTGGTCGAGCAGCACGGCCGCCTCCTCATCCGTCAAACCCCAGAGCCGGAATAGGTTCACCGACGCGCGGAACATCGCGGCGGCCTCGGCCTCGGTGATCGCAGCGGGCGAGAAGGCATCGGGCGAGGTCGGAACCGGCGAGAGCTGGCTCATCGGGCTATCTCCATTTGGCAGAATATAGATAAAATACTGCCAAATGGCAAGACCACGATCACGCGTCATTCTCGGACGCAGCGAAGCGCCGATCCGAGAACCTCAGGATGAGAAGATGCCGGCGGGGAGCGTCATCCGGCATGAGATGCTCGGGTCAAGCCCGAGCACGACGTTCCGCATATCAGGCGTCGCGGCCATCGACCTCGAGCTTGAGCGATTCGACCGCGTCCTTCACCGCGTCGAGCTGCGGATAGACCGCGAGCGCCCGCCGATAGGCGACCATGGCGCGCTTGTCGTCGCCCTGCTGGCGCAGGATCGTGCCGAGCCCCATCATCGCGCCGTAATGGCGCGGCTCGCGCTTCAGCGTCTCGGCGATGTCGAGCAGCGAGCGAATCGGGTCGCCCGCGAGGAACAGCGCATTGGCGCGCTGATTCCAGCCCTCGGCCCAATCGGGCTCGAGCGTGATCACACGGTCGAGCAATTCGATCGCCAGCGGCAATTCGCGCGCCTTCAGCGCATCCTGCGCCCGCGTCATCAGCAGGTCGGCCGTGTCCGATCCCGAACGGGCCCAGCGCCGCTGGATCAGATTGGCGATTCCCTTGGCCTCTTCCGGTGTCTTGGCGGCGGCGAGCCGCTCGAACAGCTTGTCGAGCGTCACGGCCTGGCCGCGCGGCGGCGTTTCCGGCAGGTTCGGCTTGTCGTCGCGGTCGGCATGCGGCACGGCGCCGTCACGCAGCGGTTTGTCCTGCGCAAAGGCTGCGGGCGCAGCCGTGAGCAGCAGCCCAGGAATCAATGCAAGGCGGGCAAGACGAACGAGTCTCATGCCCTCAAACTGGGCCTGCTGCAGCCCGGCGTCAATTCACAGCCCAGCGAGATCGCTGGAGAACGTAGTTGAGCACAAGCCAAAAAAGCGGGCCGCACGATGTGCAGCCCGCTCTTTCAATCTCGACAAGGAAGCTTCCAGCGCGGCCTTCAAGGCCGCGTGAAACCTCAGCCCTGACGCGCCTTGAAGCGCTTCTGGACCTTGTTGATGATGTAGACGCGGCCCTTGCGGCGCACGAGCTGGTTGTCGCGATGGCGCGCGCGCAGCGACTTCAGCGAATTGCGGATCTTCATAGCCCGTACTCCCATCGGCTCGCCTCGCGGCGAAACCGGTCAAAAAACTGAAGGCGACGCGAACCGGCGGACCGGCTCTCATCGAGCGAACGACATGCGTGCCTGATGCGATGGCCGGCTGTATAAGGATTTTACTCGGGTTGGCAAGGCCCCGACGTGTTTTTCCGCCGGATGATCGCATGCGTCATGCTCTCGTCGCAATCACATGGCGGCCCTAGCATCGCAACCGACGCATACCTAGATTGCGACGGCAGCAGACCTATCAGGGAGCTCTCTCGATGTTCAACGCCAAGTCCCTCCTCGACGCCCTCGTCAATGCGGGCAGCCAGGCCGGCGCCCAGGGCGGACAGGCCGGCGGGCTGGGCGGCGTGCTCGGCAACCTCGCCCAGCAGGTCCAGCAGGCCGGCGGCGCCGGCGGCCTCGCCGGCATGGCCGGCCAGATCTTCGGCCAGGCCAGCCAGGGCGTGCAGGATGCCGCCCGCAACACCGGCCTGCAGCAGAACGCGACCGACATCGTCGGCCAGCTCTCCGGCGGCAAGACGCCCGAGCAGCTGATCGAGCAGGCCAAGGGCATACTCGGCGGCAATCAGCTCGCGGCCGGCGCCGTGCTCGGCGGCCTCGGCGCACTGATCTTCGGAACGTCCGCGGGTCGCTCGATCGCTGGTTCCGCCGCCAAGCTCGGCGGCCTCGCCCTGGTCGGCGGCCTCGCCTACAAGGCCTATCAGAACTATCAGGCTGGCAAGCCACTGCTCGGCGCCGACCAGCAGCCTGCGCTGCCCGCCCCTGCCGGCTCCGGCTTCGAGCCCGAGGCGGCCAAGAACGAGCATGCCCTGCTCTTCATCCGCGCCATGATCGCCGCCTCCGCCTCCGACGGCCATATCGACGACGCCGAGCGCAACGCCATCCTCGGCGGGCTCCGCGAGGCCGGCCTCGATGCCGAAGCCAATGAATGGCTCGCGAACGAGCTGGCCAACCCGGCCAGCGTCGACGCGCTGGTCGAGGGCGCCGAGACCCCCGAGCTCGCCGCGCAGATCTATACGGCCGCCCGGATCGCCATCAATCCGGACACCCCGGCTGAGAAGGACTTCCTCGCCGGCCTCGCCGGCTCGCTCGGCCTCGATGCCGAGCTCGTCGCCAATATCGATGCCGCGGCGAGCGCCGCGAAGGCCTGACCTGTAACGCAGGTCTGCAGTGCGCCGGGCATGGATTGACCGCCCGGCGCGCCCAGCCATCCAATGCGGCATGCAATCACGCACCCCGCATTGGTCGGCGCGCCTGCCGTTCTATTATGGCTGGCTCGTCATCGGCATCGCCTTCGTCACCATGGCGGTGGCAGTCAACGCGCGTACGGCGTTCTCGCTGCTGCTGCCGCCGCTGATCGACGAATTCGGCTGGGATCGCGGCCTCGCCTCGGGCGCCTTCTCCTTCGGCTTCCTGCTCTCGGCCGTGACCAGCACCTTCGTTGGTCGCGTCATGGACAGGCACGGCCCGCGCGTCGTGATCGAGATCGGTGTTGCCATGCTGGCGGCGGGCCTGCTGATCGCGCGGGCGATCGGCGCCGCCTGGCACCTCTATCTGACGCTCGGCGTCCTCGTCGGCTGCGGCGCCAATCTGATGAGCTTCTCGGCGCAGTCGCTGTTCCTGCCGAACTGGTTCGTGCGCCGCCGGGCTTTCGCCATCAGCATCGCCTTTTCCGGCGTCGGCGTCGGCGCGCTACTGCTCCTGCCCTGGCTGCAATCGATTATCAGCCGGGACGGCTGGCGCGCCGCCTGCTGGATCATGGGCCTGCTCGTCCTGTTCCTGCTCGGCCCGCTCAATCTGCTGGTCCGGCGCCGGCCGCAGGATCTCGGCCTGCAGCCGGATGGCGAGACTGGCCCGGCCGGCGCCGTCGCCGCGCAGCGCAAGGCGGCGGTGGTCGATCCGGCCTGGGTCGCGGTCGAGTGGACGCTGGCGCGGGCGCTGCGCACGACGCGCTTCTGGTGGATCATGATCGGCTATTTCTGCGCGCTGATCGCCTGGTACGCCGTCCAGGTCCACCAGACCAAGTACCTGATCGAGGTCGGCTTTTCTCCGCTGATGGCCGCCTGGGCGCTGGGCCTGGTCAGCGCCGTCGCCATCCCCGGCCAGATCGGCCTCGGCGCCCTGTCAGATCGCATCGGCCGCGAATGGATCTGGATGGCGGGCTGCCTGGGCTTTGCCATCTGCTATGCCGCGCTGATCGCGCTGGAGCACACGCCTTCGCCCGTACTGCTCTATGTGATGGTGATCGCGCAGGGTTTCCTGGGCTATGCGATCACTTCGGTGCTGGGTCCGATCGTCTTCGAGATTTTCGAGGGGCCGCATTTCGGCGCGATCTTCGGGACAGTCACGGTTGCGCTGCTCGGCGGCGGTGCGGCCGGCCCCTGGCTCGCCGGCACGATCCACGATGCCACCGGCAGCTACCGCCTCGCCTTCCTGCTGGTCATCGCCTGCTGCTTCGTCTCGGCGGCGGCGATCTGGCTGGCGGCGCCGCGCAAGGTCCGGCTGGTGCCGGGACGGGTCAAGTCGTCCGGCTGATCAGGGCGCGCGCTTGACGCCCTGGTCGTCCTCGAACACCGGCCGGAAGAAGCTGCGCTCATAGCTGATGATGAAGCGATGCTCCTCGTTCTCGGCGACCACGGCAAGGCACTCCGCATCCTTGAACGAGGCTTCGCGATAGGCCTCGTATTCCGCGAAGGACGGGAAGCTGAACATCGCCAGCGCGACGTTGGAGGTGCCCTCCGACGGCATGAAATAGCCGTGGTGCTTGCCGCCGAACCGTTCGACCAGCCTGATCCAGGCCTTGCCATAGGCCTCGAAGGCCGGCAGCTGGTAGGGATCGACGACGTAGCGCAGATGGCAGGTGATCGTCATGGTCAGGCCGCCTTCGCGCTCTTGAGGAACTCGCTCATCCGCCCGAGCGCCAGCTCGATATTCTCCAGCGAGTTGGCATAGGAAAGCCGGATATAGCCCTCGCCATGCACGCCGAAATCCGGCCCGCCGATCGTGGCGACGCCGGTCTCCTCCAGCAGGGCCGAGGCCAGTTTCTTCGCCTTCCAGCCGGTCTGCGACACGTTCGGGAAGGCGTAGAAGGCGCCCTTCGGCACGATGCAGGAGACGCCCGGCAGCGCGTTGAGCCCGGCCACCACCGCCTTCCGGCGCCGGTCGAACTCCGCCAGCATCATCGCGACCGCGTCCTGCGGGCCGGTCAGCGCCGCAAGCCCCGCCCATTGCGCCGGGGCGTTGACGCAGGAATGCGAATTCACCGCGAGCTTGCGCGCATTGTCGTAGAGCGGCTTCGGCCAGATCGAGAAGCCCATGCGCCAGCCGGTCATGGCATAGGTCTTCGACCAGCCATTGAGCAGGATCAGCCGGTCGCGGATTTCCGGATAGCTCAAGAGGCAGACATGCTTCTCGCCGTCATAGAGCATCTGGTCGTAGATCTCGTCCGACATCACCGCGACATCGGGGAACTTCGCGAGACCTGCGACGAGCTTGTCGACCTCGGCCTTGGGCGTGACGCCGCCGGTCGGGTTCGCCGGCGAGTTGACGATCAGCAGCCGCGTCTTCGGCGTGATCAGTGCCAGCGTCTCCTCTGCGGAGAAGGCAAAGCCGTTCTCCTCGCGGATCGGCACCGGCACCGGCGTCGCCCCCGTGTACTCGATCATCGAGCGATAGATCGGGAAGCCGGGATCGGGATAGAGGATTTCGGCGCCGGGCTCGCCGAACATCAGGATCGCCATGAACATGGTGACCTTGCCGCCCGGCACGATCATCACCTCCTCTGGTGAGACCTCGACCTGGAAACGCTTATGCAGGTCGGCGGCCACCGCCTCGCGCAAGGGCAGGATGCCGTTCGCCGGCGTATAGCCGTGATGGCCGTCGCGCAGCGCCTTCACGGCCGCCTCGACGATGTGCTCCGGCGTCGGGAAATCCGGCTGGCCGATGCCCAGATTGATGATGTCCTTGCCCTGGCGCTGCAACTCGGTGGCGCGGGCGAGCACGGCGAAGGCGTTCTCCTCACCGATCCGGCCGAAGGATGGGACGACGTGCAGCGTCATGGCGGTTTCCTCTTCGCTCGCGTCGGTCTTCAAGCCGCCGCGGTATCTCAAACCTGTCTTGGCCGCAAAGCCCGCAGCCGCGCAAGCCCGCTCCTTGCGTCCCGGTCGCGACGGGGACGCATTTGGAACACTTGCAAACTGCGCCCGGGCGACCTTTGCTGGCGAGGGCGTCGACCAAGCGATTGGCACGGCGCCTCAAGTCGTTGTATGCAGCATACAGCAACCGCGGCAAGTGTTCTTGCCACTTCGCTTGCGATCGGCATGATCTGTCGATCAAATCGATTTAAAGACGATGCCGAAGCGGCGCGAATGCCGCCTGGCCATGAGAGGGAATGACGGGATGGCCAAGACGCCGACGAGCAAGACGCCTGGGGAGAAGCCGGTCCGCAAGATCAAGCCGGAGCAATTGCGCTCGAAAGCCTGGTTCGACAATCCCGCCAATGCCGACATGACCGCGCTCTATATCGAGCGCACCATGAATTTCGGCCTGTCGCGCGAGGAATTGCAGTCCGGCCGCCCGATCATCGGCATCGCCCAGACCGGCTCCGACATCGCCCCTTGCAATCGCCATCACCTCGAGCTCGCCTCGCGCGTCCGCGACGGCATCCGCGAGATGGGCGGCGTGCCCTTCGAGTTCCCGATCCACCCGATCCAGGAAACCTGCAAGCGGCCGACCGCCTCGCTCGACCGCAACCTGCAATATCTCAGCCTGGTCGAGATCCTCTACGGCTACCCGATCGACGGCGTCGTGCTGACGACCGGTTGCGACAAGACCACCCCGGCCCAGATCATGGCGGCCGCGACCGTCGACATTCCGGCGATCGCCCTGCCGGGCGGGCCGATGCTGAACGGCTCCTTCCGTGGCGAGCGCACCGGCTCGGGCACGATCGTCTGGAAGGCGCGCCAGATGATGGCCGCCGGCGAGATCGACTATCGCGGCTTCGTCGATCTGGTCGCTTCCTCGGCGCCATCCGCGGGCCACTGCAACACCATGGGCACGGCCTCGACCATGAACGCGCTCGCCGAGGCGATGGGCATGACCCTGCCCGGCGCCGCCGCGATCCCCGCGCCCTATCGCGACCGCTACGAGATGGCCTATCTGACCGGCCGCCGCATCGTCGAGATGGTCTGGGAGAACCTGATCCCCTCGAAGATTCTGACGCGCGAGGCCTTCGAGAACACCATCGTCATCAACTCGGCGATCGGCGGCTCGACCAATGCGCCGATCCACGTCAACGCGATCGCCAAGCATATCGGCGTCAAGCTCGACAATGAGGACTGGACCAAGATCGGCTACGACACGCCGCTGCTGGTCAACATGCAGCCGGCCGGCGAATATCTCGGCGAGGACTACTACCGCGCCGGCGGCCTGCCCGCCGTGATCGCCGAGCTGATCGCCAAGGGCAAGCTGAAGCCGGCGATCACCGCCAACGGCAAGACCCATATCGAGAACTGCGAAGGCGCCTTCTCCGGGGACCGCGAGGTCATCAAGGCCTATGACGAACCGATGAAGAAGGAGGCCGGCTTCCTCAACCTCTCCGGCAACCTGTTCGACTCGGCGATCATGAAGACCTCGGTGATCACGCCGGAGTTCCGCAAGCGCTATCTCGAGAACCCGAAAGACCCGATGGCCTTCGAGGGTAAGGCCGTCGTCTTCGACGGGCCGGAGGATTATCACCACCGCATCGACGACCCCGCGCTCGCGATCGACGAGCACACGGTTCTCTTCATCCGCGGCGTCGGCCCGGTCGGGTACCCCGGCGCGGCCGAGGTCGTGAACATGCGGCCGCCGGATTACCTGATCAAGAAGGGTGTCACC
>PNLY01000057.1 GCA_013823325.1 Methylobacterium sp.
GTTCGTGCGCCGCATCACCTCCGCTGAGGATGTCGGCCCGGCGATCGGCGAAGCCTATGCCGCCTCACTCTCCTTGCCAGGCGTCACCACCGTGATCCTGCCGGCCGATTGCGCCTGGGGCAGCGTCGAGCCGGCCGAGCTGAAGCGCACGCAGGTCCCGGCGCCGAAACAGGTCGACCAAGCCCAGATCCGCGAAGTCGCAGACCTGCTGCGCAAACACGGCTCACGCGCCGCGATCATGCTGACCGGCTCGGCGCTGCGTGAGGGGCCGATGGCGATGGCGGCGCGGGTTTGCGCCGCGACCGGCGCGCAGATCTTCGCGCAGATGTCGAATGGCCGGATCGAGCGCGGCGCCGGCCGCGTCGCCATCCCGAAGGTGTTCTATCCGATCGACATGGCGCTGCAGCAGCTCAAGGACATCGACCTGCTCATCCTGATCGGCGCCCAGGTGCCGGTCGGCTTCTTCGCCTATCCGGGCAAGCCGGGCCGGCTCGTGCATGAGACCTGCCATGTCGAGCAGCTCGCCGTGCCGGGCGACGACCTGCCGGGGACGATCGAGGCCTTGGCCGACGAGCTCTCCGCACGAACGACGCCGCCCGCCTTCATCGCCGCGCCGCAGGCGGCGGATCAAGCGTTGCCGACCGGCACGCTCGATGCCGACAAGGTCTGCACCATCGTCGCGCGGCTCCTGCCGGAGAACGCGATCATCTGCGACGAGTCCGTCTCGTCGGGCCGCAGCTTCTATTATGACTGCCATGGCGCGCCGCAGCACGACTACATCCAGCTCACCGGCGGCTCGATCGGCGAGGGCATTCCGCTCTGCGTCGGCGCGGCTGTCGCCTGCCCCGACCGCAAGGTGATCGGCATGCAGGCCGACGGCTCGGGCATGTACACGGTGCAGGGCCTGTGGACGCAGGCGCGCGAGAACCTCGACGTCGTCACCGTGGTCTTCGCCAACCGGACCTATGCGATCCTGCATGGCGAGATGCGCAATGTCGGCGTCAACGATTTCGGCCGCAACGCCAAGCTGATGCTCAATCTCGACGAGCCGGCGCTCGACTGGGTCTCGATGGCGAAGGGCATGGGCGTCGAAGCCGGCCGCGCCACGACGGCGGAGGAATTCGCCAGGCTGTTCAAGGGCGCGCTCGGCCGCAAAGGGCCATTCCTGATCGAGGCGGTGATCTGAGGCTCTGTAACCAGATGCGCGGGCATGGCGAATTCGGGCGTCGATGCTTATCTGGGCAGCAGCAAGGAGGTTTGACATGACGGAACGAGCTGTACTCGCAGGCGGCTGCTTCTGGGGCATGCAGGATCTGATCCGCAAGCTCCCCGGCGTCGAGACGACAAGGGTCGGCTACACCGGCGGCGACGTGAAGAACGCGACCTATCGCAATCACGGGACCCATGCCGAAGGCATCGAGATCATCTTCGATCCCGCCAGGATCGGCTATCGGCAGCTGGTCGAGTTCTTCTTCCAGATCCACGACCCGACCACGCTGAACCGCCAGGGCAACGACCTCGGCACCAGCTATCGCTCGGGCATCTACTATGTCGACGAGACCCAGAAGAAGATCGCCGAGGAGGTGATCGCCGAGGTGAATGCGTCGGGCCGCTGGCCCGGCAAGGTGGTCACCGAGGTGAAGCCCGAGGGCGATTTCTGGGAGGCCGAGCCGGAGCACCAGGATTATCTGGAGCGTTATCCGGCTGGCTACACCTGCCACTGGGTCCGCCCGGATTGGGTGCTGCCACGTCGCGAAGCGGCGGAGTAGCTATCCGCGACAGCCCCTTCTCCCCCGGGGGAGAAGGTGGCAGCGCGAAGCGCTGACGGATGAGGAAGGGCCGCCGCGCATGCGGCCCTTTTTCGTTTTACCCGGTCAAAGCGCCCTCATCCCCCTGCCGGGACCTTCTCCCCCGAGGGGAGAAGGATGCTAGTCCATGAACCCACCCAAAAACGCATCGAGGCAATCGCCGATCGCCTCGATCGCGTAGCCGCCTTCCTGCACCACCAGCGTCGGCAGTCCTAGCGCCTTCACCCGCTCGCCGATCGTGCCGAAATCAGCTGCTTCCAGCTTGAGCACGCCAATCGGGTCATGCTTGTGGGCGTCGTAGCCGAGCGCGATCACCAGGGCTTCCGCACCGAACTCGCGGATGGCGCGGCCGGCGCGGTCCACCGCCGCTTCCATCTCGGCGCCGCCGGCGCCATGGGCGAGCGGCAGGTTGAGGTTGAAGCCTTCGCCCGGCCCGTTGCCGCGCTCGTCCTCATAGCCAGTGAAGAAGGGATAGTAGTCCGCCGGATCGGCATGGACCGAGATCGTCAGCACATCGTCGCGGCGATAGAAGATCTGCTGGGTGCCGTCGCCGTGATGGGCATCGACATCGAGGATCGCGACCTTGCCGAATTTGCTGCGCAGGCGCTGCGCGGCGATCGCGCTGTTGTTGAGATAGCAGAAGCCGGTGGCGCGGTCGGCGCGGGCATGGTGGCCCGAGGGACGGCAGAGCGAATAGACCGCGCGCTCACCGGCAATGACTGCATCGGCGCCGGAGACCGCGGTCTCGGCCGAGCGCAGGGTCGAGAGCCAGCAATGCTCGCCGACCGGGACCGAGAGATCGCCGAGATACCAGCCGAGCTGGCCCATGATCCCGGTCGGCCGGCAGGGCGGGCGGACATCCTCATCGGTACGGCCGCTCCAATAGGGGAAGGTGTTGGGCCAGGCCTCGGGTCCGCGCTCGGGCAGAGCGAGCCAGCGCTGCCACAGCCCTTCGAGGAAGCGGACGAAGCCCTCGTCATGAACCGCGAGGATCGGCGCCGTGCCATGTTCGGCCGAGCGCTCCGGTGCAACGCCGTGCTTGGCGAGCGCGCCGAGCAGTCGCTCGGTCCGTTCCGGCAGGTCCTTAGGCGCGACGATCTTGCCGAAGCGCATGTATTGCTGCGGATCGTGCTTGGACTGGTCGGGATGATAGAAGGCGCGCATGCAAGGCTCTCGACATCAAAACAGAGAGCGGCATAGCGCCACGAAAACCGTGCAGAGACCAGTGCGCCCGATCAGGCGGCGGCACTATCCCCATGCATGGCGTCGCCCTTGGGCAGCAGGTCGGGCAGTTGTAGCAACCAGGGCACGCGGCCGGCGGGCGCAGGCCGGGCGTAGCGATAGCCTTGCGCAAAGCGGCAGCCCTGCTCGCGCAGGAAGGCCTCCTGCTCGGCAGTCTCGACACCCTCGGCGATGACATCGAGGCGCAGATCCGCAGCGAGCTGGATCAAAGCCCGCACGATCGCCGCATCGCCGCCATCCTCGGCGACATGGCTGACGAAGCCGCGATCGATCTTGAGCGCATCGACGGGGAAGCGCTTGAGATGGGTGAGCGAGGCGTAGCCGGTGCCGAAATCGTCGAGCGCAACACGCAAGCCGGCGGCGCGCAGGGTCTTCAGCGTGCGCTCGGCTTCGTCGGCATTGCGGGTGAGCAGCACCGTCTCGGTGACCTCGACGCCGAAATGGCTGGCCGGAACGCCGGCCGCGGCGAGTTGGACGAGCAAGCGCTCCGGCAGCGCCGGGTCGCGGAAGACGCTGGCCGCGAGGTTGACGCAGACATGGCCGACATCGAGCCCGGCATCGAGCCAGCGGCGCAGATCGCCGATGGCCGCCGCGATGATCGCATCGCTGATCCCGTTGGCTATCTCGGCGTCCTGGAAGCCCTCCTGGAAGGCGGCGGCCGGAATGATGCCGCGCTCGGGATGGCGCCAGCGCGCCAGTGCCTCGAAGCCGACGATCCGGCCGGTGTCGACCGCGACCTGAGGCTGATAGTAGGGCAGGATGCGTTCTTCCTTCAATGCGCCGGCGAGCCCTTGGCAGACCGCGACGCGGCGCGCCATCGCCGCGCGCATCGCCGGCTCGTAGACGATCGCCATGTTGCGGCCGTTTGCCTTGGCCCGGTAGAGTGCGAGATCGGCGTCCTTCATCAGTTCGACGCCGTCGCGGTCGTGCTCGGGCGCGAGCGCGATGCCGAGGCTCGCCCGGGTCGCGATCATCTGCCCGGCATGCTCGCAGGGCCGGCGCAGCACCTCGATCAAGGCCTCACCCTTCACCAGTGCCTGCATTGCGGTCAGCCGCTGCGTCGAGAGGACCACGAATTCGTCGCCGCCGAGGCGAGCGACCAACTCATCTGGTCCGATCACCGCAGCGAGCCGCTTCGCCGCCTCGATCAGCAGCGCGTCGCCGGCATCATGGCCGAGCGTGTCGTTGATCGACTTGAAGTCGTCGAGATCGATCAGGAAAAGCGCGACCGCCCCGCCCTTGCTCGCCATTCGCGCCAGCGCCTGCTGCATTCGCTCGTTGAACAGCAAACGATTCGGCAGCCCGGTCAGCGCGTCATGCGTCGCCTGGCGGCGTGTGCGTGCCTCGGCCGCCTTGCGATCAGTGATGTCGACGATGCCAGCGACGACGGCCGGATTTTCGCCGATCGGCAATGTGGTCGCGGTGATCAGCACGTCGCGGACGACGCCGCTGCCATCGCGGACCTGTGCCTCATGGCCCTCGATCTGATCATGGTCCTTCAGCAAGCGAGCGATGACGCGACGATTGCCGCCATCGGGCAGGATGTCCTGCACCTGCGCCTGCGTGACATCGTCGCCGAAATAGCGCTTGGCGGCATCATTGCCGCGCAGAAAACGACCGTCGCCGCGCGAGGTGACGACAAGCGGGATCGGCACCGCCATGAAGATGCGCTCGATCATCGCCTGACTGGCGCCGAGCTCGTCCTTGGCCTGGCGCTCGGCCTGGGTCGCCGCCCATTCGAGCCGGCGCAAGCGGTTCCCATGCACGACGACCAGACCAAGGGCGAAGTTAAGCATGACCAGGACGAGGATCAGGCCGGGCAGCGTCGACGGCATCGGGTCACGGCCGAGATAGCCGGCGAGCATCAGTGCGCTGCACCCCAGCCCCAAGGTCATCGTCCAGCGGAAAGCGGTGGGCGCCACGAGATAGAAGATCGAGGGCAGCATCAGCACGACGAAGAGGGCGAGATCACTGCGCGACGACACCAGCAGCGCGACCATCAGCGCCGTCGTGACCTCCCAGAGGATCAGCACGCCTTGCGACTGCGAGAAGCGCACCGCCTTGCGCACCAGAGCGAAGCAGAGCAGCGAGGCGAAGACGACCATCAGCCGCGCCGGCACCGCGACGAAGAAATGCGGCGTGCCGTAGAAGCGCCAGTCGCTGGCGAGGAAGAGCGTGTTGAGCACGGCCGAGATCAGGAAGATCAGCCGGCATTGCCGGAGCATCTCGCCGAAGCGTGCGTCGCGAAACGCCGCCTCGCGGGCGAAATCCCGGAATTCGCCACCAAATCGAAACAGGCCGTCGCGCGTCATGCCGTACAATCGTTCGGCAGCGGTCAAAGCCAGGTTAAAGTGAACCGGCTAGCTGTCTTCGGTCGCTCCGACCGGCGCGACCAACGCCGCGAGCTCCCCGGCAAGCTGCGCAATCTCGAAGCGCCCAGGGCGATACCAGTCGATCGAGCCGTTCATGGCGCCGAGCAGGAAAAGCCGCAGCCGCTCGGGTGCGATGCCGGGCGTGAGCACACCGGCGGCAGAGAGCTCTTCGATGAGAGCCCGCCAGAGATCGTCATAGGCGCGGCGGGTGGCGCGCACGCTCTCCGGCGTCGGGTTCTCGCCGAAGCTGAAGACCTTGATGCTGGCGCAGGTATAGTCGGAATGGCCGTGCAAGGCGGCGAGATGCGCCGCGATCGCCGCCTTGAGCCGCTGGCGCGGCGTCGACTCGCCCGCAACCTGCAGGGCATACAGCACCGTCTCGAGAACCAGGCGGACGCCGTCATTGACGACGGCCTCGACGATCTCTTCCTTGGAACGGAAGTGATGGTAGAGGCTGGCCTTGCGGATACCGACCGCCTCGGCGAGCTCGCGCAGGCTGGTCTGGTGATAGCCATTGCTGCGCAGCAGGCGCGCGGCATGGTCGAGGATCAGGCGCCGCGCGCCACCCTCCAACTCTGCCCGTTCAGCCCGTCCCGTCACGACCGTCACAGCCGCTTCGCCACCTCTTCAAGCATGACCTCGGTGGCGCCGCCGCCAATCGCCTGGACGCGGGCGTCGCGGGCCATGCGCTCGATCGCGCTCTCGCGCATGAAGCCCATGCCGCCATGGAACTGGACGCAGGCATACATGACTTCGTTGACCAGCTCGCCGCAATAGGCCTTGACCATCGAGACCTCGCGCGTCGCGTCGAAGCCCCGGGCGTCGAGCCAGGCGGCGTGGTGGACGAGCTGGCGCCCGGCCTCGACCTTGGCGGAGAGCATGGCGAGCTTCTGGCGGATCGCCTGCTTCTGCCAGAGCGGGGTGCCGAAGGCCGTGCGGGTGCGGACATAGTCGACCGTCAGCTCGATCGCGGCCTGCGCCTCGCCCATCGCCATGGCGCCGATCACCGTGCGCTCGTTCTGGAAGTTGCGCATGATCGCGTAAAAGCCGCGCCCCTCGCCGCCGAGCAGGTTCTCGGCGGGAATCCGGCACTCCTCGAAAACGAGCTCGGCCGTATCCGAGGAGCGCCAGCCGTGCTTGTCGAGAGCGCGGCTGACACGGAAGCCCGGCGTGCCCTTCTCGACCAGGAACATCGAGACCGATTGCGAGGGCTTGCCAGACTGATCGGTCTTGGCCGCGACGCAGTAGAGATCGGCATGGACGCCATTGGTGATGAACATCTTCGCGCCGTTCAGCACGTAGGAATCGCCCTCGCGCCGGGCGGTGGTGCGAATGCCCTTCACGTCCGAGCCGGCATCGGGCTCCGTGACGGCGATGGCGCAGATCACCTTGCCGGCGACGATATCAGGCATCCAGCGCTCGCGCTGCGCCTGGCTGCCGGCATTGAAGACATGGACCGAGGCCATGTCGGTATGGACCAGCGCGGTGATGGCGAAACCGGAGAAGGTCGAGCGACCGAGCTCCTCGGCGAGCACCACGGTCGCGAGCGTATCGAGCTCCGAGCCACCGTACTCGGCGGGGTAGCGAATGCCGAGGAAGCCGAGCTCGCCCATGCGAGCCAGCACCTGGCGCGGTACCATGCCCGCCTCTTCCCAGGCGAGCCCGTGCGGCTTGACCTCGTTCGTCACGAAGCGGCGCAGCTGGTCGCGCAGCGCCTCGTGCTCCTCGCCGAAATAGGGCGAACGGAGCGTGCCGCCGCCGACCGCATCGAAACTGTCCATCGCCGCCATCATGCTCCGTTGTCTCCTTGGAGCTTAGCCTACCGGTCGGCAGGTAGACAAGATCACGATGCCTACGGGAAGAGAGGGGCGACGAACGCCCCTCTCCCCAGCCGGCCAGCGCGCGGTTCCAACCGGCTTCCGCCGCAAGATCAGTTGCAGCCGCAGCCATGCCCGCCGTTGCCGATCCCGATGCCGCCACGGCCGACACTGACCTTGTTGCCGTTCAGGATGCCGTTGCCGCTCAGCACCGAGACGTTGTTGAGCACCTTGACGTTGGAGACGGCGGTCGTCACCGACGCCACGGTGGTGACGACGTTGCCGAGAAGGCCGCCACCTTTGCCGGAACCGCCGTGACCGCCGGCGAAGGCCGGGCTGACCGAGAAGGCGGCGATCGAAGCAAGAACAAATGCGTATTTCATCTTTCTCTCCCTGCACTCGCTCCGGGTATCGAAGCGACACACACGTTTTGGTTGTGTTTTGTTTTTATCGCAACCTGAACGCATTGTTAACCATACTTGCTAGCCTTAATCGCGCACCGCCCGAATACAATCACGAACATCGTGCAGATAAAATTATATTACATCGAGTCTATGCTTGCGATTACGATCGATATCTCGGCTATATTAACAAGTTGTTAGGTACGATCATCTACTCTCAACTGAGAGGGGTGATGTCCATGCGTGTTGCCAGGTCAGTCTTCGTGCTCTTTTATGTCTTGGTCGGAGCCCTGCCAGTCATCGCCGCAGAGGAGCCGGCCGAGACCCTGGCCTCGACAGCGGTGGTCGGATTGCGGGGTGGCTTCGACTCCAGCCCGACCAACAGCAAGGGCGAAAAGGGCAGCCCGACTTTGACCGGCTTCGCGAGCTGGAACTATCTGCGCGGCACGGCGCAGGATGGCTACGGGCTCGACCTGCTGCTGGTCGATACCCAGTACGACCCGCGTCAGCTCGCCGCCAGCCGCTCGCATGCGCTGACGCTGAAGCACACGACCGGAATCAGCGAGACCCTTTCGCTACAATCATCGCTGGCGATCGAGAACGAGCAGAGCTGGTCGCGACGGCGCAATGCGCTGACCTGGCGCGAGCGCCTCAATCTCAGCCTCGGCTCCTTTCGCCTCTTCGCCAATGGCGAGGCGCGGCTCGCCGCGCTGAACGAGCGCAACGTCTTCGCCAATGGCGACTTCCTGCCGCAGGACGAAAACCTCGCCACGCTCGGCATCACGCCCGGCATCGCCTGGCGCCAGGGCGAGACCGAGATCGGCGTCTCCTTCACGACGTCGAGCACCCGCTTCACCAACGGCACCGATTATCTCGGCATGCGCCGCGACAACTATCGGCTGCAGCCCAATCTGTTCGTCTCGACGGCGTTGAAGGGGGCAAGCTTCGAGGCCTCGCTCTCGCCGCTGCAGGTCATCTTTCCGGACAGGGAATTCGAGAACGAGAAGAAGCTGCTCTATACGGCAAAGCTCCGCGTTCCCTATGACTGGCTGACGCTCGACCTGTCATCGGGGCGCACGGTCGAGGACACCACCCTGCCCTTCGCAGTGATCAATCTCGTGACCCAGCACGAAGGCAAGCTCACCGCGCGCTTCAACGACACCAACGCGCTCTCCCTCACCGTCCGGCAGAAGCTGGAGGATTATCTCGGGCTCGACGCGACGACGCGGACCTCAAGCATCGGCCTCGACTATGCGCGCGGCCTCGGCAACGGCATGACCGCGACCGCCTCGGCGGCCTGGCGCAAGACCAAGGATACCGGGCTGGAGGCGGTCCCGGCCTTCGTGGTCCAGCTCGGCCTGCAGAAGCAGCTCGACTTCAGCGAACCTGGCAAGAGTGCGAAGAAGGGCGGGTGAGAAGCGCAGCAGGGCATGCGCCCGAACCGCTCCGTCTTTCCGGGGCAGGCCAAAGGCCTGAGCCCGGAATCCAGAACCGATGTCCGTCCTCGGCAGCCGACAGCCTCTCTTCGACAGGATATCGGTTCTGGGTTCCGGGCTCTTCGCTATCGCGAAGCCCCGGAATGACGGCTGAGGAAGGCCAGATCAGGCGAGTTTGCCGCCGACTGCCTTTTCCAGGATCGCCCAGGCCTCGTCGCCGTATTTGCCCTTCCACTCGCCGTAGAAGCCTGCCTTCTGCAGTGCGGCGCGGAAGTCGTCGGCCTTGGTCTCGTTGATGACCATGCCCTTCGACGTCAGCTCCGCCTGCAGGCCGGCATTGAGCTTGGCGACGTCGGCGCGCTCCAGCAAAGCGGCGGCGTCGATGTTCTTGGCGACGATCGTGCGCAGGTCCTGCGGCAGGCGCTCCCAGGCGCGGCGGTTGGCCAGGAACCAGAAGCCGTCCCACATATGGTTGGTCAGCGAGAGATACTTCTGCACCTCGAACAGCTTGGCGGTCGCGATGATCGCAAGCGGGTTCTCCTGGCCGTCGACGATCTTGGTCTGCAGGGCGGTGTAGACCTCGGCGAAGTTGATGCTGGCCGGAGCGGAATCGAAGGCCTTGAACATCGAGGTCCAGAGCGGCGAGACCGGCACGCGGATCTTGAAGCCCTTGAGGTCGGCCGGGCTGGCGATCGGGCCCTTGGACGAGGTCATCTGGCGGAAGCCGTTGTCCCAGATCTTGTCCATGACGTGCAGGTTCGCCTTGGCGATCTGGCCGCGCACATAGGCGCCGAGTTCGCCGTCCATCGCCTTCCAGACCGCGTCATAGTTCGGGAAGGCGAAGCCGATGCCGCTGACCGAGGCGTTCGGCACCAGCGTCGACAGGATCAGCGGCGACAGCGTGAAGAACTCGACGCCGCCGGAGCGGACCTGGTTCAGCATGTCGGTGTCGGAGCCGAGCTGGTTGTTCGGGAAGATCTGGATGACGACGCGGCCATTGGTCTCGGCCTTGATCTTCTCCATCGCCTCGGTGGCGCGCAGATTCATCGGGTGCGAGACCGGCAGATTGTTGGCGTATTTATAGGTGAATTCCGGCGTCTGGGCGCGGGCGATCGAGAAGGTCCCGATCGTGGCGGCAGCGGTCGCGCCCTGCAGGATCGTGCGGCGTGAGATGGACATGGTCTTTCCTCCCTGAAGGTTCTTCAATGGTCTGCGCGCCCCTGAGCGGGCGCGTGAAGGCGTTTTGGTCATGCTGGCGCGGCACATACCGCTTGGGCAACTGATCGCGATGGCTGGCGGCCATACCGAACTAGCATGCCCCATTCAGCCCTCATCCTGAGGAGCCGCGGAGCGGCGTCTCGAAGGATGCTCCAGGAGGCTCCGCAGACATCTGAAACATCCTTCGAGACGCCATGCCTCCGGCATGGCTCCTCAGGATGAGGGCTCGCAGGAGAGGGCGACGAATCGGCCCTGCCCATCACAGGAACATCGTCGAGAAGGAGGGCACATAGGCGATGATGGCAAGGCCGGCGAGCAGGGCCAGCAGATAGGGCCAGATCGCGCCCATTGCCTCGTCCGGTTCGACATTGCCGATCTTGCAGGCGATGTAGAAGCCGATGCCGACCGGCGGCGTCATCAGGCCGATGTTCATCGCGGTGACGACCACCATCGAGTAATGCACGTCGTTGATGCCGAGGCTCTTGGCGATCGGGAACATCAGCGGCGCCATCAGCACGATCGCCGGCAGGCCCTCGAGCACGCAGCCGAGGATCATGAAGACCACGATCGTCACCGCCATGAAGCTGATCCAGCCGCCAGGCAGATGCGACATCGCAGTGGCGAGGTCGCGGGCAAAGCCGGTCTGCGTCAGGGCCCAGGCCATGGCCGAGGCGGTGCCCAAAATCATCAGGATCGCACCCGACAGCGCCGCGGTCTCGACCAGCATGCCGTAGAAGGTGCGCCAGCTGATGCCGCCATAGAGCACGATGCCGACGATCAGCGCGTAGAGCACGGCGATGGTCGAAACCTCGGTCGCGGTGGCGACACCGCCGCCGACGGCGCTGCGGATCAGGAAGGGCAGGACCAGGGCGGGCGCCGCCACCAGCGCCGTCTTCCAGATCGTTGCGAAAGGTGCACGGCGCACGCCCTTCAGCATCTCCCCGCGGGCCTTCCAGCGCGCCAGGATCGCGAGCACGAGCAACAGCACGGTCGCGACGACGAGGCCGTTGGTGAAGAGCCCGGCGATCGAGACGCCGGCGACCGAGCCGAGCACGATCAGCACGATCGAGGGCGGCACGGTTTCGGCCATTGCGGCGCCGGTCGAGAGCAGTGCGATCAGTTCCTTGGGCTGGTAGCCCCGCCGCTTCATCTCCGGGAACAAAGCCGGCGCTACCGTCGCCATGTCGGAGACCTTGGATCCAGAAATGCCCGAGACCAGGAAGAGCGAGCCGAGCAGCACATAGGACATGCCGGCGCGGACATGACCCAGCAGCGAAGCGAGGAAGTCGACGATCGCCTTGCCCATGCCGGTCGAGTCGAGCACGCAGCCAAGCAGCACGAAGATCGGCACCGAGAGCAGGATCAGGCTCGACATGCCCTCATCCATGCGCCCAATCATCACGAAGATCGGCACGCTGGTGCTGAAGGAGAGGAAGCAGAGCGCGCCCAGCCCGAAGCAGAAGGCGATCGGCACGCCGGCGACGAGGCAGAGGCCGACGACGCCGAGCAGGAAGATGGCGATGTTGACGTAGCCGAGCGTCTTGAACACCGGCGTCAGCAGGAAGAAGGACGCCGCGACGAGACCGATCACCGCGGCCGCGATCATGAGATCGCGCAGCGTGCAGGTGCGCACCGCATAGGTCAGCACCAGCGCCAGCATGGCGACGATGCCGAAGGCGATCGCCGAGACGCGGTAGCTCGAGGGAATGTTGAGCGCCGCCGAGGTGACGTAGGATTCCTCGATGACATAATCGATCGCCGGCCAGGTCATCACCGCGAGGAAGGTCGCGACCGCGAGCAGGCCGAAGGCATGGGCGAGCCCACGCAAGCGTTCCGGCAGCATGCCGACGAACAGGGTCAGGCGCAGATGCTCGTTGCGGTCGATCGCGATGGCGGCGCCGAGCATTGCGAGCCAGAGGAAGCAGATCGAGGCGGCCTCGTCGATCCAGACCACCGGGATCGACAGGAGATAGCGCGAGGTCACGCCGGCAAGCAGCAAGGTGACGATGGCGACGAGCAGCAACGCGGCGACGATTTCGAGCGGGCGCACCAGCGCCGAGCCGACACGCTTTGGGGCGTGGTCGAGGCTCTCCAGGACCGCGGCGACGCCATCGCTGGCATGCGCGCCGGCGGCGGCGCTCCTGCTTGCTTCGGCCATCCGGGCCGCTCCTCCCATCCACCCGCCGATCCGACGGGTCCACATTATGGCGAATTCATTCGCTCGTTCCGGCTGGAACATACACGGATCGACTGCTGTTGCAATCGCCGGCCCTGCCATCTACACCTTCAGAGCAGAAAAGAGGTCCGCATCATGGACCCGACACGGTAGAGGAAATGCAGCCCGAGATCATGCCGACGCCCGATCTGTCAGGCTCGCAAAGCGTCGACCGCGCCTTGCGACTGCTGGCGCTCGTCGGCCGTGAGAGCGCCTCCGGCCTGCCCCTCAGCGAGATCGTTGGGGAGAGCGGGCTGAACAAGCCGACCGTCCGGCGCCTGTTGCTGGCGCTGATGCGGGCCGGCCTGGTCGAGCAGGAGGCGCGCACCCGGCGCTATCATCTTGGCGAGGAGGCCTTCGTGCTCGGCCTGCTCTCGGGCCAGCGCCATGGCCTGCTCGACCTCGCCATGGCGAGCCTGCATGCCCTCTCCGACACGACGCAGGACACCAGCTTCTTCTCGATCCGGCGCGACCGCTTCGCCATCTGCCTTCATCGCGAGGAAGGCACCTGGCCGGTGCGCACGCACGCCTTGCAGGCCGGCGACCAGCACCCGCTCGGCGTCGGCGCCGGCTCGCTCGCCATGCTGGCGTTGATGCCGGATGCCGAAGCCACGGCGATGATCGAGGCCAATCGTGCCGTGCTCGCCGCGCGCTACCCGGCCTATTCGCCGGCACAGCTGATCACCGACATTTCCCTCGCCAGGGCTCAGGGCTTCGCCCTCAACCCCGGCCGGATCGTCACCAACTCATGGGGTATCGGCGTCGCCGTGCGCTACCCCGACGGACGCGTCGCCGGCGCGCTCAGCATCGCCGCGATCGATTCGCGCATGCAGAAGCAGCGGCAGGAAGAGCTCGCCGCCCTGCTGCGTCACGAGGCCCGACAGGTCGAGGCAAAGATCGCCAGCATGCTCGACCGACGACAGGGCAAGCCGGTGCAGGACGAGATCAGCACAGCGGAGACGACGTCATGACGACGAACGCAGCGAAGGCCGGCCCGGCGGGCGGGCTGGTGCCGGTGACGACGCGGGTGATGAACCTCGCGCATGTCCTGACGCGCAATGCGCGCCGCTTCGGCGACCGGCCCGGTTTGATCTGGGGCGAACGGCAATGGAGCTGGGCCGAGCTTGATGAGGCGGCGCACGCGCTCTGCGCTGCCCTGGCGGCGCGCGGCATCGGCAAGGGCGACCGCATCCTCGTCCACTCGAAGAATTGCGACGAGATGTTCGTCTCGATGTTCGCCGCCTTCCGGCTCGGCGCGGTCTGGGTGCCGACCAATTTCCGTTTGATGCCGGACGAGGTCGCGTATCTCGCGGTCTCCTCGGGCGCCAAGGGCTTCCTCTGCCATGGCGACTTCCCCGACCATGCTGCGGCGGTCGCCAAGGAGAGCAAGGCGTTCGCATTCACTTGGCGGATCGGGGCCGGCGCTTTTGGCGAAACTTCGCTGACCGAGGCTATCGCTGCGCATCAGGGCGAACGCGTGCCGGACGCCGTCGTCGACCGCGACGATCCCTGCTGGTTTTTCTTCACCTCCGGCACCACCGGGCGCTCCAAGGCCGCGGTGCTGACCCATGGCCAGATGGGCTTCGTCATCACCAACCACCTCGCCGATCTCGTGCCGGGCTCGACGGAGCAGGACGCCTCGCTCGTGGTCGCGCCACTCTCCCATGGCGCCGGCGTGCACCAGCTCGTGCTGTCGGCCCGCGGCGCGCCCTCGATCCTCTTGCCGACCGAGCGCTTCGACATCGACGAGGCCTTCCGGCTGATCGCGAAGTACCGCGTCACCAACATCTTCACCGTTCCGACCATCCTGAAGATGCTGGTCGAGCACCCGGCCGTCGACCAGCACGATCATTCTTCGCTGCGCCATGTCATCTATGCCGGCGCGCCGATGTATCGCGAGGACCAGAAGACGGCGCTGAAGAAGCTCGGCAAGGTGCTGGTGCAGTATTTCGGCCTCGGCGAGGTCACCGGCAACATCACCGTGCTGCCGACACATCTGCACGAGGAAGAGGACGGACCCGGAGCGCGCATCGGCAGCTGCGGCATCGAACGCACCGGCATCCAGGTCTCCATCCAGAGCGACGAGGGCGACGAGCTCAAGCCCTTCGAGACCGGTGAGATCTGCGTGGTCGGCCCGGCCGTCTTCGCCGGCTATTACGAGAACCCCGAGGCCAATGCGAAATCGTTCCGAAATGGCTGGTTTCGCACCGGCGATCTTGGCCATATGGACGAGGAGGGCTTCGTCTACATCACCGGCCGCGCCTCGGACATGTACATCTCCGGCGGCTCGAACATCTATCCGCGCGAAATCGAGGAGAAGCTCCTGACCCATCCCGCGATCGCGGAAGCGGCCGTGCTCGGCGTGCCCGATGCGGTCTGGGGCGAGATCGGCGTCGCCGTCTGCGTCGCGCGCGGCCCTGTCGACGAGAACGAGCTGGCGAGCTACCTCGCCGAGAAGATCCCGCGCTACAAGATGCCGAAGCGCTTCTTCTTCTTCGAGGAGCTGCCCAAATCAGGCTATGGCAAGGTGCCGAAGCGACTGGTGCGCGACGAATTGGAGAAACGCGGCCTGCTCGACTTCGTCCGCACGCCCGGAGCCTCGGCGTGAGGACGATCGAGCAGCCAGGCCCGGCCGATCCCGAGCGCATCCAGTGGGCCGAGGGGCATGGCCACAAGCTCACGCTGGAGCTGAAACCCGGCCTTCTGCTTGACGCGATCGCCGAAGCCTTCGCCGCGCAGGGCTTCTCCAGCGGCGTGCTGCGCCTGCCGGCCGGGCTCGCGCTCGCGCCCTTCGCCTATGTCATGCCGGCGCTCTCGGCGACGCCCGAGCACGCCGCCTTCTACAGCGAGACCTTCCGGCCTGATGGCGTGACCCGGATCGAAACGGGCGCGCTGACCTTCGGCGAGCGTGACGGCGCGCCGTTCTTCCACGGGCACGCACTCTGGCGCGAGGCGGATGGCCGGCACAGTGGCGGCCATATCCTGCCGGACCAGAGCTTCCTGGCTGAGCCCGTCACAGTCGATGCAGTCGGGGTGGACGGCGCCGGCTTCGTCGCCAGCCATGATCCCGAGACCAATTTCAAACTGTTCATGCCGGCCGCGCGGCCGAGCGGCGATACTGAGGCCGGCGGACGGTTCTTCGTGCTGCGATTGCGGCCGAACCGCGACGTCTTCACCGCACTGGAAGACTTCTGCGCCGAGCGGGATATCGCTCACGCCGTCATCCATGGCGGCGTCGGCTCGACCATCGGCGCGCGCTTCGCCGACGGTCGCTCGATCGAGCCCTTCGCCACCGAGATCGCGATCACCGCAGGCCATGTCGCGCCGGGCGCCGACGGCAAGCTGGAAGCAGCTCTCGCGATCGTGCTGGTCGACTATACCGGCGGCATGGCCCAGGGCGCGCTCGCGCGCGGCGAGAACCCGGTGCTGATGACGCTGGAGCTGGTGCTGGAGGCGCAGTAGCGCCCGCGCCCCTCGAAAGTCGGCACGCCGTCGCAACGGAACAGAGAATATCGTCGAGGGTCGCAGCTCGCTGCTGAACAGAGAAATCCCGTCTGCCACAACCCGCTCGCAGCTCAGAGATGATCGAGAGTCCTGCTTCCGTAGGCGGCGTAAGCGGATCGGCCAATGCCAATATGGAACCAGAAGCAGAGCAAGGAAGCGCGCTGCTCGTCATGCCATTCGATGCTCCGCATGATCGGTACGACCTGATACATGATGTTTCAGCTAAAAACCTGCAGGTCACCCGAAAATAAGAATATGAGCAGATTTACGAAATCTATTCCCTAGAGGTAACTTTTTCTAATTTAGTAATAATAACTCATGTTGACCTTCATTTAACACCGCTTAGGTGAAACTCGTTATTGTAAATTTAATTTTTAAATCATAAGACTTCACTGAATTCAATTTTTATAGCGCTTTCCTTTTTGCGAAAGACAACGAACCTGCTCAAATCTTTCCTATGCCAGATTCATTGCTTGACGCCGCAACGTCAGCGGTGTACCCAATTGTCGCAAGGTGGACCATTCTCGCCTGTCGTGACAGCAAGGGGACCCTCGATGAAGAAGTTGTTGCTCGCTTCCGCCGCAGCGCTCGCACTCAGCGCCGCTCCCGCCGCCGCCGACACCGCCCAGGTTTTCGGCAACGCCAGCGCAAAAATACTATCGCCAGACGCCAACAAGAAAGTTATCGGCAAGGGTTACTACGCTGATTACTATGGATATTACGGCTATTATTATTCGTACTATGCGAATTATTATGCATACTACGGATACGCCTACTCAAATGCCAACTATTACTATAGTGCCTACTACTATTCCTACTACGCCACTCAATATCTCTACAACGCTTACTATTATCAATACTACAATGCCTAATCACTCCACCGACAGGCCGGATCGCTTCGGCTGATCCGGCTTGTTGCAATCGGTTCCGGCCTGCCCGGTGGATAGGGATTGGGATTGTTGCGTAGAACATCAATTAGCACAGCGTGCCTTGCGGCGCGTTCAGTCGGTGTTTCGCTGGCGGTTCTGATGACCGCCAGCGTTTCTGCCTTTGCTCAATCGAAGGAAGAGTTGCTTGAGCGGCGAATCCAACAGCTTGAAGCACGCCTGAAACTGCTCGAGGGCGAGGTCAGCAAGCGCGAGAAGGCCAAACCGGCCGGATTGCGGGATCGCGGCGCCGATCGGCAGCAGGCCGCGGCGGGGACGTCGGCGGCCGAAGGCACGCAGGGCGGCGCGCAGCAGCAGCCCGGCCAGCAGAAGAGCACCGTCGCGCAGGAGGCATTCCTGGCGCGCGACAACATCCCGACCCTGCAGAGCAACAAGTTCGAGGTCTCGCAAAGCTTCGATTACGGGCGCGCCACCAGCTTCGTCCAGAACGATCGCAGCTTCCGCGCTACCACGACGTTCCGTTATGGCATCGCCAACGATGTCGAACTCGCTTTGTCGATCCCGTATTTCGCATCGCAGCGGCGCACGAACGCTTTCAACCAGACCATCGTCCGCAATACCTCGGGCCTCAGCGACATCTCGGTCCAGGCTTCCGCCAATCTCTGGCGCGAGGGCGAATGGTATCCCGGCGCTGCGCTCACGCTCGGCCTGTCGATCCCGACCGGCGATGCGCCCTACGACCTGCAGAACCTGCGGCAGGGCGTGATCCCGACTGATCCGCTGACGCTGAACCAATCGAGCGGCCATTGGGTGCCGCGCGGCTCGCTCCAGTTCTTCAAGACCGTAGACCCGCTGATCCTGTTCTTCGGTATCGGCGCCGACTATGCGATTCCGAAGACGTTCAACGACATCAAGGTCGAACCCGGCTACCGCATCACCTATAATATGGGCTTCGGCTTCGCGGTCTCGGAACGCACCACGCTCGGCGTCTCGTTCAACGGCGCATTATCGGAGCGGATGAAGGTCGGTGGCGTACCCGTCGCCAATTCGGTCAACGAACTCCTGACAGCCCGCTTCACGCTGATCCAGCGGCTAGGCCAGGACTTCTGGCTCGAGCCAGCAGTGACGCTGGGCCTAACCGACGACGCACCGGACGCCGCCTTCTCGCTCTCCCTGCGCAAGCGCTTCTGAGGACGGCAGCCATGCCGCGCCCTGCCCCGACACGCCGCCGCTTCCTCGGTTGCGGCGGCGCCTTGTGCGCCTCGCTCGCAGGAGGCCTTCCGGCGAGGGCCGAGCAGGCTCCGGTCCAGGAAGGCTCGGTTCGCAGACCGAAAACCTTCCTCGACCGCCGGTTCGATGGCGTCGTCGGCCAGACCGCCGACTTCACCTGCGGCGCCGCTTCAATTGCGACCATCCTGACGTATTACTGGGACCGACCGACCACCGAGATCGAGGCGCTCGAGATCATCCGCTCGCGCTATACTGCCGAACAGTGGAAGAATCGCGAAGGCAACGGCGTCTCCTTCGACGATCTGATCTTCGCGGCGAAGAAGCTGGGCTTCCAGGCCGCCGGGGCAGAGATCGCGCTGGAGGATTTGCCGAAGTTGGCGGCGCCGGTGATCCTGCATCTCGATAAAGGCAAGTTCCAGCACTTCAGCGTGCTGCGCCGAGCGGTCTCCGAGGTCTATTACATGGCCGATTCGATCGTTGGCCAGACTGTGCTGACGCAGGCCGATCTTCGGTCACAATATACCGGCAAGGCTTTGGCGATCGCGAGGCGGAAGGCCGACCTGCCGACGGGCACCGCTCTGTCGGCCGTCCGGGACGGCACATCGGTCTCGCGGATCGTCGGCGACGTCATGCTGCGGGGTTTCGAGCGCCTGCCCCCAGCCCTGCGATGAGGACAGCCATGATTGCAAGACACATTTGCGCACTTCCTGCCATGCTGGTGCTGTGCGGCCCGGTCGCCTTCGTCAGCACCGCGACCGCCAATGAATGCGTCAAGGTCGCGCCCGGCTCCTACAGCGCCGATCGCAGTATTTCCGGCCCCGACGCTTCTCTGCGGGCCAAGGTCTTCATTTCCGGCGGCAAGCTCCGTGAGGAAAGCTCGGGTCAGGTCGGCCCCGAGGTCAAGATCATGAACGGACCGGGCCAAGGTACCGTGCTGTTCAATCCGGAGACCAAGGTTGGCTCGCGGCTTCCCGCTCCGCCCCATAACCGGCGCCGCGACATCAAGGTGAACTCGCAGGATCGCGGCGACGGCACCGTCCTCGTCACCATCACCGCGGACGTGAACGGCCAGCAGCAGCAGATTTCGCAGATGACCTGCCGCAAGGACGGCGTCCTGATCGAGGCGCGGCATACCATTCCCGACGAGCAGGGCAATCCGAAAGGCACATTGGTGATCCGCGACAGCAACGTCGTCGTCGGGCCGCAGCCGGCCTCCCTCTTCGCCGTGCCGGCCGGGATCAAATTCGTCCGCTGACGGCGTGCGGTGCTCGTCGTTTGCATGAGCGCCCATCCCGGGGTCGCCATGCGCCCGCTCGAGTGGCGACGCCTAACGGCCAAGGGCGCAGACGGTAGCTGGGCCGAACGCTCAATGCCGGCCCGGGAAGCCCGCTTTACAGCCGACTGCGGAGGCGGCAACGCCCCGCGGGCTCATTGCGCGGCGGTCAGGATGATCTCGACCTTGATCCCGGGATCGGCCATCTCGACCACGCCGCAGCAGCGCGCAGGAGCATGCTCCGGATCGATCCAGCGATCCCAGACCGCGTTCATCCCGGCATAGTCGGCCATGTCCTTGAGCCAGATCGTGGCACTGAGCACCTTGCGGCGCTCGCTGCCGCCCTCGGCCAGCAGCTTGTCGATGCGGGCGAGTGCTTCGCTCGTCTGCTGGCCGATGTCGCCGCTGAAATCGTCGGCGACCTGACCGGCGAAATGCAGCGTGCCGTTATGGACGACGACGCGGCTGCGGCGGCCGTTGGAATCGATGCGGCGGATCTCGGTGGTCGACACGGCCATCCTCATTCGGCGGGTTCGACGCCCGCCGGCAGGATCGCCGGCGGCGCATGACTGGTGATCTCGGGCAGCGGCCCGCGATAGGCTTCGATCTCGACCAGGCAGGAATGGGCGCTCGGCCCCTGCCCCAGGCGCGAGGTGCCGCGATCGGGCGTCAGCACATTGGGATTGCCGTGCTTGTCGAGGTTGCCGGGCCGGCCTGGCTCGAACGGATCGAACCAGGCGCCGGTCGAAAGCTGGACCACGCCGGGGCGCAGTGCGTCGGACACGCGCAGTCCGGCGAGGCAGGCGCCGCGGTCGTTGAAGATCCTGACGACATCGCCATCCTGCAGGCCGCGGCTCGCGGCGTCCCTTGGGTTCATGCGCACCGGCTCGCGCCCGGCGATCTTGCTGTCGCGGGCGTGGCTGCCATGGTCGTACTGGCTGTGCAGCTTCGTCACCGGCTGGTTCGAGATCAGATGCAGCGGAAAGCGCTCCGCAGCTTCTGCGCCCAACTATTCCTGCGAGGGCAGCCAGGCGGCATGGCCTAGGCAGTCGTCGTAGCCGAAACCTGCGATCTTCTCGGAGAAGAGCTCGATCAGCCCGGACGGTGTCGCGAGGCGATAGGCCTGCGGGTCAGCCCGGAAATCTGCCAGCAGCGGCTTCACCGCCTCGGGCTCGGGCAGCAGCGTCACGCCCTGGCGCCAGAAGCTGTCGAAATCCGGGATGTCGAGATTGGCCGCGGCGATGCGCTGGCGAGCCAGCCCGTAGAGCTGACGCAGCCAGCTCTCCTCGTCGCGCCCCTCGGTGAAGGCCTCTTCGACGCCGAGTCGCGCGGCGAGCCCGGAGAAGATGGCATAGTCGTCGCGGGCTTCGCCGGCCGGCTCGACCGCCTTGTGCGAGGCCGCGAGCATCAGGTCGCGATTGGCGCAGACAATATCGTTGCGCTCGAGCTGGGTGGTAACGGGCAGGACGATGTCGGCATGGCGGGCGGTCGCGGTCCACCAGGGCTCATGCACGATGATCGTCTGCGGCCGCTGCCAGGCCCGGACCAGGCGGTTGAGGTCCTGATGATGGTGAAAGGGGTTGCCGCCGGCCCAGTAGATCAGCTTGATGTCGGGATAGTTCCGGCGCTCGCCGTTGAAGTCATAGGCGCCGCCGGGATCGAGCAACATGTCGGCGATGCGCGCGACCGGAACGAAGTCCGCGACCGGATTCTCGCCCTGCGGCAGCGACGGCCAGGTGATCTCCTGTGCGGCATTGCCGACGCCGTTGACCGAGCCGTAGCCGAAGCCTAAGCCTCCGCCGGGCAGGCCGATCTGGCCAAGCATGGCAGCAAGGGTGATCGCCATCCAGTAGGGCTGCTCGCCATGGTCGGCCCGCTGCAGCGACCAGGACATCATGATGAAGGTCCGGTTCGCCGCCATCCTGCGGGCGAGCGCACGGATCTCCTCGGCCGGGATCTCGCAGAGCGCCGCAGCCCAGTCCGCCGTCTTGGGCGTGCCGTCGGCGGCCCCAGTGAGATAGGCCTCGACCCTGTCGAAGCCGGTCGTGCAGCGCCCCAGAAAGTCGCGATCGTGCAGGCCTTCGCTCAGTAGCGTGTGGCAGAGGCCGAGCATCAGCGCGACGTCGGATTGCGGCCGCGGCGCCCACCATTGCGCGCCGGCCTCCAGCGCGGTGTCGTCGCGGATCGGGCTGATCGAGACCAGCTCCGCCCCCTTATCGCGACAGGCGAGGATGCCCTCGCGCAAGGCGTGGCGGCTGAGTCCGCCGGAGGAGACCTGTGCGTTCTTCGGCGAGGCACCGCCGAACATCACGATCAGCTCGGCATGGCCGGCCAGCAGCCGCCAGGGCGTATGGCCGCTGGCGAGCCCCCTGCGATCGCCGATCACATGCGGCAGGATCGTGTCGGCAGCGGCGAAGGAGTAGTTCTGGACCGAGCGCGTATAGCCGCCGATCGTGTTGAGGAAGCGGTGGACCTGGCTCTGCGCATGGTGGAAGCGCCCGGCGCTGGCCCAGCCATAGGAGCCGCCATAGATCGCGCCATTGCCGTGGTGGCTGCGCAACCGGTCGAGTTCGCCTGCGACCAGCGCCAGCGCCTCGTCCCATCCCACTTCGACGAACGGCTCGCCGCCGCGCCCCTCCCCACCGGCGGCATGACCGCGCTCCAGGAAAGAGCGTCGCACCGCCGGCCGCAGAATGCGGGCCGGGGCGGTGCGCGCCTCCAGCATCGCGGAGGCGATCGGCGAAGGATCGGGATCGGCCTCGAATGGATCGAGCGCGATGGGGCGGCCCCCCTCCATCCGCACCCGATAGGTGCCCCAATGTGTCGCCAGCGTCTGTCGTTCCGGCTGCGGCAGCATCTCTTACTCCCGCGCTAGAGCCCGGCCGCAGCGGGCGCGGCAGCACTCGTCTGCTGAGCTTCGAGCAGGTCGAGCGCCCGCCAGGCGCTGGAGAAATGCTCGACCAGCAGCCGCCCGAGCAGCGCGCCGTCGCGCTTGTCGAGCGCCTCGATGATCGCCTCGTGCTGGTTGCTGACGAAGGTCCAGTCCTTCTGCTGCATGATCGCGAGATAGCGCACGCGGTGCAGACGCAGATTGAGCTGGCCGTGAACCTCGATCAGGGAGGCGTTTCGCGAGGCCGCGATGATGCCGAGGTGAAAGGCCTGGTTGGCACGGAAATAGCTGAGCTTGTCACGCCGTTCGAAGGCCCCGACCATCTCCTGGTGCCAGCGGTGGGCGGCGTCGATATCGCCCTGAACTGCGCGTTCGCAGGCCATCTGCCCGCCTAGGCCCTCCATGGTCGAGTAGACCCGCAGCAGGTCGCGCAGCTCATCCACGCTGGGATTCGCGACCGTCGCCCCGCGGTTCGGGTGCAGGTCGACCAGCCTCTCGACCGCAAGGATCTTGAGGGCGTCGCGCAAGGGCGTGCGCGACACGGCGAGTTCCAGCGACAGAGGCTGCTCGCGGATCCGCTCGCCCGGCTTCAGCTCGTCGTGGATGATCAGTTCGCGCAAATGCGCGGCGATCTGCTGAGGCAGCGGCTGGGCCGCGACCCGTCGCGCTGAGGCTTCCAGCATCGGCATGCTGAACGGCACCGTCACGTTCCCGCCTCCATTCCTGCGCTGCTCCCCGGCATCCGCGATTCCCTGCAAGATCATACCCGCTCTCCAGGCAACCGGGAGTTGTCCGTTCGAACGGACGATCCGTTCGGTAAGGAGAAATTTTTTCCGAAAATTGCGCGTCAAAGAGAATTGACGACATGGAACTTAGCTGTCTTGATTATTGCATGCAATCGACAAAAGTGAAGACGCGTCACGTCCGACGCTCCTTCGCAGGCTTCGGTCGGTGCATGTCCGGCATGGCGGCTGCGCTCGGGGGCAACGAACGATGCGGCGGATAGACGGAGTTCCAGGAATCCTTCTCGGGCTGTGGTCGGTGGCCGCGGTGCTGGTCCATCTCTGGTTCGCCGGCACCGGCTATCCTGAGCCGCTGGAGCTCGCGGCGATCCATCTGGCGCTGTTCGTGCCGCCGATCTTCCTGCTCTTCCCAGCCACAGAGCACTCGCCGAAGAACCGGCCCAGCGTGCTCGACCTCGTGCTGTCGATCTGTGCCTTCGTGCCGAACGTCTACATCTACCTGAACCAGGAGCAGATCTACGAGCGCACCAGCTTCATCGATCCGCTCACACCGGTGCAGTATGTGCTCGGCACGATGATGGTCGCGACCGTGGTGGAGGCGACCCGCCGCTCGATCTCCTACACGCCGGCCGGGCTCGTCGTCGCGGTGATCGCCTACATGGCGATCTGCCATCTGCTGCCGGGCGCCTGGTATTATCGCGAGCTCTCCTTCGCCCACATCACCGAGATCAATTTCCTCTCGGTCGGCAGCGGGCTCTACGGCTCGCTGACGGTGATGAGCGCGACCATCGTCGCCTCCTTCCTGATCTTCGGCGCGTTGATGCAGGCGAGCGGCATGAGCCGACTCTTCGGCAATTTCGGTGCGCTCACCGGTGGACGCTTCACCGGCGGGCCGGCCAAGGTCGCGGTGATCTCCTCAGCCCTGTTCGGCACGATGAGCGGCTCCTCCGTCGCCAATGTCGTGGTCACCGGCTCGATGTCGATCCCGCTGATGAAGCGGCTCGGCTTCCGGCCGGTCTTCGCAGCCGGCATCGAATCGGCGGCGAGCGTCGGCGGGCCGCTGGTGCCGCCGGTGATGGGCGCCGCCGCCTTCATCATGTCGGAGATGATCGCAGTGCCCTATTCGGCGATCATCGTCGCGGCGGCGATGGGCGCAGCGCTCTACTACGTCAACATCCTCGCCGCGGTTCACTACGAGTCGAAGAAGCTCGGCATCGGCGCGATCCCGCGTCACATGCTGCCCAGCCTGTCCGACCTAGGGCGCGACGCCCATCTCGTCCTGCCGCTCGCGCTGCTGGTGACGATGATGATGATGCGGTTCTCGCCGTACCTCGCAGCCTTCTGGAGCACGATCGCGACGGTCGTGATCGCAGCGCTGCGCAGCCATACCCGCATGGGACCGCGCGCGCTCTTCATCGCCCTGCGCGATGGCGGCTTCCTGATCTCGATGATCGCGGTCGCCGTCACCTCGGCCGGCATCATCACGGCGGCCCTGACCGCGACCGGCCTGCTGCTCGCCTTCACCGGCATGATCAAGGCCGCGGCCGGCGGCTCGCTGCTGCTGCTGGCGCTGCTGATCGCCGGCACCTGCCTGTTCCTCGGCGTCGGCATCCCGACGACACCGGCCTACATCATTACCGCCGCGATCGGGGCGCCGCTGATCGCCGAGCACGGCGTGACGCCGATCGCAATCCATCTCTTCATCTTCTACTTCGCCGTGCTCGCCGACGCCTCGCCGCCGGTTGCGCCCGTGGCCGACGCGGCCGCCACCATCGCCGGCGCCCCGCCGATGACGACGGGCTGGTATGCCTGCCGCTTCGCACTCGGCGGCTTCGTCACCGGCATGGCCTATATCTACGAGCCCGGACTGATCCTGGAGGGATCGCTGTTCGGCATCGTCTCGACGGCGATCGCGCTGTCGACGGGCCTCATCCTGATCTCGGCCGGCCTCGTCGGCTACACCTGGGGGCCGCTGCCGATCTGGCTGCGCCTCGCCTATGTCACCGCCGGCAGCCTGTGCTCGCTCGCCTATGTCGTACCGGTCTGGCAGCGCGGGCTGATCGGCCTCGCTTTGGTCGGCGCCACCATCCTGATGAGCCGCATCGCGACCGCGCGCGGCACTGCGCCTGCGCTCAAGCCGGCGCTGGTCAGCCATGCCGAAGGAGAACTGCGTTGAACGAGCGGAAGAAGACCTATTACGGCGTGAGCGTCGGCATCCTGATGGTGCGCTCCTATTTCGAGCGCTTCCTCGGCGATATCGGCCATGCCGGCACCTGGAACTTCCCGGTGCAGTACCGCATCGTCCATGACGCGATCCCGGCGCGGATGACCGACCTCCACAATGTCGACCTGCTCGACAAGTTCAAGGCGGCGGCGCAGGAGCTGATCGACGCTGGCGTCGATGGCATCACCACCACCTGCGGCTTCCTTTCGATCTACCAGCGCGAGCTAGCCGAGTTTTGCTCCGTGCCGGTCGCGACCAGCGCCCTGCTGCAGGTGCCGATGGTCGAGCGGTTGATCCCGGCCTCGAAGCGCGTCGGCGTCCTCACCTACAACGCGGCCTCGCTGAGCGGGCGCTATTTCGAGGGTGTCGGAGTCGCCGCCGATACGCCGGTCGTCGGCATGCCGCAGGACAGCGAGTTCGTCCGTTCGATCCGCGACGGCGACAACAGTGTTCCCTTCGACACCCTGCGCGTCGAGGTGCTGGAGGCGGCCGGCCGGCTGCTGCGCGAGAATCCGAATATCGGCGCGATCGTCTCCGAATGCACCAATCTCACGCCTTACAGCGCCGACATCGTCGATAAATTCGGTGTGCCGGTCTATGACGCTGTGTCGCTGGTGAACTGGTTCCATGCCGGCTTGCGGCCACGCCGCTTCCGGCAGGACGAGCGCTGAGGCGCTGGCATGGCGGCGGGAACCGAGATCGCGATCGTCGGAGGCGGGCTGGTCGGCACCGCAATCGGGCTCGGGCTCGTGCGCGGCGGGGCAAGCGTCGCGCTCTATGACGAGGGCGACGTCGCGCACCGCGCCGCCCGCGGCAATCTCGGCAATGTCTGGGTGCAGGGCAAAGGGCTGGCGAGCCCACCCTATGCCGAGCTCACCCGCCGCGCCGCCCTGGCCTGGCGCGACTTCGCCGCTGAGCTAACGGACGAAACCGGGATCGACCTGCGTTTCCGGCAGGACGGCGCCTTCTTCTGCTGCTTTTCGCCCGAGGAGCTCGACAAGCGCGCCGGACAGCTGGAGGCGGCCGAGGCGCGCTCGCAGATCCCGAGCGGCTATGCGCGGGCGAGCCTTTCCGACATGCGGGCCGATTTCCCGATGCTCGGCGACGGCGTCGCGGGCGCGACCTTCTGCAAGCTCGACGGCATGGTCGATCCGCTGCGCCTGCTACGCGCCCTGCTCGCCGCCTTCCAGAAGCGCGGCGGGCGCTATCTGCCGCGTGCGCGGGTCGAAAGCATCGCGCCGGACGCTGGCGGCTTCCGCATCGCCTCCGCCACCGGCGAGGGCCATGCCGACCGGCTGGTGCTGGCGGCCGGGCTCGGCAATGCGCGCCTCGCGCCGCAACTCGGACTGGAAGCGCCGGTGCGCCCGGTGCGCGGCCAGATCCTGATCACCGAGAAATTGCGCCCGTTCATGCCGCGCGGCATCAGCTTCATCCGCCAGACAGCCGATGGCGGGCTGATCTGCGGGGAATCCTCTGAGGAAGCCGGTTTCGAGGAAGCCACCACCCGTAATGTCCTGCAGGACACGGCCCGACGCGCCACCGCCGTCTTCCCCTTCCTGCGCGATGTCCGGGCCGTGCGCGCCTGGGGCGCGCTCAGGGTGATGAGCCCGGATGGGCAGCCGATCTACCAGCGCTCGGCCAGCCATCCGCAGGCCTTCCTGACCTCGGTCCATAGCGGAGTCACGCTCGCGCCCTTCCATGCCGGCCCGCTCGCCGACGCCATCCGCAGCGGCGCGCTACCCGACGATATCGCCCTCCCCTTCTCCCCGGCCCGCTTCCATGTTCAAGCAACTCGCGCAGCCTGACCGGCCTCTGGTCGGCATCGTCCTGTCCGGCCGCGCCGTCAGCGCGCCCGAGGGCGAGACCCTGGCGGCCGTGCTGCTGCGCGAGGGCTTCGGGGCGTTCCGCACCACGCCGGCCGGCGGGCGCGAGCGCGCCGCCTATTGCATGATGGGCGTCTGCTTCGACTGCCTCGTCACCATCGACGGCCGGCCGAACCGCCAGGCCTGCCAGGAGCGCGTGCGCGCCGGCATCTGCGTCGAGCCGCAGCAGGGCGCTGCCCTCCTCCCTGCGATCGGGAGCAAGGCATGAGCGGGAGCGTCGACCTCGCCATCATCGGCGCGGGACCGGCCGGCATGGCCGCTGCAATCACTGCGCGCCGGCATGGGCTCAGCGTCGCGGTGATCGACGAACAGCCGGCTCCAGGCGGGCAGGTCTTCCGGGCCGTCACCGAGCCGGCGCCGCTACCCGCTGCGGTGCTTGGCCCCGACTACAATGCCGGACGGATATTGGCGGAGCGCTTCCTCGCCTGCGGCGCCGATTACCGGCCGGGCTCGCTGGTCTGGCAGGAGGAGAAGGGCACACTCGACCTCACCGGGCAGGACGGCCCGCAAAGCCTGCAGGCGCGGCGGATCATCCTCGCAAGCGGGGCGATGGAGCGGCCCTTCCCGATTCCCGGCTGGACGCTGCCCGGCGTCATGACGGCCGGCGCCGCCCAGATCCTGCTCAAGGCCGCCGCTAGCGCCGCCCCCGGCGCTGTCTTCGCCGGCAGCGGGCCGCTGATCTATCTCATCGTCGCGCAATATGCCCGTGCCGGCGTCCCGGTCGCCGCCCTGCTCGATACGACGCCACGTGGAGCAAGGCTGAAGGCGTTGCGCCATCTGCCGAGCGCGCTGATGGCACCGTCCTATCTGCGCAAGGGCCTCGGCCTGCTGGCGGAGATCAGGCGGGCCGGCATCAAGGTCGTCAGGCATGTCGAGGCGCTGCGGATCGAGGGCGAAAGCGCCGTCCGCAGCATCAGCTGGCAGGCCGGCGGCAAGCGCGGCGAGATCGCGACCGGGACGGTCTTCCTGCACCAGGGCGTCATTCCCAACGTCAATCTCGCCATGGCGCTCGGCTGCCGCCATGTCTTCGACGAGAGCCAGCGCTGCTGGCGGCCGGAGCGCGATCGCTGGGGCCGCTCGAGCCGCGACGACATCCTGATCGCCGGCGACGCCGGCGGCATCCTCGGCGCCGCCAGCGCGGAGCTCACCGGCGAGATCGCGGCGCTGGCAGCCTGCGCCGATCTCGGTCGCCTGTCGCAGGAAGCCGCCGAGCGCGCCGCCGCGCCGGTTTTCGGCATGCTGCGCCGCGAGAGCGCGATCCGGCCCTTCCTCGAAGCGCTTTACCGGCCGGCGCCGCAATTCCTCGCGCCCCGCGACGACGACACGCTCATCTGCCGCTGCGAGGAGGTGACGCGCGGGGCGGTCGCCGCCGCCGTCGCCGAGCAATGCCAGGGGCCGAACCAGCTCAAGGCGTTCACGCGGGCCGGCATGGGGCCGTGCCAGGGACGGATGTGCGGCCACAGCATCACCGAGACGATGGCCGCCCTGACCGGACGGCCGCCGGCCGAGATCGGCCATCTGCGCATCCGCATGCCGGTGAAACCGGTGACCCTCGGCGACATCGCCGGGCCAAGCGAGCAAGGGAGGAACGCAGCATGAGCAGCAGGCCGAAGCCGATTTCCTATGAGGAAGCGTCGCCCGAAGCGCGCGCCGTGATCGACGACATCAAGCGCAGCCGCAACCTGCCGGATGTCAACGACTTCTGGAAATACCTCGCCCGCGATCCCAAGACGCTGAAGCGGACCTGGGAGAGCATCAAGGAGGTGATGGCGCCGGGCGCGCTCGACCCGCTGACCAAGGAGCTGGTCTATCTCGCCGTCAGCGTCACCAATAATTGCACCTATTGCATCGCCAGCCACACCGCCGCCGCCCGGAAGGCCGGGATGAGCGAGGAGATGTTCGCCGAGCTCGTCGCGGTGATCGGAATGGCCAACGAGACCAATCGGCTGGTCACCGCCTATCGCGTGCCGGTCGATCCGGCCTTCGACTGAGCAGAGCAATGGCAAACGACATCCAGGGCCGCCTCGCCGCGATCGGCACGCCGACGCTGTCGAGCCAGTTGATCAAGCACGGCCTGCGCCAGAGCTATCTGTCCGGCCCGCGCCGGCTGGTCGGCGACAGCGCGCTCTGCGGCCCGGCCTTCACCTTGCGCTTCGTGCCGGCCCGCGACGACAAGGCGGTTCCCGCGAGCTATGGCTGGCCCGGCGCCCTGCCGGCTGCGATCGATGCGGCACCGCCCGGCAGCATCGTCGTCATCGACGCGCGCGGAAACCCCGCTGCCGGGACGGTCGGCGACATCTTCGCCGATCGCCTGCGGCTCAAAGGCATCCAGGCGATCGTCAGCGACGGCGTCGTGCGTGACCTGCCGGGCCTGCGCCAGGTCGGCCTGCCGATCTGGGCCAGCGGCACCGCTTCGCCGCCCTCGATCGGCGGTCTCAGCTTCGCCGGCTGGGGCGAGCCGATCGGCTGCGGCGACGCCGCGATCTGGCCGGGAGACCTGATCGTCGCCGACGAGGACGGCGTCCTCGTCGTCCCGCCCGAGCTCGCCGAGGAGATCGCCGCCGGCGGCGAGAAGCAGAACCGCTTTGAACTCTGGGTGCAGAAGCGGGTCGCGGCCGGCGCGCAACTCGTCGGGCTCTACCCCGCCGATGCAAAGACGCTCGCCGAGTTCGAAGCAGACGACGCCGCCCGAACCGCCTGAACCATCCCTCTCACCATGATCGGAGCCTCACCGATGGCACGCCTCCTCCCGCGTCTCTCGCTGCTGGCGCTCTTCGGCGCCATGCTCGCCGCGCCCTTGCCGGCTACGGCCCAGAGCAAGAACCTCGAATGGACCTCGGGCTCGCCCGGCGGCGCCTGGTTCACCCAGACCACCGGCGTCTCGACCCTGGTGATGGAGGCGACGCCGGGGGTGAACATCCGCATCGTCCCCGGCGGCGGCAAGGATAATCCCAGCCGTATCCAGGCGGGCTTGAGCCAGATCGGCATGGGCATCGACTTTCTCAGCGCCGCGGCGCTGAAGGGCGAGGAACCCTACAAGCAGAAGCACGACAAGCTGCGCACGCTCGGCTCGACCGGCGTCGACGTCTATTTCATGGTCTACGTACCGGTCGAGGAGAAGCGCTCGCTCGCCGAGATCCTCGCCGATCCCAAGCTCACCATCGGCGTGACCTCGGCCGCGACCTCCGAGCACCTGACATTGCAGCGCGCGCTCGAGCATTACGGCAATTCCTTCGCCAAGATCCGCGCGGGCGGCGGCAAGGTGGTGATCTCGGCCTATGGCGAATTGATCCAGGGCTTCAACGACAACCAGTTCAGCGTGCTCTGGACGGCAGGCGAGATCCCCTCGGGCCTGGCAAGCCAGATCGTCGACGGCCGGCGCAAGGTGAAATTCGCCGCTTTCCCGACCGAGCTGCAGAACGCCCTGACCGAGAAGTTCGGCTACTCGAAGGGCACCATCCCGGCCGGAACCTTCCCGGAGCTCCAGAGCAGCGACATCTCGGTCTCCTCGATGGGCAACATCTATCTGGTCTCCTCGGAGCTCCCGGACGACTTCGTCTATGCGATGACCAAGGCGATCATCGCCAACAAGCCGCGCCTGGCGAACATCTACCAGGCCATGGGTCGCTACGACCCCGCCACCGCCTGGAAGACGCAGCCGGTGCCGCTGCATCCGGGCGCCGAAAAGGCCTTCCGCGAGGCCGGCTTCCTGAAATAGGCCGGGATCGCCGCCGGCAGCTTTCGCGCCGTCTCATGGCGCCCCATGATCGGGCCCGCGCAGGGATGCGCGGGCCCGATCAAATTATCGCCCCATGCGCCTGCTCGACTTGCAGCTTCGAAAGGAGGGACAACCATGCGCATAGCACTCGCGGCAATCGCCATCGTTCTCGCCGGCTGCAGTGGAGGCGACAGCTCGCGCGGCGTCGCGAGGAATCTGACCGTCGGCACGGAGCAATGCTCGAAATTCAAATGGGGCACGCCGGAGATGGCTGCCTGCCTCGACCGCGCCGCGGAACAGCAATCTGCGACCATCGCCAGCCCGAAGGACGCCGACAGCAGCTGATCTCAGGGCGATTTCGATTTTGTTCCATGCGCTGGCGGGTATCCCGCACCCGCTAAGATTGCTTGTGCGATGCAGCAATAGTTCATATCTAACTCGTGCCTGAAGCAACCTCCCACGTTTCGAAAGGAGCGATCCATGCTGGAACGGCACGATTGTGAGTGCGCGCTCGAGACCGAGCACGACCACGAGGAGAACCACGAAGCGCAGCAGCAGGACGCCACCGAAGCGTTCTCTCCGCGTGACCACCAGGCAGGCTTCTGGAGCTAGCCAGTCAAGGCAAGGCGGAGGGCGCGGCGCCCTCCGCCGGCCAAGTTCTCCCCAGCTTTTGCTGCTGCGCGGCCCCACAGCCCGAACCGCAACTGAGGCCGCCACCACTTCACTTACCCAACCCGTGCCCCCGTCGCCATTGGCGCTCGAGGCACGTCACTCCAATCGCTCGGACGCAGCGGGCGCCGGCAATCTCTCGCGCCGGCTGGGGATAGGTCGTGATCCCTCCTTCCCCTGTCATTTCGGACAAGCGGCATTAGCTGCGCGGCTCCCGCATCGATCCAAGAGTGACGGAGAGATCGTAGAGTGCCGGAGCCTTGCGATGGCCTATGCCGCTCCGCTTTGCGCGGCTCAAGGGCGGCCTTGCCTCCATCCCGCATCGGTCGGAATCCGATAGCCAGCCAAAAATCTGCTCAGCACCGCTGCGAACACCCTGGGGGACAGTTGCAAGCACAGCCCCAACTAGGCTTCTCTTGTGCGTTCGACGATTGCGCTTCCGCTGCTCCAGCCTTCAGGGATGCCGATGCCTGCTGCGTTTTCCTTCGAGGCCCTGAAGGCTGCGGTGGCAGCCGGGGAGATCGACACCGTGATCGTCGCTATGGTCGACATGGCCGGGCAACTGATCGGCAAGCGCTTCCATGCCGAGCATTTCGTCGCAACCGCGCATGACGAGACCCATGCCTGCAATTATTTGCTGGCAAACGACATCGACATGGAGCCGGTCCCCGGCTACGCGGCCGCCAACTGGTCGAAGGGCTATGGCGACTTCGTCCTGAAGCCGGACATGGCGACGCTCAGGCGCATCGCCTGGCTGCCCAGCACGGCGCTGGTCATCGCCGACGTGCTCGACCATCACAGTCACGAGGACGTACCGCACGCCCCGCGCGGCCTGCTGAAGAAGCAGCTGGCGCGGCTGCAGGCCATGGGCATGAAGGCCTATTTCGCCACCGAGCTCGAATTCTATCTGTTCGACGAGAGCTATGAGGCGATTCACGCCAAGGGCTATCGGGAGCCGAAGACCGCCGGATACTACATCGAGGACTACCATATCTTCCAGACCACCAAGGAAGAGCCGGTGATGCGGGCGATCCGCAACGGTCTGCACGCGAGCGGCATCCCGGTGGAAAACTCCAAGGGCGAATGGGGGCCGGGCCAGGCCGAGATCAATGTCCGCTATGCCGACGCGCTCGACATGGCCGACCGCCATGTGCTGATCAAGAACGGCATCAAGGAGATCGCCCATGCCCAGGGCAAGGCCGTCACCTTCATGTCGAAATGGCGCTACGACCTCGCCGGCTCCTCCAGCCATGTCCACGCTTCGCTCTGGGATGCGAAGGGGGTGAAGTCGCTCTTCGCCGACCCCAATGGCGAGCGCGGCATGTCGGAGCTGATGCGCCAATACGTGGCCGGCCAGCTCGCCCATGCCCGCGAGATCACCTATTTCCTCGCGCCCTACATCAACTCCTACAAGCGCTTCCAGCAGGTCGGCACCTTCGCGCCGACGCGGGCCGTTTGGAGCGATGACAACCGCACTGCAGGATTCCGCCTCTGCGGCGCCGGCAGCAAGGCTATCCGCATCGAGTGCCGGATCGGCGGGTCCGACCTCAATCCGTACCTTGCCTTCGCGGCGCTCATCGCCGCCGGCCTCTCCGGCATCGAGCAGAAGCTGGAGCTGGAGCCGGCCTTCGTCGGCGACGCCTATGGCGGGGCGGAACTGCGCCAGATCCCCAACACGCTGCGCGAGGCGATAGGAACGCTCGACGGCTCGAAGATGCTGCGCGCTGCCTTGGGCGACGAGGTGGTGGACCATTACGTCCACACCGCCCGCTGGGAGCAGCTCGAATACGACCGCCGCATCACCGACTGGGAACTGAAGCGCGGCTTCGAACGGTACTGAAACGGACAGCCCGACAATGATCGATGTAGTGCGCTGCGTGTCGCCCGTGGACGGGCGTATCTATGCCGAGAGGGAGGTCGCCAGCGATGCCGCAATCACTGCGGCGCTGAGCGCGGCCCGCGAGGCCCAGCGCGCCTGGCGCCGGCTCGATATCGCCCGCCGCGCCGCGTTCTGCTCCGCCTTCGTCGATGCGATGTTGGCGATGAGGGACGAGATCGTCCCCGAGCTCGCCTGGCAGATGGGCCGTCCGGTGCGCTATGGCGCCGGAGAACTGCGCGGCTTCGAGGAGCGCGCCCGCCACATGATCGGGATCGCCGAGAGCGCCCTCGCGCCCTTGCGGCCCGAGCCCAAGGACAAGTTCGAGCGCTGGATCGCGCGCGAGCCGCTCGGCGTCGTCATGGTCGTCGCGCCCTGGAACTATCCCTATCTCACCGCGGTCAACACGGTCGTGCCGGCGCTGATGGCTGGCAATGCCGTCATCCTCAAGCATGCGGCCCAGACGCTGCTGGTCGGCGAGCGCTTCCAGAAAGCGGCCGATGCCGCCGGACTCCCGGCCGGACTGTTCCAGAACCTTGCGCTCAGTCATGCCCAGACGGCCCGGATCATCGCCGGCCGCGGCGTCGACCAGGTCAATTTCACGGGCTCGGTCGCAGGCGGCAAGGCGATGGAGTCGGCAGCGAGCGGGACCTTCATCGGCCTCGGACTCGAGCTCGGCGGCAAGGACCCGGCCTATGTCCGGGCCGATGCCGACCTTGCGCAGGCGGTCGAAAACCTGGTCGACGGCGCCTTCTTCAACTCCGGCCAGTCCTGCTGCGGCATCGAGCGCATCTATGTCCATCGCGACCTCTACCCGCAGTTCGTCGAGGGCTTCGTCGAACTGACCAAGAGCTATGTGCTCGGCGATCCGCTCGACGAAGCGACCACGCTGGGGCCGATGGTGAAAGCGGAGGCCGCCGCCTTCGCCCGCGGCCAGGTCGCGGAGGCCGTGCGCGCCGGCGCCAGGGCGCTCATCGATCCCGGCCTGTTCCCGCGCGATCACGAGGGCACGCCCTATATGGCGCCGCAGGTCGTCGTCGAGGTGAACCACCAGATGGAATTGATGCGCGAGGAGAGCTTCGCGCCGACCGTCGGCATCATGCCGGTCGCCGACGATGACGAAGCAGTCGCGTTGATGAACGACAGCCCCTATGGGCTGACCGCCTCGCTCTGGACCAGCGATCGGGAGGCCGCCGCGCGCCTCGGCGCCGAGATCGAGACCGGAACGGTCTTCATGAACCGCTGCGACTATCTCGACCCGGCGCTGGCCTGGACGGGGGTCAAGGACACCGGGCGCGGGGCGATGCTCTCCCGCATCGGCTACGAGACGCTGACCCGGCCGAAATCCTTCCATCTCCGCACCGCATTCTGAACGAGGCGACCCGTGACGCTGAAGGGCAACTGGAACTACCCGACCGCGGTCCGCTTCGGACCCGGGCGCATCGCCGAGCTGGCGCAGGCCTGCCGCGCCGCCGGCATCGAACGCCCGCTGCTCGTCACCGATTCCGGCCTCTCCGGCCTGCCGATGATCAGGGACGCCATGGCGCAGCTCGCCGCCGACGGGCTCAAGGTCACGCTGTTCGACCGCGTCCAGGCCAATCCGGTGGCGGCGAATGTCGAGGACGGGCTGAAGGTCCTGCGCGACAGCGGCAGCGACGGCGTCATCGCCTTTGGCGGCGGCTCGGCGCTCGATTGCGGCAAGGTCGTCGCCTTCATGGCCGGGCAGAGCCGGCCGATGTGGGACTTCGAAGATATCGGCGACTGGTGGACGCGCGCCGACCCGAGCGGGATCGCCCCGATCATCGCCGTCCCGACCACGGCCGGCACCGGCTCCGAGGTCGGCCGCGCCGGCGTCATCACCGACGAGACGACCCAGACCAAGAAGGTGATATTCCACCCGAAGATGATGCCGCAGATCGTGATCTGCGATCCTGAGCTGACGGTCGGCCTGCCGGCGAAGGTCACGGTCGGCGCCGGCATGGATGCGCTGGCCCATTGCCTCGAAGCCTATTGCGCGCCCGGTTTCCACCCGCTCGCCGACGGCATCGCAGTCGAGGGCATCCGACTCTGCAAGGTCTTCCTGCCGCGGGCCGTCGCCGATGGCACCGACATTGAGGCCCGGGCTCAGATGATGGCCGCCGCCGCCATGGGCGCTACCGCCTTCCAGAAGGGGCTCGGCGCCATCCACGCTTTGTCGCACCCGATCGGTTCGGTGCACCACACCCATCACGGCATGACCAATGCCGTGTTCATGCCCTATGTGCTCACCTTCAACCGCCCGGCGATCGAGGAGAAGATCGCGCGGCTCGCCGCCTATATCGGGCTGGAGCCAAGCTTCGAGGCCTTCTTCGACTGGATCGTAACGCTGCGCCGCGAGCTCGGCGTGCCCGAGACGCTCAAAGCCTTCGGCGTGACCGGGATCGACTATGGCAGGCTGGCGAAGATGGCGATCGTCGATCCGACCGCCGGCGGCAATCCCGTTCCCCTCACCGAGGCGGCAGCCGAGGCCCTGTTCAGAGAAGCGACCGGCTGATCCCGGGCGGCCGGGCGCGCATGGCCTCGATCCTGCGCGCCCCGCGCATCCTCAGCGGATGTCCTTTGGCGTGAGCCTCGGCCAGTTGCCGTCGGCCCGAGCGATATAGGTCTTGGTCCGGCGCGCCCAGGTCTCGCGCACCCCAAGATCGTAGTTGAGATAGAGCCGGCCATCGACGATCGACCAGGCCTCCGGCTCGATCTTGACGAGATAGCCGCGCGAGGTGCCGTAGGCGCAGAAGCCGCCATAGGCCGGCAGATAGCGCTCCGGATCGGCCTCGAACAGCGCCTTGTGCTCGGCGCTGGCGAAGCGCCAGACGGCGCCGCCATGCCGAACCGAGAACTCCGGCTTGCCCGGCCGCGGCCCGCCGTCGCGGAAATAGGCGACGGGATCATAGCCGCGGATCGCGACCCCATCCGAAGAGCCGAGCGTATTGATCGGCTGGGGCGTGTCCGCTTGCGCCTCAGCCCTGACGGCGGCGAGCGCCGCAGCTGCGAGATGGATGAATGCGCGTCTGTCGAGCATGACGTCGCCTCCTTGGTTCAGGTCCGGCGCGCTTCGAGCGCCTCGAAGACATAGGCCGCGAGGTAGCCGTAGATCGCGTGGCCGACGAGGCTCATCGCGGACAGGCGCGGCACGTCGTTGAGCAGGAAGTGCTGCCCGGCCAGAGGCGCGAAGAAGGCGAGCGCGATGAAATAGGTGATCACGCCCCAGATCCAGCCATCGGCCGGCATGCCGAAGCTCTTCACCCAGCGGGTCAGCAGCCAGTAGCCGAGCGGATAGAACAGGAAGCCGGTGACGAAATGCAGCAGCTTGGCGGTCGGCGTCGACAAGGT
>PNLY01000058.1 GCA_013823325.1 Methylobacterium sp.
GTCGCCAAGGTCAAGACGCCGATCCTGATCCTCTCCGGCCTCGCCGGCATCGAGGACAAGGTGAAGGGCCTCGGCTTCGGCGCCGACGACTACCTGACCAAGCCGTTCCACAAGGACGAGCTCGTCGCCCGCATCCACGCCATCGTGCGCCGCTCGAAGGGCCATGCCCAGTCGGTGATCACGACCGGCGATCTCGTCGTCAACCTCGACACCAAGACCGTCGAGGTGGACGCCGCCCGCGTGCACCTGACCGGCAAGGAATACCAGATGCTGGAGCTGCTCTCGCTCCGCAAGGGCACGACGCTGACCAAGGAAATGTTCCTGAACCATCTTTATGGCGGTATGGACGAGCCCGAGCTGAAGATCATCGACGTCTTCATCTGCAAGCTGCGCAAGAAGCTCGCCAATGCCTCCGACGGCAAGAACTACATCGAGACGGTCTGGGGCCGCGGCTATGTGCTGCGCGAGCCCAGCGACGCCGAAGAGCGCATCCCGGCCTGATACCGTCATCACGGCGTCATCATCGACGCCTAGCAGTTAGATCGCCTGATCGTCGGATGTACACGACAGGTGAACGGGGACCCCGCCGCGAGGCGGGGTTTTTGTTTGTCGGTTGGGTTCGATGCTGGCCAGCGTCTGGCGCTCAGGGCCGCGCGATCTTCCGTGGGGACAATGCGCCGCCGAGCTCGGGGGCGGCAGGGAAGGGCGGCCGCCGCGCCTGCGGGCTCGATGCGGCATCGCGGTAGAGGCCCCGATGCTGCGGATCCGGCACCAGGGTGGTGGTGATGCCGATCACGGTCTCCGCCGCGCCGAGGATGAAGGCGCCGTTCCGCGCCAGCCGCTCGGCGAGCGCCGCCATGACCCGTGCCTTGGTCGGGACGTCGAAATAGATCAGCACGTTGCGGCAGAAGATGACGTCGAACTGGCCGAGCTGATGATTCGGCTCGAGCAGGTTGTGCTGCCTGAGCGTGACCATGTCGCGGATGCGCTCGGATAGGCGCCATTTGTCGCCCTCCTGCCGGAAATGCTTGAGCAGGAGCTGGATCGGCAGGCCGCGCTGCACCTCGAACTGGCTGTAGAGTCCCTGGCGGGCCCGATCGAGCACTTCGACGGAGATGTCGGTGCCGAGGATCTCGATCGTCCAGCCGGCGAGGCGGTCGGCGGCCTCGTCGAGCAGCATGGCGAGCGAATAGGCTTCCTGCCCGGTCGAGACCGCGGCGCACCAGATGCGCAGCGTCCGGCTCTCGGCATTGGCGGCGAGCTTTTCCGGGAGGACGACGCTGCGGAACAGGTCGAAGGGCGTGCGGTCGCGGAAGAACAGCGTCTCGTTGGTCGTCATCGCCTCGATGACGGCGGCTTCCAGCTCGGAAGCCGGACTGCTGCGCAGCTGGACGACCAGGGCCGTAATGCCGGCAATGCCGCGGCGGCGGCAGAGCATGCCGAGGCGGCTCTCGACGAGATAGCGCTTCTCGGTGCTGAGGAAGAGGCCGGAGCGCCGCTGCAGCAACACGCGCAGGAAGTCGAAGTCGAACTCGGTCATGCGGGATGGCTCCCGCCGACGAGCGTGCGGATGGCCGGGCCGATGCCGGCGAGGGCCAGCACGGCGCTGGCCTGGCCGGCGCGCACCACCGAACCCGGCATGCCCCAGACCGTGCTCGAGGACTCGTCCTGGGCGATCACGGCGGCGCCGGCGCGGCGCAGCGCCGTTGCGCCGTCCGTACCGTCGCTGCCCATGCCGGTCATGATCAGGCCGAGAGCGGCCGGGCCGAGATGGCGAGCGGCCTCGGCGAAGAGCACATCGACCGCCGGGCGGCAGAAATGCACCGGCGGGCCGTCGCTGACGCTGGCGACGATGTGGCCCAGCTTGCGCTCGATGCCGAGATGGCGCCCGCCGGGCGCGACATAGATCGTGCCGCGGGCGAGGCGTTCGCCGTCATGGGGTTCGCGCGTCGGCACGCCGAGCTGCTGCGCGATCTGATCGGCGAAGGAGGCGGTGAACAGCGGCGGCATGTGCTGGACGACCAGCGTGGTCAGATTGGCGAGGGCTCCACCGAGATCCGTGAGGACACGCGCGACGGCCCGCGGGCCGCCGGTCGAGGCGCCGACGACCAGATAGCGCGGCATCACCGAGACGAGCGGGCGCAGGTCGGCGACCCCGCTGGGCAGCGCCGTGGCGAGAACGTTGTCGGGGGCGACCTCGCCGTCGCGGAGGCGGGATTGCGCGATGCTGCCGAGCTTGCCGAGCAGCTCGCTGCGGAAATCCAGCGAGAGAGTCAGGCCGCTGCGGCTGTCGGGCTTGGGCAGGACGTCGACGGCACCCATGCTCATGCATTGCAGCGCCAGCTTGGCGTTGTGCTCGGTGAGCGTGGTCGTCAGCAAGACCGCGGTTCGGGGGCTCTCCTTGACGATCCGCGGCAGGGCCTCGACGCCGTCGAGCACGGGCATGTCGAGGTCGAGCACCATGATGTCGGGATGGTGGCGTCCGGCATGCTCGATGGCAGCTTCGCCGTCACCCGCGACGCCGACGACATGGAAGCGGCCGCTCTCGCCGAGCCAGCGCGCGAACAGGCCCCGCACCACGACGGAATCGTCGGCGATCACCACGGTGCTCGGGCGCACTGCTGGCCGATCGGCGAAATGCGGCGTGGCGATCATGAGGTCACGCGGTGGGAGAGCGGGACTATCGGATGCAGCTCGGCTGCTAGAGCAGGCCGACCTGGTGGAACTTCGACGCGACGATCTCCTTGTCGAACGGCTTCATGATGTATTCGTCGGCGCCGGCATGCATGGCGCGGGCGATATGGGCGATGTCGTTCTCGGTGGTGCAGAACACGACCTTGGGCCGCTTGCCGCCGGGCATCTGCCGGAGGTTCCGCAGGAAATCGTAGCCGTCCATGATCGGCATGTTCCAGTCGAGCAGGATCGCGTCCGGCATCTCGCCCTTGCAGGCGTCGATGGCGCGCGCACCGTCCTCGGCCTCGGCGATGCGGAACTGCAGCCCTTCCAGGATGCGGCGGGCGACCTTGCGGATGACCGCGGAGTCGTCGACGACGAGACAATACTTCATGACATGGCTCCAGTCGGCGGATCGTCAGGCGGCGATCGGCAATTCGATATTGAGGACGGCGTCGACGTCGATGACGACCAGGAGGCGATCGTCGAGGCGGTGAACGCCCTTGGCGATGGCCGCCCAGGCGCGGTCGAGATGGATCGGCACAGGTTCGAAGGTCGTCCGGCTGAGGCGCATCACCTCGCCGACGGCGTCGACGATCAGGGCGAAGGCCTCCCCGCCCTGGTCGAGGCCGACCGCGGTGAGCTCGTGTTCATCCGTACCGGTCGGCAAGCGGCCGGTGTCGGCATGGCGCATACGCCGGCGCATGCAGATCGCGGTGACGACGCGCCCGCGCAGGTTGATCAGGCCGACGATCTCGTAGGGGGCCAGAGGCACCGGCGTGATGCGCGTGGCGATGAACACATCCTGCACGCGCCCGATCGGCAGGCCGAGCAATTGCCCGCCCACCGTGACGGTGACGTAGTCGAGCGAGTCCTCGAAGGCCGAAAGGCCGGATGCGCTGTCCTCGTGCTGCTCGCTCATGCGGCTCGCCTCAGTCTGGGACCGGTCTCAGCCAGCTCGGCGATCAGCGCGCGCCGATCGAACTTGGCGACGACCTCGTCGAACTGCGCCTGGATCGCGGCGACATGTGTTTCGGGGGTCGGCAAGCTGGTCAGCCCGATGATGCGCAACCCGGCATGGCGGGGTTCGGCCCGCAGCCGCGAGGCGAGGGCGAAGGCCGCCTCGGCGTCGCGGTCGATGTCGATGACGATGGCGTCGAACTCGGTGCTGCCGGAGGCGAGGCCGGTGGCCATCGCCGGATCCGAAGCATGGACGACCTGCAGGCCAGCCGCCTTTAGCACGGGGGCGAGCATCTCGCGCAGGAATTCGGAGGGTTCGATCAGCAGGACGCGCGGCGAACCGGCATCGCTGCGGCGCAGATGCAGCCAGTTGGGGTTGGCCTTCGGCAGATAATGCGCGAGATCGAGGATCTCCGTGGCCCGGCCGCGGATGATCGCCGAGCCGAGCAGCCCCTGCTCCGGCATGGCCAGCATCTCGATGTCGAGCACTTCGTCGACGATGTCGACGATGGCGTCGACCGCCAGCGCCATGCTGAAATCGCCCTCGGAGAAGATCACCATCGGTTGCAGACCGGTCTGCCGCAGCGCGCAGCCCTCGACCGGCACGACCGGCATCAGCCGCCCGCGATAGTTGAGCAGCGTGCGCCCGCCGCCGTTCTCGAATAGCCCAGCCTCGACCTCCTCCAGCCGGGTGACGAGGGAAAGGGGCACGGCCTTGACGGTGTCCTTGCCGGCCCGGAAGACCAGCATCGTCGTGCGCTCCACGGGCGAGCCCATCTCGACCTGATCGTCCGAGGCGATCTCGTCCTGCGCCGTCGCCACGCCGACGAGGCGGGCGACGCCGTTGGGATCGACGATCAGCACAACGGCGCCGTCGCCCAAGATGGTGTTCCCCGAGAACAGCGGGATATGGCGCAGCCGCGTCGACATCGGCTTCACCACGATCTCCTCGGTGTGGAACACCGATTCGACGAGGATGCCGAACTGACGCTCGCCGATCTGGGTGACCACGATGAAGCCGTCATCGGCGATGCCTGCGTCCGTCGTCCGGTTCATCACACCGGCCAGAGCAATGATCGGCAGCAGCCGCTCGCGCAGGCGCAGCACGGGCGCATTGTTGATGCGCTCGATACGGTGCTCGCCATTGGCCTTGACGCGCACCAGCTCGCGCACGACCACCTGGGGGATGGCGAAGCGCTGGCCCTGCGTCGCGACGATGAGGGCGGAGACGATCGCCAGCGTGAGCGGGATCTTGATCGTGATCGTCGTGCCGGTGCCGGCGATGCTGGCGATGTCGATCATGCCGCCGATCGCGTCGACATTGACCTTGACCACGTCCATGCCGACGCCGCGCCCGGAGATCGAGGTGACGGAATCGGAGGTCGAGAAGCCGGGGTGGAAGACGAAGCGCAGCAACTGCGACTCGCTCATCCGCTCGGCTTCGGCCTCGCTCGCCAGGCCGCGCTGGATCGCCTTCTGGCGGATCCGGGCGACATCCATGCCGCGGCCGTCGTCCGAGATCGCGATCGTGACCGAGCCGCCCTCGTGATAGGCGGAGACCCGGATCGTGCCGGTTTCCGGCTTGCCCAGCGCAGCGCGCTCCTGCGGATCCTCGATCGCATGGTCGGCGCAGTTGCGCACCATGTGGATGAGGGGGTCCTTGATCAGATCGAGCAATTGGCGGTCGAGCTCGGTCTCGGCGCCCTCCATCACCAGCTCGATCCGCTTGCCGAGATCGGTGGAGAGGTCGCGAACGATGCGCGGCAGCTTCGACCAGGCGTTGCCGATCGGCTGCATGCGCGTCTTCATCACGCCGTCCTGCAATTCGGCGGTGATGAGCGAGAGCCGCTGCAGCGGCCCCTTGAGCCCGGCATCCTCCTGCCGGCGGGCGATCTCGAGCAGCTGGTTGCGGGTCAGCACCAGCTCGGAGACCATGGTCATGAGATGCTCGAGCGTGTCGACATTGACGCGCAATGTCGCCGGCCCGGCCGCCCTGGCGTCGCGGGCGGTGTCGCCATGGGCCATGCCCGGCTGGTCGAGCGGGCTCGGCGCTGCACGGAAGACCAGGTCCATATCGTCCGCGATCGCGCCGGCGGCGGGCGTGATGGCCGCTTCGGCCGACCTGGTCTCGGCGGTGCGGGCGAGATAGGCGGCGACGGGATCGAGCCCGGACTGTGGCTGCCGCCTGGATAGTTCCAGCTTGGCCCGCTCCGCCAGGCCGCGCAATTCGTCGATCAGCTGGCCATCATGGCCCGGCGGCTCCTGCCCCTTCTCGGCGAGCTCGGCCATGATCTCCTTGATCCGGTCGATCGTCTCGAGGATCGCGGTGACGGCGCTGGAGGATACGCTCGCGCCGTCTCGGAACTGACCGATCACGGATTCGGCGGCATGGGTCAGCGCTTCCAGCCGCGGCAGGCCGATAAAGCCGCAGGTGCCTTTGACCGTGTGGACGAGCCGGAAGATGTTGCGCAGGATGTCGCCGTTGTTCGGCTCCTGCTCGAAGCGGACGAGCTCCCGATCGACCATGTCGAGGTGCTCGCCGGTCTCTCCCAGAAACTCTTGCAGCAACTCGTCCATGCAAGGACCGCTCACTCACGCCACCGATGCTGCCGCGGATATTGCGGTGCAAGGGTTTATGATCGGTTGAGAGCGAGCGGAAACCGCAAGGAATCCGGGCGTCGAAGCAGCTTATCTAGGTGCGTCAGGCGGGTTCGGCGCCGATGCTCACCGTGTCGCCCTCGATCGCGAAGGCGATCTTCATGTTCGCGGCGCGCGCGACCATGCCGGTATAGACCGGCTGCACCGCATGGGCGTCGATGGCGCCGCTCTCGGAGCGGCCGGCGATGAGGTCCTCGACATGGGCTGGGATGCGCGCATGCGAGCCGGTGGCGGTGATGGCGAAGCTGCCCTGTTCGCCGGCGAGCGTGCAGCGGCAGGTGATCTTGCCGCCGCGCGGGATCGCCTGCGTCGCCAGCACCAGCAGGTTGAGCACCAGCTTGACCTGGTTCTTCGGCAGCAGGGCGCGGGGCGCCTCCCAATCGAGCGAGAGCTTCTCGTCGTTGAGGAAGCCGTTGGCGACGGCGCCGGCATCGCCGAGGTCGATCATCGCGCCGGCCGAGCCTGCGGCGCCGAAGGCGAGGCGGGCGAATTGCAATCGGGCCGAGGCGTTGCGCGCGCTCTTCTTGATCAGGTCGAGTGCGAACTCCTTCATGGAAGGATCGTCTTCCTCGAGCACTTCGAGCGCGTTGACGATCGCCCCGACCGGGCTGATCACGTCATGGCAGACACGGCTGCAGAGAAGCGCGGCCAGATCGAGCGGCTCGAGAGAGATGGCGGTCATGATCCGGTCCTGCGGTCAAGAGAATCAGGGCGATGTCGGGCCCATGTCGGTGGTGCAGCATGCGCCAGGCTGGTTTGCAGCTGGTTAACCATAGCTTCCCGCGCGCGCTCGGGCGGGTATTGAGGACGTATCCCGCCGGCATGCCCCGGCAAGATGGCTGCCAGAAGGCGAGCCGGCTTTTTCTTTACCGCACCATGCACTACCTAAAGGAGCGATATCGCCGGAGGCGCCGCCCGGCATGGCTCTTGAGATCGGCACACGGCGCCGGCGAGACTGGTTCGAAACATGGCCATCGCTCACGACGACCCCCGCCTGATTGACCGGGATGGGCTTGCGCGCGCCCTCGGCGAAGCGGCGCGGCGCACGGCTGCCGTCCTGCTGGCGAAGCGGGCGGCGCGCGATGTCAAGCTCAAGGCCGATGGCTCGCCGGTCTGCTCGGCCGACCTTGCCGCCGATTTCGCAGCCAAGCAGGCGCTGGCCGAGCTGCTGCCGGGCTTCCCGGTGATCAGCGAGGAGAGCGTCGGCGAGGTCGCGCCGGCTTCCGTCTTCATCCTGCTCGATCCGCTCGACGGCACGCGCGAATTCCTTGCCTCCGGCGACAGCTATTGCGTCGCCATCGCCGTGATCCTGGACGGGCGCCCGCTCGCCGGGGCGATCGCCGCGCCGGCGATCGGCCGGCTCTGGTATGGCGGCGAGCGCAGTTTCGCCCAGGATCTCGACGCCGAAGCGAAACCGCTCGGCGCACCGCGGCAGGTCCATGTCCGGTGCGAGCCGGAGGAGGGCCCGCTGATGCTCGTCAGCCGCTTCCATGGCGACACGGTCAGCGCCGGCGTCGCGGCGGCCGTCGCGAAGGGTGACAGCGCTCCGGTCTCGTCGGCGGTGAAGTTCGGCCTGATCGCCTCGGGCGAGGCCGATCTGCATGTGCGCGGCGGGCCGACCATGGAATGGGACATCGCCGCGGGTGACGCGATCCTCGCCGCGGCCGGCGGCATCGTGCTGACGCTCGACGGGGAGAAACCCGGCTACGGCCATGCCGAGCGGGATTTCCGCAATCCGCCCTTCGTCGCGGCGGGCTGCGAGCGTCTGGCTCGCGTTGCGATCGAAAAGGCGGCGACCTGCCGCTGCTGAGATTTCCCGTTGGTAAACGGCGGTCTGGGCGCTCATAGCCCTTATTCTGAAGAGCCGAGTAGTGGCGTCTCGCAGGACGCTTCAGGAGGATCGGGACCAGCTGAAGCATCCTTCGAGATCCTTGCGGACCGCGCTTCAGGATGAGGGCTTTGGGATTTTGTAGATCGAGATTGATCCGGCTCAGCGCGCGATCAGCATCGATACGGCCGGCCAGCGCTCCTGAGCCTTCGCCCGCAGGGCCGCCTCATCGAGGAAGCGCCGGCGATTCTCGTCGCTGCGGAAAAAATAGAGTTGCGAGCCGATGACGGCGAAGCGACGCGGATCGGCATCGATGGCACGCCCGTCCGCCACGCCGCTGGCGTCGAAGCCACCAAAGCGCGGGGTGTAGACCTCGGGCGCCTCGCGGAAAGCGTCGCGGTTGGCGGCGCTGGCGAAGCGCCAGACCGCGCCGTCATGGACAAGTTCGTAGCTCGGCAGTCCCGGCACCGCGGCGTCGCTGGAGAAATAGGCGACGGGATCGAAGCCGGAGAGCGCAAGGCCGCTGCGGTTGTCACGCTGCATGACCTCGCCGAGGCCGGGCAGTTCCGGCAATCCGGCGGGGAGGGCCGAGGCCCGGCTCGCGGCAGCGGTCAAGAGAAGCGCGCAGCCCATCACGATGCCGGTGATCACAGTCCCGGCATGCCTTGCTGCGGCCTTCATCGCCCACCAATCCTTGGTCGTCAGTCGCGTTACGGCACGTCCTGCGCCGCAGTTCACCGCTTGGATACACATACGGCGTATCCAAGAGGTTACCGTGGTCGCGAGGATTCGCACGACCCGCCGTCGACGCCATCCCGGCAGGAGGCCGAATGCCCAATGCCCGGCGCTTGCCTGGAGACGATGAGATGAACCATACCCGCCGCACCCTGCTCGCCAGCGCCCTGTTGCTCGGCGCGGGCCTTGCCGCCGGTCCCGCCGCCGCCCAGCCGGCCGAGCGATCCTTCACCCAGAACGAGCTGGTCACCTCCGGCCACCAGTTCTTCGGCAATGTCTCGCGCGGCTTTGCGCTGACGGTCGAGGAGGCCGTGCGCCGCTGGGGCGAGCCGAACGGCTATGTGCTCGGCCAGGAGGCATCGGGCGCCTTTGTCGGCGGATTGCGCTATGGTGAGGGCACGCTGTTCACCCGCAACGCCGGTGATCGCCGGGTGTTCTGGCAAGGGCCGTCGGTCGGCTTCGATTTCGGCGGCGACGGCGCGCGCACGATGATGCTGGTCTACAACCTGCCGAGCGTGAACGCGCTCTACCAGCGCTTTGGCGGGGTCGACGGCTCGGTCTATTTCGTCGGCGGCTTCGGCTTCACCGCGCTGACCGCTGGCGGCGTCATGGTGGTGCCGATCCGCACCGGCGTCGGCTGGCGGCTCGGCGTCAATCTCGGCTACCTCAAGTTCACGCCCGAGGCGACCTGGAACCCGTTCTGACCTGACAATTCATGGCCGCTGGCATTATCTATCAAGGCATGGCAGCCTGAGCCCGGGCTCATCGCAGACATGGGAGCCGCCCCGCCTTGATCGAAGCCGTCATGCTCGTCGCGCTCGGCTTCCTATCGGCAAGCCTGCTCGCTCTTGCGGCGTTGCCGGCGTTGAGCCGCCGGGCCGACCGGTTGGCGCGGCGCCGGGCCGAAGCCGCATTCCCGCTGTCGCTGGCCGAGATCGCCGCTGACCGCGACCATCTGCGCGCCGAACTGGCCGTGCGCGAGCGGGCGCTGGAACAGAAGGCCGAGAGCGGCTTTGCCGCCAAGGCCGGCGCGATGAGCGAGATCGGCCGGCGCGACATGACGATCGGCCGGCTGGAGGCCGATCTCAGCGAACGCAAGCAGCGGATCGAGGCACTCGAGGCCGAGCTCGGGCAGAGGACACAAGAGCTGGCTGAGACGCGCGAGGCGCTGGCCAGCGAACGCGCCGGTCACCAGACGACGCAGGCGACCTTGTCGAGCCGGGTCAGCGATCTTGCCGCGGTGGAGGCGCAGCTCGCCGAGACCCGGCAGGCGCTCAGCGGCACCTCGGCCGACCTCGCCGCCCGCAGTCACGAGCTCACCGAGCTGAGAGCGCTGCACGAGCAGGCCGAGGCGATGCTCGCCGAGCGTGACCAGTCGCTGTCGACCCTGAGCAGCGACCATGATCGCCAGCGCGTCGCCCTGGTCGAGGCCGGCACGCTCAGGCTCAAGCTGGAGAGCGAGCGCGACGATCTGTCGGCGCGGCTGACCTCGGCCGAGACGGCGCTGGCCGAGGCGCGCACGAACCTCTCTGCCATGAAACTGGACCGCGATAGCGAGAGGCTGCGCGCCGATGCTCTTTCGACGCGGGCCCATGAGGCCGAGGCGGCGCTGCGCGCGGCCGATGCGAACGCCGTCAAGCTCGGCACCGAGATCGCAAGACTGGAGGCGGCGATGACACAGGCATCCGCCGAGCATGGAGAGGCGCTGGCCAGGATCAAGGCGCTGGAGGGCAGGATCGAGGCTGCCGCCGCGGTCGAAGCTCGCCTGAAGGAGCAGCTGGCGAGCGAGGCGGTGGCGCATCGCGCGGCCTTGCGCGAGCGTGAGGAGATGGTCGAGGCGCTGCATGCCGAGATCGGCACCGTCCAGGGCGCCCGCGATCAGGCCCGCGCCGACCGGGCTGGCTTGAAGCGCGAGCTCGCGGCGCTGCGCAAGCAGAATGGCGGCAAGGCGGCCGGCGAGGCGGCCTTGCGCCAGGAGATCGTGCGATTGGCCGATGCGCTGCTGGTTGCATCGGAAAGCCGCGAGGCGGCGGAGTAGGCGCTTGCCGGCCGGGGCCTTTCCTCTTTTACCGAACATGCTCTAGGGAGGACTGGGCCGCACCTGCGGCCGGCGGTTTCGGTTGGGATGATGACGGATATCGTTTGTATCGGTGAGCCCCTCGGCGAGTTCAACGCGACGCGGGGCGAGGCGGGCGCCTATCGTTTCGGTCTCGGCGGTGACACCTCGAATTGCGCGGTTGCGGCGGCGCGACAGGGTGCGAGCGTCGCCTATGTCGGTGCGCTCGGCGATGACGAGCCGGGTCGCTCATGGCGGTCATTATGGGCTGACGAAGGCGTGGACGACAGCCACGTCTCGACGCATCCCTCGGCGCCGACGGGGCTCTATTTCGTCTCGCACGGCCCGCAGGGCCACGTCTTTTCCTATCTGCGCGCCGGCTCGGCCGCGAGCCTCTACGGCCCGGCGCAATTGCCGAAGGAGCTGATCGCCTCGGCCAAGGTGATCCAGGCTTCCGGCATCAGCCAGGCGATCTCGGCGAGCGCCTGCGATGCGGTGTTCGAGGCCTTTTCGATAGCGCGTGAGAACGGCGTGCTCACTGCCTATGACACCAATCTCCGGCTCAAGCTCTGGCCTTTGACGCGGGCGCGCGCGATCGTCCATGCCGCTTGCGGGATGGCCGACATCGTCCTGCCGGGCGATGGCGACGCCAAGCTGCTGACCGGGTTGGAGCAGCCCGACGCGATCGTCGATTTCTATCTCAAGCTCGGCGCCAAGGTCGTGGCGCTGACGCTCGGCCATGAGGGCTCGCTGGTGGCCACGCCCGACAAGCGCCAGCGCTTCGTGCCGATCAAGGTCGATGCGATCGACGCGACCGGCGCCGGCGACTGCTATGACGGTGCCTTCCTGGCCGAATACATCCGCACCGGCGATGCCTTCGCCGCCGGCGCCTATGCCAATGTCGCGGCGGCACTGTCGACCCAGGGCTATGGCGCGGTGGCGCCGTTGCCGCGCCGAGCCGATGTCGAGGCGCGGATCGCGCAAGAGACGGCACGCCGGACATGAGCGTTCCTGTCCTGATCGAAGCGGGCGCGCTGCTCGCCCGCTACGACGTGCTGATCAGCGACGTCTGGGGCGTCGTCCATGACGGCGTGCTGGCGCTCGACCCGGCCTGCGAGGCCCTGATGCGCTATCGCGAAGGCGGTGGCACGGTGGTGCTGCTCTCGAACGCGCCGGGCCCCTCGGCGCAGATCGCCGGCGTGCTCGACGGCAAGCGCGTGCCGCGCGCCGCCTGGGACCGGCTGGTGACCTCCGGCGACGTGACGCGCGCCCTGATCGCCGAGACGCATCTGCGCAAGGCCTATCATATCGGCTGGAAGCAGGACCGCGCGGTGTTCGACGGCTTCGACGTCGAGATCGTCGGAGAGGACGAAGCCGAGTTCGTCGTCGCGACCGAGCTCAACGACTATCGCCGCGAGCAGCCGGAGCAGTACCGGCCGCTGCTGTCGCGCTTCGCGGCGCGCGGGCTGCCCTTCATCTGCGGCAACCCCGACCTCGTCGTCCATGTCGGCCATGATCTCCTGCCCTGCGCCGGGGCGCTCGCGACCATCTATGAAGAGCTCGGTGGCCATGTCGCCTGGGCGGGCAAGCCGCATCGCCCGGCTTATGACCTTGCGCTCGCGGCTGCTCGCGAGGCGCGGGGTGGGCGCGAGGTCGATCCAGCGCGCGTGCTCGTCATCGGCGATGCCGTGCGCACCGACCTTGCCGGCGCCAGGATGATGGGCTTCGACAGCCTGTTCATCGCCGGCGGCATCCATCGCGAAGAGACGATCCGCGACGGCGCTGTTGTTCCCGAAGGGCTCGCCCGAGTGCTGGCGGCGCACCGGCCACTCCCGGTCGCGGCGATGGCGGCGCTCGTCTGATCAGACCGGCGGCGGGTTCGCCCTGCGGATCCGCTCGCCGATCGCGTGATAGAGGCCGTCGAGCGGGCGGAAGATAAAGCGCACCGTCGAGCGGCCGGGCGGCACCATGACCGCGCGGAAGATCACGTTGGCACGCAGCAGCTGCGTCGGCTTGCCGTCGACCTCGACCTGCCACCAGGGCTGCCAGACATCGTTCAGCACGACGAAGCCGCCGCGCGGCGCGTCGACATCGAGCAATACCTCGGTCGTGCCGTAATTGCGGATGCGCACGCTGCCGGTCTGCGCTGGGCCGGTCGGCAAAGGCGGCGGCGCCTTGTCTAACAGGACGGTGCGGCGCGGATCAAAGCCCGCGGGCCATTGCCCGCGCTTCAGGATCGTGCCGAAATCGGCCTGTTGCGCCTCCGTGACGAGCAGCACACGCGGCAGGGCGCGCGGATTGTCGTAGACATAGGCGTCTTTGGTCCGGGCGATCTGGACGAGGTCGCCCGGCTTCAGCCGCTTGTCGATCTCCTCGACCGGCACGCCTGTCGCGATGAAGCGCAAGCCGAGCATATCGGCGAGCAGCGAGCGGTAGGACGGCATCAGCGGCGAGAACGTCCGCTGATCGGGCAAGGCGACATGGTCGCCGGCGCCGGTCGCCTGGCTGTAGAGGCCCAGCCGGAGCGGGTTGTAGCCCAGCGTGTTGTCGAGGCCATGGACAAGGCTGGCATTGGGCCAGTGGAAGTCGATGCCGGCGAGCTCGATGCGGTCGCGGCGATCGGGACCGGCGGTGCGGGCGGTCTCGCGCTTCAGCAGGGCGATGGTCTCGTTGGCGCTGTCGGCGCGCAGCACCTCGTACATCCCGGCCGGCAGGGCGGTCGACTCGCTCGGGCCGTTGTTGACCGACAGATCGACGACCATGGCGGCGGCGAGGATGACGGTTGCGGCCATGCCGGCGCCCTGCAAGGCGAGCCCGCGTGCCGCGACCAGCGCGCCCGCCACCAGCATCAGGCAAAGCAGGGCGGTGACCAGCGGCACGAAGGCGACATGAAGCCGGCCGACCGTCCAGGCCAGCCAGATTGCGACAGCGAAGCCAGCCACCAGCAGCAGGATCTCGAGCACGATCTTCCAGCGGCGCGGACGCGGCGCGGTATCGGTCAGGACGAGATGGGTGAGGTAGCCGCCGAGGATCGAGAGCAGCGCGCCGAGGATGAAGAGTGCATCGGCGGGGCGGCGATAGAAGTCGGCGCCGGGGAGATGGAAGAGCAGGGCAAAGCCCGGCGTGTAGCGGCCGAGCGCGTAGACCAGCACCAGCAGCGCCGCCACGCTGAGCGCGACGATTTCGCGCCGCAGCAGGGCGCCGCGGACGATACCGACGCTGACGACGAGCAGGATCGGCAGCAGGCCGAGATAGAGTTCGCCCATATTGCGGGCGAGATAGAGATCGAGCGGGCCGAAGCGCTTCTCCCAGGCTGGGCTGGGCGGTCCCCAGAAGTTCTCCAGCGGGCCGGATGCGCCATAGAGATTGGCGACCAGCCCGGTCAGCAGCGAACCCGGATGCAGCGAGCCCTTGCCGGCGCCGGCGATATCGATCACCGGCCGGTTCGACTCTTCCGCCAGGACGGCGGTGAGCAGGATCGGGATGGTCGCAACGAGTGTAGCGCCGATGGCACCGAGCAACAGCGGCATCAGGCTGGCGCGCAGCGCCGCGAGTGGCTTGTCGGCCATGGCGATGGCTGCGAGCACCAGCCCGGCGAGAACATAGACGCCGAGCAGCGCGACCTGATCGCGCCCCAGCACCATGAAGCCGGCGGCGAGACCGGCGGCGAAGCCATAGCGCCAGGAGCTGCGTTCGAGTGCGCGCGAGAGCAGGAGCAGCGTCACCGCGAAATAGGACAGGCTCAGCACCTGGCCGACATGCTGGATGCGCCAGGCGGCGGCGGCGCCGAAGGCGAAGGAGAGGGCGCAGACGACGGCGCCGGCCGGGTGCCAGCCCCGATCGCGGAAAAGCAGGACGAGGCAGAGGGCGCCGACGAGCAGCGAGCTGAGCAGGGCGCCGTCGCTCCAGCGGAAATCCGGCGTCGGATTGAGCAGGGCGATCAGGAAGAAAGGCGGCGAGAAGATCAGCGATTGCGGATCCGCCACCTGCGGCGATCCCGCGAAGACGAAGGGTGTCCAGAACGGCGACAGCCCCTTGTGCAGGGCGCTGGCAAGGAATTGCAGCTGCGGGTGGAAATGCGCCTTGGCGTCCCAGGGGATGGTCACGGCACCGGACAGCCAGGGCCAGGACAGCGCCAGCCAGCCGGCGCAGACCAGCAGCATTACCCTGGCGGTCGGCCAGGGTGCGGGCGGCGGCTCGGTCTCGCGGTGGTCCCGATCTGGTGTCGAAGCATCAGACATGGGGGCTTCCTGCCCCAGCTCCGAGGCGCGATCAATGCTCGCGCCAGTCAATCCTTCGGAGCGGCACGCGCCATCAGAGCGTCCATGTCGATGAAGTGGCCGGCACGGTCACGCTTCGAGGCGAGATAGCGGACATTGTGGACGTTCGGGCGGCCGAGCACGCGCTGGGTCGCGGCGACCTCGAGGCCGGCGGCCTTGATCGCCCCGATCTTCAGCGGGTTGTTGGTCAGCGCGGTGACGCTGGAGACGCCGAGCTGCTTCAGCATCGCGGCGGCGAAGTCGAAATGGCGCTGGTCGAGATCGAAGCCGAGCACCTCGTCGGCGTCGTAGGTGTCCCAGCCCTGGCTCTGCAGCTTGTAGGCGCGCATCTTGTTGGAGATGCCGTTGCCGCGGCCTTCCTGGTCGAGATAGAGCAGGATGCCGCCGTCGTTCTGCGCCATCCACTGCACGGTCTCGCGCAGCTGGTCGCCGCAATCGCATTTCAGCGAACCGAACAGGTCACCGGTCAGGCAGGCCGAATGCAGGCGCACCGGCACGGCGGATGTAAGATCCGGCTTGCCGACGATGATCGCGACCTGGTCGCGCAGGCCCTCGCCGCCGCGGAAGACGACGAACTCGGTCTCGGGCGCGCCTTCGAGTGGCACCGGTGCGCGGCCGACGATGGCAAGGCGTGCCACCTGCGCGGCGCGGTAGCCGTTGACGGCGTCGATCGAGACCTCGATCAGCGGCTCGCCGGCGACCTGCGCAGCCTGGACCGGGACGAGGATGACCGCCGGCAGCACGAGGGAAAGGCGGGCGAGTTCCAGCGCGGCATTGTCGAGCGTATTGGCAGGACCCACCGGGGCATCGACACGAGCGTCGAGCTTGAGCGCCAGCGTCTCGACCCGGGCAAGATCGATCGTGGGCATGGCGAGGATGCCAGTGTCGGCACGTCCCTTGGCGCCGAGACGGCGCAGGCGCGCGGCGCTCAGCACGAGGCGAGCCTTGCCTCCGGAGAGGGAATCGAGACGGGCTGTGAGATCGGCTTCGGCAAGCTCGGCCGACAAGGCGAGCGCCAATTCCTCGCCCTGGCGCAGCAGCACCGGACGGGCCGCGCGGAATTCGGCGAGCGCGCGGTCGACGGCGACCAGATCGGTCTCGCCCGGCCGGTCGAAAAGCTTACGCGACTGAGGCATCGGAGGGTCCGTCAGATTGCGCCCGGAGGCGGCGAGTCATCAGATCGTCTACGTGGTTGGCCGCCGGATGGATCACCCGCCGAGCGCAGCATTTCTACAACGTGGCCGTCCGTGCGTAGTTCCCAAGCATGTGCCGCGATCAGCTGGCAAGGCGCCGATTGCAACTGGCCTATTAAAAGCGCGAGATTGAACACCAGATGAATAGTCTCGGAAGCGGACCCTGACCAGATATGGCGAGCGGGAGCGCGCAAGGGAAATGACGCAGGGGCATGACCCGGTAACGCCAGGCGCGGGACACGGCGCCGTCTACAGTCCGACAGCGCGCATGCTGCACTGGATCACGGTCGCGGCGGTGTTCGTGATGATCCCGCTCGGGCTCGCCATGACCTATCGCGGCAACACGCTCGACATCTGGGACGGGGTGACCGACGCGCTCTATTCGACGCACAAGCTGCTCGGCTTCCTCGTGCTCTGGCTCGGCACTGGCCGGCTGATCTACCGGCTGTTGCACGGTGCTCCGCCCGACGAGCCGACGCTGGAATGGTGGCAAAAGGCCGCTTCCCATCTCGTTCACTGGGTGCTGTACGGCCTGCTGCTGATCGTGCCGCTGCTCGGCTGGATCGGCGTCTCGCTCTTCCCGTCGCTAATGGTGTTCAATCTGTTCGACCTGCCGGCACTGGCTGCGCCGAACGAGGAGACCGCCAAGCGCGTGCTGTCCATCCATGGCTGGCTCGCCATCCTGCTGGCGCTGCTGGTCTGCGCGCATATCGGCGCGGCGCTCTTCCACCATTTCATCCGCAAGGACGGCGTGCTGCGCCGGATGCTGCCTGGGCTGAAATAGGGCTCACCACTCCGCGGGCAGCGCTGTCCCCTCGATGATCTCCGCCAGCCGGCGGCGTGTGCCCGGCGTCGTCCTGTCCGGCAGGGCCGAGAGCGGGAAGAAGCGCGCCTCGGCGATCTCGCGATCCGGCTGCTTCGGAGCACTCTGGATAAAGGCCCGTACGATGAAGACGGCGACATGGTCGCGGTCGGAGACATGGCGGTTGAGGAAGACCCCGTGCAGCGCCGCCGGGCCGGTCAGCGCGATGTTGGCCTCCTCGCGCAATTCCTTGGCGAGCGCGTCGGTGAGCGTCTCGTCCGGCTCGACCCCGCCGCCGGGCATATGCCAGCCTGGCGTATAGGTGTGGCGCACCAGCAGGACTTCGCCGGTCTCGCTCAGAACGGCGGCGCGGACGCCGAGGGTCATGCCGCGCCGCAGGCGGAAATAGAGGTGCAGGGCGCGCCCGGCCAACCGCCGGAGGAGGGGCGGCACCAGTTCGATCCCCGATGCGCCGGAGCGAGGGCCGGATCCATCTTCGTTGCTCACGATGTGGGCAAATCCTGATGCCGGGTTAATTGTCTATGCAATGGACGCATAACAGAACTCTGTTCAGCCTCTCGCTATAACACAAACGCGCCTTAAATAGAGCTCACAAGCTCATGCCGTTACCGCTGGGGAAATTACCATGCTTCTCGCCTTCATCACCGCCCGTCTGAATGCCAAGCCGCGTTATGTCTGGAAGCCGGCCGTCACCCTGACCGATCCGCGCATCGTCTCGGAGCTGACCGGCTCGGCCAACTGAGCCTTCATAGGCTGCGTCATCTTCGCCCGCCGCCGCCGTCATGCTTGACGCGGCGCGGGCGTTGAAGGCAAGCGCTGGAGCGTGTTCACGCTCGCGCATCTCTCCGACCCGCATCTCGGGCCGCTGACCAAGTTCTCGCTGCGCGAGCTGATCGGCAAGCGCGCCACGGGTTATGTCAACTGGCGACGCAAGCGGCGTCATGCCCATGACATGGAAATCCTCGGGCTGATCGTCGCCGACATCCTGGCGCAGAAGCCCGACCACATCGCCTGCACCGGCGATGTCTCGCATATCGGCCTGCCGACCGAATTCAAGACGGCGCTCTCCTTCCTAGATACGCTCGGCCCGCGCGATAGCGTCAGCTTCGTGCCGGGCAACCATGATTGCTATGCGCGCTCGTCGCTGTCGGCGCTGGCGCGCGAGCTTGCGCCCTGGTGCGCAAGCGATGGTGGCGAGGCTGGCTATCCCTGGTATCGCCAGCGCGGCCCGGTCGCATTGATAGGGGTGAATACCGGGATCCCGACCCTGCCGCTGATGGCGACCGGCCGCCTCGGTTCAGCCCAGATCGCCGTCGCCGAGAAGCTGCTGACGCAAGCCAAGGCCGATGGGCTGATCCGCGTCGTACTGATTCACCATCCGCCCTATGTCGGCGGCGCCAGGCGCACGCGCGAGCTGGTCGATGCCGACGCCTTCGAGGCGATGCTGCGCCGGACCGGGGCCGAACTCGTCCTGCACGGCCACAACCACCGCTTCTCGCTGGCTTGGCGGCCGGGCCTTGATCACGATGTGCCGATCGTCGGCGTGCCCTCGGCCTCGATCGGCCCGCGCGGCGGCCATGGCGAGCTCGCCTGCTGGCACCTGCTGCGGATCGAGGGCCCCGCGGCGGCCCCTCATATCAGCCTGGAGCGCCGTGCCTTCGATCTCGACGGCACGGTCAAGCTGCTGCAGTCGATACCGCTGACGGGCGGCGGGATGGTCTGACGGAAGCCGTCAGACGCAGCGGCCGCCGTCGACCGCCAGCACCGAGCCGGTCACCATCTCCGACTCGTCCGAGCACAGGAAGAGCGCGGCATTGGCGATGTCCTGCGGGGTCGAGAAGCGGCCCCAGGGGATCGTCGCGGTGAAGGCCTTGCGCTTCTCCGGCGTGTCCTCGCCCATGAAGGTGGCGAGCAGCGGCGTCTCGCCGGCGACCGGCGCGATGGCGTTGACACGGATCTTGTCCGGCGCGAGTTCGACCGCCATCGACTTCGACAGCAGGTTCGCGGCGCCCTTCGAGCCGTTGTACCAGGTCAGCCCCGGGCGGGGCCGTATGCCGGCGGTCGAGCCGATATTGAGGATGACGCCGCCGCCATGCTCGCGGAAATGCGGCACCGTCGCCTTGGCCATCAGGAAAATCGACTTCACGTTGACGTCGAAGACGCGGTCGAACTCGGCCTCGGTGATATCCAGCATCGGCTGGTTGCGATGGCTGATGCCGGCATTGTTGACGACGATGTCGAGCCGCTCGAAGCGTTTGATCACCTTGGCCACGGCGGCGTCGACGCTCTTCGCCTTGCCGACATCGCAGGCGACGGCGAAAGCCTTGCGGCCGATCGCCTTGGCGGCCTCGCGGGCCTTGTCGCCGTTGATGTCGAGCACCGCGACCCGCGCGCCCTCGCGCACGAAGGTCTCGGCGATGCCGAGGCCAAAGCCCTGCGCCGCGCCGGTGATCAGCGCCGTCTTGCCCTTGAGTCTCATGGTGTTCCCTCGGAAAGCGTTTTGCCGCGCGACTGTGGGGCGATTTGGCGGCCGAGATAAATACGCTTTCGCGATTGGCCGGATAGCGGAATTGTATGGGCGGGCGTCACTTCAGGGCGGAGCGTGGGATGAAGAGCGCAGGGAACCCTTCTCCCGTGTGGGAGAGGGGTTCCCTGCACCCTAAGCCCCGATCTCCTCGCGCAGCATCTCCAGCTCGAGCCAGCGCTCCTCGGTCTGCGCGATCTCGCGCGTGACCTCGTCGAGCCTCGCGGTCGCCTTGGCGAAGAGCTTGGGATCGCGGGTGTAGAGATCGCCGGCGAGCGCGGCGTTGAGCTTGGCGGCCTCGGCCTGCAGCTTCTCGATCTGCTGCGGCAGGGTCTTCAGGGCATGCTGCTCGTTGAAGGAGAGCTTGCGTTTCGCAGCAGCGGTACCGGCGGTTGGGGTGGGCGTCGCTGACGCCGTTGCCGATCCTTTCACCGGAACGGCGCGTACCTTGGCGCCGACGCCGCGGCCGCGCTGGGCCAGCATGTCGGAATAGCCACCGGCGAACTCGGTCCAGATGCCGTCGCCATCCGAGATCAGGGTCGAGGACACCACCCGGTCGAGGAAGTCGCGGTCATGGCTGACGAGCAGGACGGTGCCGCCATAGTCGGCGAGCAATTCCTGCAGCAGGTCGAGCGTCTCGATGTCGAGATCGTTGGTCGGCTCGTCGAGCACCAGCAGGTTGGAAGGCTTGGCGAGGGCTCGCGCCAGCATCAGCCGGCCGCGTTCGCCGCCGGACAGCGCCCCGACCGCGGTGCCGCGCTGGATCGGCTGGAACAGGAAGTCCTTCATGTAGCTGATGACGTGGCGCGGCGTGCCGCCGACCATGACCTGGTCGGAGCCCCCTCCGGTCAGCGCGTCGCCGAGCGGCGTCGCCGGGTCAAGGCTTTCGCGGCGCTGGTCGAGCGTCACCATTTCAAGCGTGGCGCCGAGCTTGACGGTGCCGGAGTCGGGCTTGAGCGCACCGGTCAGGAGGTTGATCAGTGTCGTCTTGCCGGCGCCGTTGGGGCCGACGATGCCGATGCAGTCGCCGCGGGCGACGCGCAGCGAGAAATTCTTGACCACCGGCCGGCCGTCATAGGCCTTGGTGACGTCGATAGCCTCGATCACCAGCTTGCCGGAGGCCTGCGCCTCGCTCGCTTCCAGCCTGACCGAGCCGACGGCCTGGCGGGCGGTGCGGCGCTGCTCGCGCAGGCCATGCAGTTCGCCGAGCCGGCGCTGGTTGCGGGTGCGCCGAGCGCTGACGCCGTAGCGCAGCCAGTCCTCCTCGCGGGCGATCTTGCGGTCGAGCTTATGGCGGTCGAGTTCCTCCTGCGCCAGCACCTCGTCGCGCCAGGCCTCGAACTCGCCGAAGCCGCGCTCGACACGCCGGGTCACGCCACGGTCGAGCCAGATCGTGGCGCGCGAGAGCGAGGTCAGGAAGCGGCGGTCATGGCTGATCAGCACCATGGCCGAGCGCAGCGATTTGAGCTCCTGCTCGAGCCACTCGATCACCGGCAGGTCGAGATGGTTGGTCGGCTCGTCCAGCAGCAGGATATCGGGCTCCGGCGCGAGCACGCGGGCGAGTGCGGCACGGCGCGATTCGCCGCCCGACATGCTGGCCGGATCTTCCTTGCCGGTGAGGCCCAGCTCCTCGATCAGGTATTGTGCGCGATAGGCATCGTCGCCGGGGCCCAGGCCCGCCTCGACATAGGCGAGCGAGGTCTTGTAGCCGGTGAAGTCGGGCTCCTGCGGGAGATAGCGGATGGTCGCGCCCGGCTGGACGAACCGCTCGGCGCTATCGGGCTCGACGATACCTGCCACGATCTTGAGCAGTGTCGACTTGCCGGAGCCGTTGCGGCCGACCAGGCAAACCCGCTCGCCGGCCGAGACGGCGATTTCCGCGCCCTCCAGCAAGGGCTGGCCGCCGAAGGTGAGCGCGACGTCGCGAAGGTGGAGTAAAGGAGCCATGGCCCGCGGGATAGACTGCGGCGGCGCGGCTGTCACCATGCGGGCTTGCGGCATGGGTCAGCTTGATCCACTATGAGATACCTTTTGTATCTCATAAGAGATGATGTCATGAGGCAGCCGGCCCTGCGCAAGCCCAGAATCGTCCGCATCGGCGACAATGGCGGCCCGCCGCTCGAAGAGAAGAAGCGAAAACCGGCGACCGACAAAAGCGAGATCGGCCGTTCCTTCGACTGGCGCTTCGCCCATCGCAAGGCCTGGAAGAAACCGCGCGAGATCGCACTCCGGCGGCAGGAGCGGGCCGAGGCGCTCGGCCTGACCTATGAGGAATATACGCTGGAAGTGCTGGAGCGCGGCTATTTCCCGCAAGCGGAGCATGTCGAGACGATTGTCGCCAGGCGGCCGGAGCGGCGGCGCGACGGCGGCGTGGTCGGGCAGTCGCTGAAGGGGATGAGATTGAAGAAGTAGGGCCGTCGTTCTCGGACGGAGCGAAGCGCAGATCCGAGAATCTCAGGACCAGCCAGCTGGTTTCCGAGATGGTCGGGTCAAGCCCGACCATGACGAGCTTCTAAGCCCGCAGCGCCCGTCGCAGGACTTTCGTCATCGGCCGTTCGAACCAGTGGTAGACCGCAAGCGCCGCGAGAACGGCGGCGATCAGCGCGAATGCGATGAAGAGGCCGGTCGCGCTCGGTGCGATCCAGAGGAAAACCTCGCGCAGCGCGCGCATGGCGAAGGGGTGGACGAGATAGAGCGCGTAGGAGGCATCGCCGACCACGGCGAGGGCTCGCACCAGCGCCGAAGGGGCGGTGACGTTGCGCCCGCAGGCCGCGGCCGTGACCAGGAGCAGCGCGGCGGGCCCGCGCAGAGCGACGGCGCCCCAGGAGGTCTGGGCCCAGCCATCGCCGGAGGCGATCACGAACAGGGCGATACCGGCGGCCGTCATCAGCCAGCGCAGGCGGCCGTCGAGTCTGAGGCCATTGCGGCGGAGCAGGCCGACCGCCATGCCAGCGGCGAATTCGAGCACGATCGGCTGGCCCCAGAAGCCGAAGGGCAGGGGCAGCGGCCCGGCCAGAGCCTGCGCTCCGACCAGTCCGGCAAGGGCGACGCAGACCAGCGGCACGACCAGCCAACCCGGCGCCAGCAGGGCGGCGCCGAACAGGACGTAGAACAGCATCTCGTAGTTCAGCGTCCAGCCGAGCGAATAGATCGGCTGCAACTCTCCGGCGGCGTTGGCCAGTGGCCAGAACAGATAGGAGGCGGCGATCTGCCCGAGGCTCGGCACCTCGGAATTCAGCAGCGCGGGCGAGGCGAGGAGGACCAGCAGGAAGAGCGTCGTCGCGGCCCAGTACAGCGGCACGATCCGCGCGATGCGCCGGGCGATGAACAGGCGCGCACCCTCCGGCCGGTCGAACAGCCCAGCCGAGGAGTGCACCATGATGAAACCGGAGATCACAAAGAACAGGTCGACGCCGGCTGTCCAGGGCAAGGCATGCGAGGGCGAGAAGGCGGTGCCGGCCTTGGCCGCGAGGAAGCCGGCATCGCCCTGGACGTGATGGACCGCGACCATCAGCGCCGCGAGCGCGCGCAGGACCTGGATGCCGTAGAGCTGGGGCAAGGCTGGGGATCGTCTTCGAAGAGGGCAGGGGAGCGCTGGAGCGCTCACGCAAACCACAAGCGCGCGGGATCGTCGAGGCCGAAGCGAGCGGGAGCCGAGGCGATCGCCGCGAGGCCTTGCTCGGCGGGGTCGTCGGCGGTGATGACGTTGAGCGCGAAACGGGCGGCGAGATCCTCGACCGGCGGTTTGCCGCAGAAGACGGCGTGGATCGTCGCCTTGTCGGCGAGCGGCAGGATGCGTGGCGCGATGCCGCCGGCGAGATAGACGCCGCCCGTCGCCTTGAAGCCGAGCGCGAGGTCGCCGGCGACACGCGCCAGCAGCCGCCAGAAGCAGACCACCGCCATCAGCGCGCCGGGATTGCCGTCGAGCGCCAGTGCGGTGACGTCGGCGGCGCTGACGTCCGGCTCCGCTACATTCGATTGCCGCATCACCGCGCGATGGAAGCGGATGAGACCGCTGCCACTGAGCAATTCCTCGACCGTGACGCGCGGGATGCCCTCGGCCAGCGCCGGCCAGAGCTTCACCTCGGTCGGATCCTCCGGTCCGATGCCGATATGGCCGGATTCGGTCGGCACCAGCATGCCGCTGTCGCCGCGTCGCAACAGGGCGGCAGCGCCGAAGCCGGTGCCGGGACCGAGCACGAGGCGCGGGCCCTCGGGCTCCGGCTGGCCACGGACGAGATTGACGAGGTCGCGGTCCCGGAGCACCGCAAGCGAGGCGGAGAGCGCCTCGAAATCATTGACCAGCAGACCCTGCTCGAAGCCGAGCGCCTTGCCGAGCGCCGGGCCGTCGAAATGCCAGCTCGCATTGGTGAGCTGCGCCGTGCGGCCGTCGAGCGGGCCGGCAACGGCGAGGATGGCCGAGCGGGGCTTCACCGTCAGTGTCGAGAGCACCGAGCCGAGCGCGGCCTCCGGCGACGGATGCGCGCCGGTGCTGATCCGGGCCAGCGGCTCGTGCAGCGCGCCGGGCGTCGGCACCAGCGAGAGCCGGCAATTGGTGCCGCCGATATCGGCGACGAGGACGGGATGAGGGAAGCCCGCGCTCACGCGTGCTTCTTCCATGGCGAGAACCAGCCGAGGCCTTCGAGCGTGCCGGCGCGCGGACGATACTCGCAGCCGACGAAGCCCGGATAGCCGAGCGAATCGAGCTGGGCGAACAGCGCCGGATAATCGGGCCGGGTGCCGTCCGGCTCGTGCCGCCCCTCGGCATTGGCGATTTGGACATGGCCGACCAGCGGGTAGAGCGCCTCCAGGCGCGCGCCGACATCGCCGTGGATCAGCTCGCAATGATACATGTCGAACTGCAGCTTGACGTTCGGCCGGCCGGCTTCGCGGACATAGGCCGCCGCCTGGTCGAAATCATTGAGGAAATAGCCCGGCATGTCCTTGCCGTTGATCGGCTCGAGCAGCAGGTCGATGCCGTGCTCGCCCAGCGTGTCGGCGGCATAGGCGAGCGAGTCGCGATAGGCTTTTTGCGCTGCCGGATCGTTCGCGTCGGCGAGGCCCGCCATCATGTGCAGGCGCTTGACGCCGGTCTCGTGGACATAGGCCAGGGCGGTCTCGATCCCCTTGCGGAACTCCTCCTCGCGGCCGGGAAGCGCTGCCATGCCGCGCTCGTCCTTGGTCCAGTCGCCCGGTGGCAGGTTGAACAGCGCCTGCTCGAGCTCGCCGCCGGCGAGCGCGAGGCCGACCTTCTCAGGGGTGTGCTCATAGGGGAACAGGAACTCGACCGCCTCGAATCCTGCTTCGGCTGCTGCCTTGAAGCGGTCGAGGAACTCCCATTCGTTGAACATCATCGAGAGGTTGGCGGCAAAACGCGGCATGAAGGGTCTCGTCAGTCGGATTGAGGCGGCAAGCTAGCCCGTTCGGACGGGCACGTCATCGATAACCTGTGCGGGCGGGTGCGGGTTCCGTCTCGTCAGCCGGCGAGCAGGCGCGGCAGGGACGACGCCAGCAGCGCGACACCGGACAGCGTCAGTAATGTCAGCACGATGCGGCGGAAGGCCTGATCGCTGATGCCGATATAGAGCTTTCCGCCGAGCAGCGAGGGGATCAGCATCGCCGGAGCGACGATGGCGAAGCCCGGCCACATCTCGCGCGTGACGTTCCCGGCCAGCACATAGCCGAGCATCGTCACCGCGAGCATGGTCAGGTTGAAGTTCTGGACGATCGAGCGCTGCGCGTCCTTGTCCACGCGGCGTAAGCTGCACCATAGGGTCGGCAAGACGCCGGAAAAGCCGCCGAAGCCGCCCATGATGCCGCCGCCGATCCCGATCGCGCCATCGGCCAGGCGTCCGCCGAAGCGGACCGGCGGCAGATGCGGCGCGAACAGCATGATCGGGCACCAGAGCGCCAGCAGGGTGCCGAGGCCGGCCTTGAACAGATTGGGCTCGACCAGCGGCAGCAGCAGGACGCCGACCGGGATGCCGGCAAGGCCGCCGAGCAGGAAGGGCCAGAGCTGGGCGAAATCGAAGCCGCGGCGCACGGTGACGGCCGCGATGGTCTGGCCGGTCAGCCCGCCGAACACGGCCATGACGGCGGCGAGCTTGGGATCGAGCGTCCAGGCCCAGACGGACAGGGAGACGAGGCTGAAGGCGAAGCCGGACAGGCCCTGCACGAAGCCGGCGAGCGCGGCTCCGAGGATGAGGGTCAGGATGGTGGAGGTATCCATGAACGGGCCTGTTCTTCGCACGCCTCGTCTTCAAGGCCCTAGTCGTCCCGGGCGGAGCGAAGCGCAGACCCGGGACCCATTCCGGAACGGTTCAGGAATGGATCCCGGATCGGCGCCGCTATCGCGGCTTGTCCGGGATGACTCGTGAGGGGTTCAGCGAGGGGTTATTTCTTTTCCGGCTTCGCTGGCGGATTCGGGTCCTTCGAGAAGCTGCGGAAGACCATGTCGGGCGAGGAGGTGTTGTGGCGCGAATGGGTGGTGCGGCCCATCCAGACATCGGTCGCCTTGCCGCCGGCGAAGGGCATCAGAGGCTCCTCGCGCCAGCCCTTGGCGCCGGGTTCGCGGATGGCGATGCGGGCGACGTCGTTGTTGAACTCGGTGACGTACATCGAGCGCAGCGCGGCGAAGGCCTTGCCGCCGGTGACCGGCTTGTCGAGCACGGCGTCGAGCACCATGCGATTCTCGTCGACGCTGTCGAGCTTGAGCGTGCCTGAGGAGCCGTCCTTGAAGGCGAGCTTGAAGGAGAGCGTCTTGGGATCGAACGCGATCTCCTTGATGTTCACCACCGGCCGCGCGCCGTCCTGCTCGACCGGGCCGAATAGGAAGGAGGAACCGTAGGCGGCGGCCGAGAGCTGCTGCGGCGGCAGCGGCCGGACGCGCCAGTAGCCGTCCTGCGGATAGACGACCAGAACCTCATAGGAGCCGGTCTTGCCGAGCTTCCAGAGCTGGACGAGATGGAGGCCCTTCTCGACGCGGTCGCCGACCCGGAAGGTCGTCTCGGCCGGGCGCCAGAAGCTCTCGAAGGTGTAGCCGACGAGCCAGTACTCGATGCTCTCGTAGAAGGTGATGCGCCGCGGCGGCACCGGCGCCTTGTGGACGGGATCGCCGCTCATGTCGCAATCGGTCCAGTCGGCGTCCCAATTGTCGCGCAGCAGGCCGGCGATATAGGCCGGGTGCGCCGCCTCGATGCGGAAGCGCCGGACCTCGGGCGAGATCGCCTTGATGGTGACGTTGTCCTTCTCGGCGCAGAGCACGGGCTCCGACTCGTTCCTGACCTCCACGGCGACGTCGCCGGCGGCATGGGCCGCGAAGGCGGTCAGCAGAAGCGTCACGGAGATGGCGAGCGGGCGAACGAGAGCGAGCATGGTCATCCTTGGTCGGTTGCGTTCCTGGCCAGCCTGGACAGCGCAAGATGAACGCAGGCTGAGCCGGGTCATAGAACCGATGCGCCTGCGAAGAAAGCGCGACACCGTGGCAGCTTCCGCAATCGACGCGGGCAAGGCCAGATTGCCGTTGCGTGAGGCGCGCCCTGCGGCCTTTGCGTGCAGGGACTGCCTTCGATGCAAAGCTATCTGTTTGCCGCTGGCGTGCTGATGATCCTGATCGGCATCGCCCATTCGGTGCTCGGCGAGATTCTGATCTTCCGGCAATTGCGGGCAGGGACGATCGTGCCGCTGCTTGCGCCGGCGCCGCTGCGCGAGCGGCATCTGCGGATACTCTGGGCGAACTGGCACCTGACCTCGGTGCTCGGCTGGGGATTGGCGGCGCTGCTGATCCTGATTGCGATGTCGCCAGTTCCGTCGGCGCACGCCCTGCATGTGCGGATCATTGCGATCGCGACTCTCGCCGGTTCGCTGCTCGTGCTCTACGCGACGAGGGGCCGACACCCGGGCTGGCTGGGCCTGCTCATGGCCGCCGGCCTCGCTTGGTTGGGACAAACTGGCGTGTAAGTCTCAGCGCAATAGGAGCGCGTAGACGTCGCCGGAGTTCGCCTCGTGCGGCAAATCGCGGAGATGGCTGCCCATCGCCTCCGCATCGACCGCTTCGGCGAAGACCAATGCCTGGCTCTCGCCCAGCGCGACATTGAAGCGATAGGGCCCGAGCGCGGCGAGGCGAGCTAGGCAGGCTTCCGCGACATCGCGCTGGATCGTGGTGAACTCGAAGGAGAGGGCGGGCGGCATCTGGCTGAGACCGGTGAGGACATGCGCCTCGAAGCCCTCGACATCGATCTTGATGAAGGCGGGCAGGCCGTGTTCGCCGATCAACGCATCGAGCGTGGTGCAGGGCACGGTGAGCTCGCGATCCCAGACCTGCTCGCGCCAGCCATCCTGGCCATGGGCGGCATCGACGAACTCGCCCGAGAGGGTCGAGACCGTCGGATTGGCGCTGTTGATCCTCAGCGTCGCGGTGCCCTCGCTGTCGCCGCAGGCGGCCTCGACCAGCGTCACCTTGGGATCGCGGCCATGGATCAGGCGCAGCGCGCGGGCCGGGCCCGGCTGCGGTTCAAGCGCCACGACGCGGGCCCCGAGCCGGCGGAAGGAGGAGATGCGGTCGCCGACATGGGCTCCGATGTCGAAGGCGAGATCGCCCGGCCGCAGGAAGCGGGCATAGAGCGAATCCATCGCGACCTTGCGGGCGTGGTCGCCGTGATAGACGCGCAGCGAGCGCGCCAGGCTTTTCGCCGTGCCTTTCGGGTAGGCGACCGGTTTCATCGCGCCTTGCCGCCCTGGATCGCGACGATCTCGGCCGGCGGGTCGAAATCCTCGGGGATGCCGCAGAGGCCGCTGCGGACGAAGAAGGCGCCCAGCGCCGGCGCCGCCGTCAGCATGGCGAAGGGTATGGCGAGGATGTAGCCGGCGGTCAGGGGCAGCGACCAGATCAGCACGGTCGGCGATAGCACCATGAGCGTGCCGAAGATGTAGAGCCCGAACAGCAGATGCGGCCAGAGGCCGGCGAAGGCCGTGGCGAAGGACAGGGCGTGGGCGTCGCGCGCCTGGCCGTTCCAGCCGATCCTGGCCTGGCCGAAGGCGAGGCCGATCATGAACAGCGTCGTCCGGAAGGTCGAGACCGCGCCCTGCAGGAAGGCGAAGACGATCTCGATCAGCGAGGAGGCGACGAAGCGAGCGGTGCCGCCATAACGCTGCGTTCCGCCCTTCGTCAGCAGGATGTCGGCGAAGCCGGCGAGCTTCGGCGAGAGATACATCGCGAAGAACAGGACATAGAGGAAGGCGGCGAAGCCGGCGGGGTAATCGGCGATGGCGCGATCCTCCAGCACCTTCAGCGGCAGGAGCGCGATCATCAGCGTCCAGGCCGGCAGGCCGATGAACATCAGGATCGCCCAGGCGAGCTGGAAGCGGCTCATCGCCTTGAGGCCGGGGATGTCCATGATCTTGAGGTACTGGAGATTGCCGAGGCACCAGCGCAGATCGCGCCGGGCGAATTCGAGCATGGTCGGCGGGTTTTCTTCCCAGCTGCCGGCCTCGACCGGCAGGACGCGGACCTCGTAGCCGGCGCGGCGCATCAGGGTCGCCTCGACCTGGTCATGGCTCATGATCGGGCCACCGAGCGGCGGCCCGCCCGGCACGGCCGGCAGATGGCAATGGTCGCGGAAGGGCGCGATCCGCACCATGGCGTTGTGGCCCCAGAACGGACCGCACTCGCCGATCCACCAGGCCGAGCCCATGGTGTAGGGCCGCATGCCGTGGCGCATGCCGAACTGGAAGATGCGGGCAAAGGCTGACTTGCTCGGCATGCCGACGACCAGGCTCTGCAGGATGCCGAGCTTGGGATAGGCCTGCATCATCCGGGCGAGCTTCACGATGGCGTCGCCGGACATGACGCTGTCGGCGTCGAGCGGCAGCATCAGCTCGTAGCGATCGCCCCAGCGCTCGCAGAAATCGCGGACATTGCCGGCCTTGTAGCCGGCATTGTCGCTGCGGCGGCGATAGGTCAGTCGGCCCTGCTCGCCGATGCGGGCGGCGAAGGCGGCGGCGAGCTCTGCCTCGGCTGCGGCGACCTCTGGGTCATTGGTGTCGGAGAGGACGAAGTAGTCGAACCAGGCGCCTTCGCCGGTGGCGTCGAGGCTCTGCTTGACGATCTCGAGCCGGCGGAAGGCGCGGGCCGGGTCTTCGTTGCGCAAGGTCATCAGCACGGCGGTGCGGATTTCGAGCGGCGTCTCTGCCTCACCCGCAGCAGCGAAGGGCGCGACCCGATCGAGCCCGTCCTCGGTGCCGTGCAGCAGCCAGAGCCCGATCGCGGCGTTCCAGAAGCCGAGCACGGTCCAGGGCGCGCCGAACAGGAAGGCGACGAAGATCGCGATGTCGGCGAGGCTCCAGCCGCCGGCCGAAAGCACATGGGCGAGGCCCCAGAGCAGGCCTGCGAGCGTCACGAGGTTCAGGCTGGCGACGAGCCAGCGCCGGGCCCGCAGGGTCGATACCGACTGCAAGCCCGCCGGCGTCAGCCTCAGGTCCTCTTGCGCCGCCGCATGGAACGTGGTCGGAGCGGGACGCTGGTTCATGGCGGTTTCCGTCATGGGTCCATCAGGCTGGCGGGGAACGGCGCGGAGGGCGATGCGTGGTAAAGCCGGCAATTGCGAATGAAGCAAGCGCGCAGGCGACGGCGCTCTGGTATGCCGCCGCGCGTGAATGCGTCCTGAACACGGAAGAACTGCCGTCGCCCGGGCCGAGCGAATGCCTGGTCCGCACGCTCTGGAGCGGCATCAGCCGCGGCACCGAGCGGCTCGTCTTCGAGGGCCGCGTGCCCGAGAGCGAATATGAGCGCATGCGGGCCCCTCTCCAGCAGGGCGCGTTCCCTTATCCCGTGAAATACGGCTACTGCGCCGTCGGCATGGTGGATGCGGGGCCGGCCGAGCTGCTCGGCCGGACGGTGTTCTGCCTGCATCCGCATCAGGACCGCTTCGTCGTGCCGGCGGACCGCGTGACCCCGCTGCCGAAAGGGCTTCCCGCAAGGCGCGCCGTGCTCGCCGCGAACATGGAAACCGCGCTCAACGCGCATTGGGATGCCGGCTCCGGCCCGGCCGATCGCATCGTCGTGGTCGGCGGCGGCGTGCTCGGCCTGCTCGTGGCGTATATCGCGGCCAGGTTGCCGGGAGCGGAGGTGACGCTGGTCGATCTCGACGAGAGCCGTGCCGCGCTCGCGCAGGCGCTGGGTTGCCGCTTCGCGCTGCCTGCGGACTGCCCTGGGGATGCCGACCTTGTCTTCCATGCCAGTGCCAGCGCCGCCGGCCTCGCGACTGCGATCGGCGCGGCCGGGTTCGAAGCGCGGATCGTCGAGCTCAGCTGGTATGGCGAGGGCAGCGTCGCCGCGCCGCTCGGGGGCGCCTTCCATGCCCGGCGGCTGCAGCTCATCTCCTCGCAGGTCGGACAGGTCTCGCCGTCGCGGCGGGCGCGCTTCGACTATGCGCGCCGCATGCAGGCCGCCCTGGCGCTGCTGGCGGATGAGTGGCTCGATGCGCTGATTACCGACGAGATCGCGTTCACGGATGCGCCTGCGCGATTGCCGGCGCTGTTCGCCGGCGCAGGGCTGACCGCTGTCCTGCGCTATTGACGCCGCGCCCCGGCCTTCGCCAAGACTGCGCGCGCTGAAGGAGACCGCCCCATGTTTTCCGTCGAAGTCCGCGATCGCATCATGATCGGCCATTCGCTGCCCGATCCGTTCTTCGGCCCGGCGCAGGCGATGCACGGCGCGACCTTCGTCGTCGACGTCGCCTTTTTCCGCGAGAACCTGACCCGCCAGAACGTCGTGGTCGACATCGGCGCGGCACTGACCGTGCTGAACGAGACGCTGAAGCCGCTGAACTACAAGAACCTCGACACGCTGCCGCAGTTCGAGGGCGTGCTGACCACCACCGAATTCCTGTGCAAATACGTCTTCGACGCAATGGCCCTGGCTGCCCGCACCGGCAAGCTCGGCGCGGACGCGGCCGATCTCGCCAAGATCCGCGTGACGTTGCACGAGACCGACCTGGCGCGGGCGAGCTATGAGGGCGCGCTCGCGTGAGCGAGATCGTCTTCGCCATTCCCGGCGATCTTTCGCTGCCGACCGGCGGCTATGCCTATGACCGGCGGCTGCTCAGGGAATGGCGCGACATGGGCGTCGCGGCGCGGCATCTGCCGCTGCCGGGCGGCTTCCCGAATCCGAGCGAGGCGGAGCTATCCGAGACCGGGCGGGCGCTCCTGGCGCAGTCCCGTGACAGCGTGCTGCTGATCGACGGGCTCGCCTATGGCGCGTTTCCGGAGGGGATCGCAGCCGGGCTCGCGGGACGCGTCGTCGCACTGGTGCATCATCCGCTCGGGCTGGAGACCGGGCTGACACCAGCGCAGGCGACCGAGTTCGCGAGGCGTGAGACGGCTGCCTTGCGCTATGCGGCGGCGGTCGTCGTCACCAGCGAAACGACCAAGCGGCTGCTCGTCGCCGATTTTTCTGTGCCGGCCGGGCGGATCGTGGTGGCGGAGCCCGGCGTCGATCCGGCGGAGCGCGCTGTCGGCTCCGACGGGCAGAGTGTGGAGCTGTTGGCGGTCGGTTCGCTCGTGCCGCGCAAGGGCTATGATGTCCTGATTGCGGCGCTGCACGGGCTGGCCGACAAGCCGTGGCTCCTGACAATCGTCGGCGCCGACGATCGCGCCCCTGAGACCACGACCGCATTGAAGGCGCAGATCGCCGCCAGCGGACTGTCCGAGCGGGTCAGGCTCGCTGGCGCGCTCGCACCGGCAGAGCTCGATGCTGCCTATGCCGGTGCCGATCTCTTCGTCATGCCCTCGCTGTTCGAGGGGTATGGCATGGTGCTGACCGAGGCGCTGGCGCGTGGCCTGCCGATCCTATGCACCACCGGCGGTGCGGCAGCGGAGACGGCGCCGGACGAGGCCGCGCTGAAGGTGCCGCCGGGCGATGTCGCGGCGTTGCGGGCCGGGCTGGCACGGTTGTTGGATGACGGGCGGGAGCGCTTGCGGCGCGCCGATGCGGCTTGGCAGGCAGCCGAGACATTGCCGCGCTGGCGCGGGACTGCGACGATTGTCGCCGATGTTTGTGCGAAGGTGGTCCCATGAGTGGATTTTCTCCCGATTGGCTCGCTCTGCGCGAACCTGCCGACCATGCGGCCCGTAATCCGCAGGTGCTGGCGGCGGTGGGCTCGACCTTCGCCGGCCGGCAATCGCTGGGGGTCATCGATCTCGGCAGTGGCGCCGGGTCCAACCTGCGCGGCAGCTACAGCGTGCTGCCGGCGCGCCAGCACTGGACGCTGGTCGATGCCGATAGCCGCCTGCTCTCGGTGGCGCGACGCAAGCTCGCGGAATGGGCCGACGAGGCGCAGGAGCAGGGCGAGGAGCTCGTGCTGCGCAAGGACGACAAGACGCTGACGGTCGACTTCCGGCAGGTGGACCTGACCAAGGATCTCGAATGGGTGCTCGGCTGGCAACCTGATCTCATCACCGCCGCGGCGCTGTTCGATCTCGCTTCGGTGCGTTGGCTCGAGCGCTTCGTCGCCTCGCTCGTCAGCATGCGGCTGCCGCTCTACACGGTGCTGACCTATGACGGGCGCGAGAGCTGGGAGCCGCCGCATGCGGAGGACCAGCGCATGCTCGCCGCCTTCCACCATCACCAGCGCAGTGACAAAGGCTTCGGCCCGGCCGCCGGGCCGGAAGCCACGGAGGCACTGGCGCAAGCCTTCCGCAAGGCCGGCACGGCCGTCACGGTCGGCGAGAGCCCGTGGCTGCTCGGCGCGGATCATCCCGATCTCGTTCGGGAACTGGCGGCCGGGATCGCCGCCGCCGTGGCCGAGACCGGCCATGTCTCGCCCGAGGCGATTGCGAGCTGGCTGGAAGCCAAGCGCGGCGCGTCCGTGACCATCGGCCATCAGGACCTGTGGGCGCGGCCGGTCTGAAGCCATTGCCAACCGCGCCGAATTCGGCCATTCGCGATCCCGACCATGACTTCGCTTCCCCTCACCATCCGACAGGAGCTGCCGGGCGACGCCGCGGCGATCGAGCGCCTGCACGAGCGCGCCTTCGGGCCTGGCCGCTATGCCCGCACCGCCTCGCGCCTGCGCGAAGGGGCGCCGCATGATCCGGCATTGTCCTTCGCCAGCCATGTCGGCACCTTCCTGGTCGGCTCGGTCCGGGTGACGCCGATTCTTGCCGGCGGCGGGCCGGGGCTGATGCTCGGGCCGCTCACCGTCGACCCCGCTTTCGAGGGCCGTGGCATCGGCGCTGCGCTGATGAACGCCTCGATCGAGGCGGCGCGCCAGCATGGCCACGAGCTGATCCTGCTCGTCGGCGATGCACCCTATTACGCCCGCTTCGGCTTCAAGCCGGTGAAGCCGGGACATCTCATCCTCCCCGGCCCGGCCGATCCCGGCCGCTTCCTGGCGCTGGAGCTGAAGGACGGTGTGCTGGCGCAGCGGAATGGGGCCGTGGCGGCGCTGCGCTGAGACAGGGCGTCATTCTCGGGCGGAGCGAAGCGAAGACCCGAGAAACTCATGACGCGAAGGCGCTGGTTGTAGCCTCATTCGGCCTGAGATGCTCGGGGCAAGCCCGAGCATGACGGGTGGTGGCACCGGCGCGACAGCGCTGGTCACGCCTCGCGCTCGAACCGTCGCCCGCTCTCGCCGATCCAGCCGGCGACCAACGCGCCGAACAGGATCGCGAGGCCCATCAGCCCGACGAAGAGCGGCGAGATCGAGACGCCACGGACGATGCCGGAATCGCTGATGCGCAGGCCGATCCAGTCGGCGCCGGCGAATTGCCGGCCGGAGCGGACCGGCACGATGCGCGGGATGGAGACGCCCGAGCCGTTCTCCTGGCCGATCCGGCGCGAGGAGCCGCCGGTCGCTTCCGCCAACGCCTGCAGCTTGCCGGGATCGCTGACCACTTCCATCAGCTCGCGCGGATTCTCCGGGCCGACGCTGGCGAAGGCGGTGAGGTTCTCGGTGATGATCTTGTGCAGGCCGAACTCGCTCGCCGCGGTGCGGGCGACGAAGAGGCCGGGGCGGCCGGGCTCGAAGGGCACGGTACGGACCGAGCCGTCGGGCGCGGTGATCGTGGCGGGAGCCGGATTGTCGCCGAGCGTTTGGCGCTCGATCTCGATGTTCCGGCCGCGGGCGCTGGCGCGGAGCGCTTCCTCTTCCAGGTCGGGCTCCTTCATCAGCCAGTGGCCGAGCCGACGGAGCAGGTCGAGATGCGGGCCGCCATCGCGGAAGCCGCGGGCCCAGAGCCAGGCATGGTCGGAGAGGAAGAGCGCGACGCGGCCCTTCTGCTCGCGCGCCAGCAGCAGCAGCGGGCGATCGCCGGGGCCGGTCATCACGGTCGAGCCCGAGCGGGCGCGGGCGCCGACCAGGCGCAGCCATTCGCCCCAGCGCGGCGGCTCGACCTCGGAGCCCGGCAGGTCGCGGGTGACGGGGTGGCGTTTGCCGGGCTCGCTGACCCTGGCGCGATAGGCCTCGTCGAAGACGCTGCCATCGGGTTGCGCCGGCAGGATCTGGCCGAGCGGGGTGCGGGCCAGCGACTGGGCGCCGGAATATTCCGGCCCGGCCGCGATCAGGAGCGCGCCGCCGTCGCGGACATAGCGGACGATGTTGTCGAAATAGACCAGCGGCAGGATCGACTGGTTGGCGTAGCGGTCGAAGATGATCAGGTCG
>PNLY01000059.1 GCA_013823325.1 Methylobacterium sp.
TGGTATCCGGGCGAGAGCCTGCCGCGCTGGGCCTTCGCGCTCTACTGGCGCGAGGATGGCGAGCCGATCTGGCGCAACGCCGCGCTGATCGCGCGCGAGCCCGGCGCCAGGACGGGCGGCGACCGCGAGCATGAGGTCGTGCCGACCACGGCGGCGGTCGAGACGCTCGCCGCTGCCCTCTCCGAGCGGCTGGGCCTCGGCGCCGACTACGTGCTGCCCGCCTATGAGGACACCGGGCACTGGCTGGTGAAGGAAGGCCAGCTGCCGGAGAACGTCGACCCGCTCGACCCGAAGCTCTCCGACCCGGAGGAACGCGCCCGGATGGTCCGCGTCTTCGAGCGCGGGCTCGGCAAGCCGAGCGGCTATGTCATCCCGGTGCAGCGCTGGCAGGCGGCGGCGGAGGACCGGCGCTGGCGCTCGGAGAAATGGAAGCTCAGGCGCGGCAAGCTCTTCCTGGTACCGGGTGATTCGCCGGTCGGCTTCCGGCTGCCGCTCGGCTCGCTGCCGCATGTCCCGGCCAAGGCCTATCCGCATGTCCATCCGCAGGACCCGCTGGAGCCGCGCGGGCCGCTGCCACCCGCCACGGCCGGCTCGCCGGGCGCGCCGCGCGCCGCCGATCCCCCGCCCGTCTTCGAGGGTCCCGTCCAGGCGACGCGCCCGGCCGGTAGCAGCGGGCCGCAGACCCCGCGGCAGGACATCGTCGAGCAGGAGCTCGGCGCCGAGTCGGTCCGCACGGCGCTCAGCATCGAGGTTCGTGACGGCGTGCTCTGCGTCTTCCTGCCGCCAGTCGAGCGGCTGGAGGATTATCTCGACCTGATCGCCAGCATCGAGGCGACAGCGGAAGAGACGGGCCAGCCCGTGCATATCGAGGGCTACTCGCCGCCACACGACCCGCGCCTCAACGTCATCAAGGTCACGCCAGATCCCGGCGTGATCGAGGTCAACATCCACCCGGCGAAGAACTGGGCGGAGGCCGTCGCAATTACGCGTGGCGTCTATGAGGAAGCGCGGCAATCGCGGCTCTGCGCCGAGAAGTTCATGGTCGACGGCCGCCATACCGGCACTGGCGGCGGCAATCACGTCGTGCTCGGCGGGGTGACGCCGGCCGACAGCCCGTTCCTGCGCCGGCCGGACCTGCTTAAGAGCATCGTGCTCTACTGGCAGCGCCACCCCTCGCTGTCCTACCTGTTCTCCGGCCTGTTCATCGGCCCGACCAGCCAGGCGCCGCGCATCGACGAGGCCCGCCACGACCAGCTCTACGAGCTTGAGATCGCGCTGGCGCAGACACCCGGCCCATGTGAGCCGGCGATCCCGCTCTGGCTGGTCGATCGGCTCTACCGCAACCTCCTGATCGACGTCTCCGGCAATACCCACCGCACCGAGATCTGCATCGACAAGCTCTACTCGCCGGACGGGCCGACCGGGCGGCTCGGGCTGATCGAGTTCCGCTCGTTCGAGATGCCGCCGGATGCGCGGATGTCGCTGGCGCAGCAGCTCCTGATCCGGGCGCTGATCGCCTGGTTCTGGCGCGAGCCGCAGACCGGCAAGCTCGTGCGCTGGGGCACCAGTCTGCATGACCGCTTCATGCTGCCCGAGCTCGTCTGGCAGGATTTCCGCGACGTTCTCGCCGATCTGGAGCGGGCCGGCTACCGCTTCGATCCCGCCTGGTTCGCGGCGCAGCACGAGTTCCGCTTCCCGTTCTTCGGCAGGGTCAACCAGGGCGGCGTCGAGCTGGAGTTGCGACAGGCGCTCGAGCCCTGGCACGTCATGGGCGAGGAGGGCGCGATCGGCGGCACCGTCCGCTATGTCGATTCCTCAGTCGAGCGGCTGCAGGTCAAGGCGAGCGGGCTGACGCCCGGCCGGCATGTGATCACCTGCAATGGCCGGGCGCTGCCGATGACCGAGATCGCCGCCGGCACCAGCATCGCCGGGCTGCGCTTCAAGGCCTGGCAGCCGGCCTCTGGGTTGCACCCCACGATCCCGGTACATGCGCCGCTGACCTTCGACATCGTCGATATATGGGCCGGCCGCTCGCTCGGCGGTTGCGTCTACCATGTCGCCCATCCCGGCGGTCGCAATTACGAGACACCGCCTGTGAATTCCTACGAGGCGGAAGCCAGGAGGCTGGCCCGCTTCGAGGCGATCGGTCATAGTCCGGGGGCGCTGGCGATTCCCGCAGAAGAGCGTAGTCTGGAATTCCCGATGACCCTCGACCTACGCCGCCCGCTCGGGGTTTGAGGTCAAGGATGGCTCTGCAGCGCCGATCGAGTTCGACGCGGACGCGCAACGAGCGCCGCAACGCCCTGCTCGCAGGCTATCGGCCGCTGCCCGGCGCCTATGACGAGCTGATGGCGCCTGACGGCTCGATCCGGCCGCATTGGGAGCCGTTTCTGGCGGAATGGTCGGCGCTCTCCGGCGACGAGTTGCAGCGCCGCTTCGGTCTCGCGGACCGGCATGTGCGCGACACCGGCGTCTCCTACCGCGTCCATGGCGATCTCGACGAGAGCGACCCGCTCGCCGGGGAGCGCTCCTGGCCGCTCAATCACGCTCCGCTCGTGCTCACCGGGCAGGAATGGCAGGTCATTGCCGCCGGCGTCGCGCAGCGTGCGCAACTGCTGGACGCCGTGCTTGGCGACATCTATGGCCCCGGCCGGCTGATCGCAGAGGGCGCGCTGCCGGCCGCCGCCATCACCGGCAGCCCCGATTATCTCAGGCCCGTGCAAGGCACAGCCGGCGCCGGGCAGCTCCAGATCTATGCCGCCGATCTCGGCCGCGGACCGGACGGGCGCTGGTGGGTGCTGAATGACCGCACCCAGGCGCCTTCCGGGGCGGGCTATGCACTGGAGAACCGGCTTGCTCTCGGCCGCGCCTTCCCGGACCTGTTCCGGACGATGAATGTCGAGCGGCTCGCCGGCTTCTTCCAGGGCTTCCGCGCCGGCCTCGTCTCGCGCGCCCGGCGGGTCGAGCCGCGCATCTGCCTGCTGACGCCGGGCCAGATGCATGAGAGCTATTTCGAGCAGGCCTATCTCGCCCGTTATCTCGGCTTCCTCCTGGTCGAAGGCGGCGACCTCGTCATGCGCGACGGGCTGGTGCATGTGCGCACCATCGCCGGCTTCAAGCGCGCCGACGTCATCTGGCGGCGCATCGATGGCGACTTCGCCGACCCGCTGGAGCTCAACGCCCGCTCTGCGCTCGGCGTGCCTGGCCTGGTCGAGGCGGTACGGGCCGAGAATGTCGTCGTCGCCAACGGGCTCGGCTCCGGGGTGGTCGAGGCACGGGCGCTGATGGGCTTCATGCCGCGGCTGGCGCGGGAGGTGCTCGGCGAGGAGCCGATCCTGCCGAACATCGCCACCTGGTGGTGCGGCCAGCCGCGCGAACGCGGCATCGTGCTCGACCGGCTCGACGAGATGAGCGTCTCCGCCGCGTTCCGCGCGCCGGGTGAAGGGCTCGATGGCGGCACCGTGCTGGTCGCCGATCTCGGCAAGGCCGAGCGCGAGGCGCTGCGCGCCCGCATCGCCGAGCGCGGCCTCGACTATGTCGGGCAGGAGGTGGTCGGCCTCTCGACCATGCCGGTGATGCAGGGCGGGCGGCTGGAGCCCCGACCGATGACGCTGCGCGTCTTCGCCGCGGCGACGCCCGATGGCTGGCAGGTGATGCCCGGCGGCTTCTGCCGCATCTCCGAAGAGGGCGATGCGCGCGCCGTGACGATGCGCTCGGGCGTGCGCTCCAGCGACGTCTGGATCACCTCCGACCAGCCGGTCGAGCAGGTGACGCTGCTGCCGAGCCCGGACCGGATCGCGATCCGCCGCATCGTCGGCATCCTGCCGAGCCGCGCCGCCGACAACCTGTTCTGGCTCGGGCGCTATCTCGAGCGCAGCGAGGCGACGCTGCGGCTGGTGCGCGCCCTGCTCGGGCGCCTGATCAATGCGGACGACCAGGCGCCGGGCCATGCCGAGACGATCAAGCGGCTCGCCAATCTGCTGGTCGCCTGGGGCGCGGCGCCGACGGCGTCCAAGGCCCGCTCCGTCGCGGCGCAGGCGCGTACCGCCCTGCACGATCTCGACCAATACGGCTCGGCTGTCGCCTCCGTCCGCGAAGCCAGGCGTACCGCCTCCGTCATCCGGGAACGGCTCTCCGTCGACGCCTGGCGGCTGTTCGGCGACCTGCAGCGCCAGCTCGCCGACCCCGGCAAGCCGACCAGCGAGGGCGAAGCCTTCGAGATCGCCGACACGGGCTTAAAATCGCTCGCCGCCTTCTCGGGCCTGTCGCAGGAGAACATGGTGCGCGGCGCCGGCTGGCGCTTCCTCGACATCGGCCGGCGGATCGAGCGCGGCGTCACCACCTGCCGCTTCGCTCGCCATTTCGTCGAGAACGACGCGCCGGGCAACAGCCTCGACGCGCTGCTCGACCTGACGGATTCGCAGATCACCTATCGCTCGCGCTACATGCTCGGCGCGGCGCTGCAGCCCGTTCTCGATCTCGTCATGCTCGACCCCTACAATCCGCGCTCCGTGGCTTTCCAGATCGAGCGCCTCGATGCCGAGATCGCAGCACTGCCCAGCCTCAACGACGACGGCATGCTGGAGGAGCCGCGCCGGCTCGCGCTCAAGCTCGCCGCCGAATGCCGCACGGCCGAGGCGAGCCGCCTCGACCGCACCGGCATCCTCTATTTCGAGCAGTTGCTGATGGGACTCTCCAACGCAGTGGCCGAGCGCTACTTCCTGCAGAATTCGAGGCCGGAACGATCGCGGATGACGCGTTTGGCATAGTGGACAGCGTGTGATCTACGACATTCGCCATCTGACGGCCTACAGCTACAGCCGGCCGGTCCCGCTCGCGCGCTGCATCCTGCGCGTGCTGCCGCGCGACGGCGTCGGTCAGCAGGTGCTGACCAGCCAGCTCTCCGTGACGCCGCGCGGCGCAGAGCGCCGGGACGGCGTCTGCTTCTTCGGCAACCGCACGACGACCCTGACCATCGCCAAGCCGCATCGCGAACTCAGGATCGAGATGACCTCGCGGGTCGAAGTGACCCGGGCGGCGGCGCCCTTCCCGGCCCTGACGCGCGGCTGGGAGGAGGTTGCCGAGCTCGCATTGCAGGCGCAGAGCCTCGCCGCGGATTCCCCGGCCCAGTATCTCTATCCCAGCCGCCTCGCACCGACTGTTTCGGAGATCACCGGCTATGCCCGCATGAGCTTTGCAGCGAAGCGGCCGGTCTTCGAGGCGGCGAGCGAGCTGATGGCCCGCATCCGCAAGGAGTTCGTCTACGATCCCGAGGCGACCGAGGTCTCGACCCCGATCCGTGAGGCCTTCGCTGCGCGCCACGGCGTCTGCCAGGACTTCGCCCACATCATGATCGCGGGCTTGCGGGGCCTCGGCCTGCCGGCCGCCTATGTCAGCGGCTATCTGCGCACCATCCCGCCGGCGGGCCAGCCACGGCTCGAGGGCGCCGATGCGACACATGCGTGGATCATGCTCTGGTGCGGGCCGGAAACCGGCTGGATTGGGCTCGACCCGACCAATGACCTCGTCGTCGCCGACGACCATATCGTCACCGCGACGGGGCGCGACTATGCCGATGTCTCGCCGCTCGACGGCGTGCTGGTCGGGCCGGGCAACCAGAAGCTCGACGTCAAGGTCGACGTGATTCCGGTGACGTGATGACCCGGCCAGCCATAAGCGGCATCCTGTTCGACAAGGACGGTACGCTGATCGACTACCAGGCCAGCTGGGCGCCGACCAATCTCGGCGCCGGCCGGCTCGCCGCTCGCGGCGATGCCGAGCTGACGGCGCGGCTGCTGACGGTTGCGGGGGTCGATCCCACAACCGGCTACGCCCTCTCCGACGGGCTGCTCGCATCGGGCAATACCGAGGACGTCGCCCAGGCCTGGGTGGAGGCCGGCGCTCAATTCGGGATGGCGGAACTGACCGACCGGCTCGATACGCTCTTTCGGTCCGCGGTCGTCGCGGCCGTACCGGTCTGCGATCTCGCCGCCCTGTTCGCCGGCCTGTCCGATCGCGGCCTCGCGCTGGGCATCGCCTCCAGCGACAGCGAAGCGGCCGTGGCCGCGACCGCAGATCGCTTCGGTCTCGAGCCGCATCTGGCCTTCCTCTGCGGCTATGATTCCGGCCATGGCGCCAAGCCCGGACGCGGTATGGTCGATGGCTTCTGCGCCGCGACCGGCCTTCCGGCGAATGCAGTCGCCGTCGTCGGCGATTCCAGCCATGACATGCACATGGCGGCGGCGGCTGGGGCTGGCCTGCGGGTCGCAGTCCTGACCGGCGCCGGCAGTGCCGCCACCTTGCGCCCGCTCAGCCACCTGCTGTTGCCCAGCATCGCAACGCTGGAGCAGGCCCTGTTTGCGTGAGAGGGGGCCGGCTCAGGCCGGATTCTGGAATTCCTCACCCTGCCATTCGGTCGGAACCTCGAATCGGCGCGCGGCGATCTCGGCCGCCATCGCCTCGACCTTGCTCCGGACATCGGCCGGCACTGACGGAGCGAGGGTCAGGCGCACGGCTTCCGGCGACTCCAGGCCGATCTGCCTGATCTGCCCGGCGGCAAAACGCCCCTGGACCAGATCCTGCGTGGCGTTCAAGAGGGCCTGTCCCGCATCGGCGAAGGCAGAGGCGACGAAGACCTCCGGCTCGACCAGGGTCCAGTCGCGCACATTGCCGATCTGCTTGGCGTCCCCCTCGCGGCAGGCCTCGATCGCGCCAGTCCGGCCGGCATTGAGCATGGTGAAGATGATGTCGGCCTTGGCCGCGATCATCGCGGCGGCGACCTTCTTCGACAGGGCGTTGTCGTCCTGATTGCCGGAGAAATTGGTCAGCACCTGCGCGGTCGGATTGGCGTGGCGGACACCGTTGATATAAGCCGCCCGCCCCTTCAACCCAGGCGTGACCCTGATGCCGGACATATGGCCGACCACCCCGGTCCTGGTGGTCAGGCCCGCGAGCATGCCTGCAAGGAAGGCCGAGTGCTCCTGCAACACCTCGTAGCTCGCGAGGTTGGAGCCGGTGACATTGCCCTGGGTGACTACGAAGCGGACGTCTGGAAATTCCGCGGCGACCGTCTTGGCCGCGGCGTTGTTCTGGCCGCCGTGGGCGATCACGAGGTCGGGTCGGTTTCCTGCCAGCTTGCGCAGCGCCGCGGCCAGTTCCTCCGGCCTGGGTGCCACGCCCTGCTCGAAGGCGACGGCGACGCCGAGGCGACTCTCGGCCAGCTTCAAGCCGTCATAGCCCGCCTGCATGAAGCCGCCATCGTCGACCTTGCCTGCGAAAAGGGCCGCGATCTTGTGCGTCGCCGCAGCTCGCAACGAGGTCGGCAGCGCCGCTGCCGCAAGTGCGAGAAATCCGCGGCGATGAAAAGATCCTGGCATTGTACCCTCCCCGAAAAGCCGATCGGTCCGTCGAGCAAGACATATGCCAGCATAGGGTCATGAGGGACGCCATAAAAAAGGGCCGCGCCTTGCGGCACGGCCCCCTGATCGCCCGGCCTGAACCTCAGGCAAGCGTGTAGGAGGTCTTCACCGTGGTGTAGAACTCGCGGGCATAGGCCCCCTGCTCGCGCGGGCCGTAGCTCGAGCCCTTCCGGCCGCCGAAGGGCACATGGTAGTCGACGCCGGCGGTCGCCAGGTTGACCATCACCATGCCGGCCTCGGCATTGCGCTTGAAGTGCGTCGCATGCTTCAGCGAGGTCGTGCAGATGCCCGAGGACAGCCCGAACTCGGTGTCGTTGGCGATGGCGAGCGCCTCCTCGTAGTCCTTGACGCGGATGACGTTGGCGACCGGGCCGAACACCTCCTCGCGCGAGATGCGCATGGCGTTGGTGGTCTCGGTGAACAGCGCCGGCTGCAGATAGAAGCCGGGGTTCTCGCGGTTGAGCAGTTCGCCGCCCCAGGCGAGCTTGCCGCCCTCGTCGCGGGCGATCTGAATATATTTCAAGTCCTGGTCGAGCTGGCTCTGATCAACCACGGGGCCGATGGTGGTGCCCGCCTTCAGCGCGTCGTCGACGGTGACGCCCTTCAGCCGCTCGATGCAGGCTTCGACGAAGCGGTCATGGATGCCGGCCTGGACGATCAGGCGCGAGGAGGCCGTGCAGCGCTGGCCGGTCGAGAAAAAGGCGCCCTGCACCGCGCATTCGACGGCGACCTTGAGGTCGGCGTCATCCAGCACGACGAGCGGGTTCTTGCCGCCCATTTCGAGCTGGACCTTCTTCATCGGGTTGCCGGCGATGCAGGCGGCCGCGACCTTGCGGCCGGTCGAGACTGAGCCGGTGAAGGAGATCGCGTGCACGTCCTTGTGCTCGAGCAATGCCTGGCCGACGACCGAGCCGCGGCCCATCACCAGGTTGAGCACGCCCTTGGGCAGGCCGGCGCGCTGGATGATGTCGACCAACGCCCAGGCCGACCCGGGGACGAGATCGGCCGGCTTGATCACGACGCAGTTGCCGTAGGCGAGCGCCGGGGCGATCTTCCAGGCCGGGATCGCGATCGGGAAGTTCCAGGGCGTGATCATGCCGATGATGCCAACCGGCTCGCGGGTGACCTCGACGCCGACGCCGGGACGCACCGAGGGGATGCTCTCGCCATTCAGGCGCAGGCACTCACCGGCGAAGAAGGCGAAGATCTGGCCGGCGCGGGTCGCCTCGCCGATGCCTTCGGGCAAGGTCTTGCCTTCCTCGCGCGAGAGCAGCTTTCCGAGCTCCTCCTTGCGGGCAAGGATCTCGTCGGAGGCCTTCTTCAGGATTTCGTAGCGCTCCTGCGGAGTGGTGCGGCTCCAGGCCGGGAAGGCGGCCTTGGCGGCGGCGACCGCATTGTTCAGGTCCTCGACGGACCCTTGCGAATACTCACCGACGACGTCGTTGGTGTTGGAGGGGTTGATGTTGCGCGAAGCGTTCTGCGAGCCGGTCCATTCACCGGCGATCAGGTTCTTGAAGGGAGCATTCATCGCAAAGCCTCGTGCTTAACCGAAATGAGGAGCCGGTCTTAACCGTTTTATGTCGGCAAGGCCATGCAGGATGGCCCGATGAATGGCAATGCGCGCCCCGCCGTGCATGCATGCGGCCAGGCCGAAAGCTGGTTGTTCACCGCAGTTTATGGCCGCCATTTCAGTTTGCCTTCACCTTTGTCTGCTTTGCTCCGACAGCAATGAAGCTTGCTCGCGACATTCCTCCCCGGCCAGCTCACAACCAGGAGAAAGCAGCGTCATCCCGCCTGCTTCCCTGGCGTGCAGCGATGCTGGTCGCGGGCATCGTCTTCGCTGCTGCGCTCTTCGGGCATCTCACGCGACCGCTCGGCTTCCTCTCGACGTTCTGGCCGGCCAACGCCCTGCTGATGGGCGTGATGGTGCGCAATCCCGGCTGGGCCGGGCCGCTCGGCTGGGCGGGTGCAGCCGCCGGATATCTCGCCGCCGACTTCGCGATGGGCGGTGGCATCGGCATCACGCTCTGGCTGACAGCGGGCAACCTGACGACCGCCAGCGTCGGTTATCTGCTGTTCCAGCGGGTCTCCAGCCCGGATCGTCGGCTCGAGCGGCCACAATCTCTCTTGTTCCTGCTGCTGATCGCCTTCGCCGCCGCCGCGGCGGCCGCCACTGTCGGCGGCGGCTGCCTCGTCGTCTATTTCGGCCAGTCGCCGATGCAGGCCTTCGAATTCTTCCTGACCAGCGAGTTCTCCAGCAATCTCGTGGTCCTGCCTATGGTCCTGACGGCGCCGCCGCTTGCCGAGCTGGCGAAACGGCTGGCCGCGCAAGCCGCGCCGGTAGGATGGCGGCCGAACGCGATCCTTCCGGGCGTCGCTTTGCTGGCTTCGATCCTCGTCGCCACCGCGATCGGTGGCACCGGCGCGATCGCCATGCCGGTTCCGGCGATCCTCTGGTGCGCGCTGAGCTACGGCATCTTCCCGACCGCGCTGCTGACCTTCGGGCTCGGCCTCTGGCAAAGCACCGTCCTGCTGTCCGCGCTGACACCGGGTACCCCCGAATATGCCGCCGCCCTGACCTCGCATCGCTTCGGCGTCGCACTCTTCTCGCTGGGGCCGATCATGGTGGCGGCGATCAATGCCGCCCGCTCGCGCCTGCTGAGCGAGCTCGATCTCGCCGCAAACCAGGACGTCCTGACCCGGACGCTGTCGCGCCGCGCCTTCCTCGCGCGCAGCGAGGCTGTGCTGGAACAGAACCTTGCCGAAAGCCGGCCGGTGGCGCTGTTTATGCTCGACGTGGACCGCTTCAAGCTGATCAACGACGAGTTTGGTCATGCGATCGGGGACGAGGTACTGGCGACCCTGGCCGAGCGAATCTCGGAACTGCTGCGCCGAGACGACCTGTTCGGCCGGATCGGCGGCGAGGAGTTCGCCATCCTTGTCTCCGGTCTGACCCAACCGGCGACGCTCGCTCTGGCGGAGCGACTCCGCGATGGCTGCGCCCGGCTGCGTGTCCCCGTCGGACGGGCGGAGCCGCTGGCGCTGACGGTCAGCATCGGTGTCGTCTGGGGTACCGGCGGCCCCGCCAGTTCCCTGCAGCATTTGCTGAAGCAGGCAGACGATGCGCTCTACAGGGCCAAGCGGGCCGGCCGCGACCGCGTCGTCGACGAGACCCTGCAGGCTGCTTGAGCCCTCCGAATTGTGAGGCCTTGCCGACCCCTCACTTTTCCTTGATCGACAGGCCGTTCTTTCCGACCGAGATCTCGACGCCCTCCGGCTGCTTCTTCTCCTGATAGAGCGCGTAGCTTACGGCCCCGAGACCGAGGACGAGCAGGCCGATCAGAAGGACAAGCGTGTTGCGGGACAGCGTCATCAGGAACTCCGTTGCGGATGCGCCGGCGCGGCGCCCCGATCAACGCTCAAGCCTGCAACCGGTTCCGGCGATCAGACGGCGCGCTCTCCATGGCGTGCGAGCGGCCGGGCGGAATTGACCTCCGACCGGGCAGCCATACGGCCGATCACGAACGTCGCGAGGCTGGACCAGGCGATACCGAGGCACCAGCCGCCAAGCACGTCGCTCGGCCAATGCACGCCGAGATAGATGCGGCTCACGCCGATCGCGATGATCAGCGCCCAGGCCACCCACAGGCAGAGCCGGGCGATATCGGCGCGGCGCGAGGCGATGCCGGCGAAGCTGGCGATGCTGAGCAGCACGACCGCTGCAAGGAAGGCGTGGCCGCTCGGGAAGCTCGCGGTGAAGGTCAGGGCGGCGTGCTCGACGATGTCCGGCCGCTCGCGGCCGAAAGCGAGTTTCAGCAGCGTGCTCGCTGCCACGGCTGACAGCACGTTGAGCACCAGGCCGAACGCGAGCGTGCGATGGCCACAGAGCCGCAGAGTCAGCGTCGCGATCACGGTCGCGACGCCGAGCCCGATGAAGCTGCCGAGCGCGGTCAGGTCGCGCATCATCTCGCGGAACCAGGCCGGGCCGAGCGGCAGCGACGGGTTCGCCGGGTCGCGGAACAGCATCACCAGCGCGCTGTCGAGCCCCGCGCTGCCATCGGACGCGACGTAGAAAGCCAACCCGATGAAACCAAAGGCCGCCGCGACAGGCAGGAGAAAGCGCGGCTGGAGCAGGAACATCGCAGGCCTCATGATGGGAACATGTGTTCGGCCGGGTGCGGCTCGGACTGGATCTCGGCCGGCCGAGCCGCGATCACGTTGAGTGCGCCCGGCACCAGGCGGTAGGTGAAGGGGCTGGCGCGACGCTCGACCTCGCCATCGAAGGTGACATGGCCGCGGCGCTTGTCACGACGGATGATCGTCACCGACGTGCCGGTGAGGGAGACGAGATTATGGGAGTTGCGCCAGCCGCCGGTCAGCATCGACAACGCGGCCTTGGCGCGCGACAAAAGGCCGCCGGTATCTAGGATATGGACCTCGAACTCGCCGCCGTCGAGACGGCTCCGGCGCCATTCGGCGCCGTCGAACTGATTGACAGTGACGAGGACAGCGTCGGCCTCGACCTGCCGGCGTTCGCCGGCGATCTCCATCTCGATGCGGATCGAGCGGGTGAACAGAATTGAGCGCGTCGCCGCAAAGAGGAAGGCGACGAGGCGGCTGAAGGGGAAGCGGCGACGCGCATACTCGCGCTGGCGCGCCATCAGGCTGAAGAAGCCCATGCCCGAGAGCGAATGGAACAGGCGGCCATCGACACTGCCGAGATCCATCGCGACGGGATCGCCGGTACAAATCGCGCTAATCTGCTCTTCGAGCGTGCCGGTGAGGCCGAGATCGCGGCCGAGCACGTTGACTGTGCCGAGCGGCAGCACGCCGACCGGCCGCTTGCAGCCGGCCAGGACAGGGAGCGCGCCGTTGATGCTGCCGTCGCCGCCGGCGACCACGGTCGTCACGGCCTCGTCGGCGACAGCGGCCCGCAGGCGTTCCTGCAGCCGGCGCGGCGGCACCAGCTCGACATCGGCGCGGCACCCAGCGGCCGCGAAAGCCGCCTCGATGCGGCGCGCGAAGCTCGCCGCGCCGGCTTCGAGCACAGTCCCGGCTCGCGCATTGGCGATGACGCGGAAGCAGCGCGGCTGCGCCTGCGTCTCGATTTCGAGTAACGGGTCCGACGTGTTCGCCATCTCAGGCGGCGATATGGGCACCCTGTCTGGCGGGAACAAGGCGAGACATCGCACGCAACGGTTCGCTCTCGACTTCCTCGGTGATCACCTCGAAACGCCGCAGCGTGTGCGGACCGAAGGAGGTGAGCATCGGCACGTCGGTGGCGTCGCGCCCGCGGGCAATGACGATGCGGCCGATGCGACGCTGGTTGTGACGGGCATCGAAAGTGTGCCAGCGCCCGCCGAGCCAGACCTCGAACCAGGCGTTGAAGTCCATCGGAGCCGGATCGGGCGGCACGCCGATGTCGCCGAGATAGCCGTTGCAGTACCGCGCAGGAATGTTCAGGCAGCGGCAGAGCGCGATCGCCAGATGGGCGAAATCCCGGCACACCCCGATGCGTTCGTTGAACGCTTCGAACGCCGTGCGGGTGTTGCGGGCGAAGGCGTAGCCGAAAGTGATGTGATTGTGGACGAACTGGGTGACGGCCTGGACGCGCGCCCAACCCGGCTCGACCTGGCCGAACAGCTGCCAGGCGGTATCGGCGAGCCGATCGGTCTCGCAATAGCGGCTGCCGAGCAGATAGGGCAGGACCTCGTCCGGCAAATCCGCCGGTGCGACCTGCGTCGCGGCAAGATCGACCCGATCAGGTTCGCCGTTGTCGTAGATCAGCCCCTCGCATGCGAAAGACACGCCCCCGGCGGGCGCCTTCAGGCGGCGGCAGATGTTGCCGAATGCGTCGAGATGCTGGCTGACGGGGATTGGCTCGCCCGCACCGGCAAGCGGCGTGACGCGCATCTCGTCTGGGCGGATCAGATCGTGCCGGCGCGACGGGTGGACGTCGATGAGCGTCAGCAAGTCGGTCGGCTGCTCGCAGACGAGCTCGATGCGATAGCCGTAGCGAATTTGCATGATGACCTCTGATACTACAGGAGAACCCGCCCCATCCGCGACGGGCTCTTCCCGCCGGCATTCTATGACGCGCAACGGCAGCCGAAGTTCCCGCGCCATGGTCGGCATCGGCGCACAAAAAAGGTGCGGGCCTTTCGGCCCGCACCACGCAATCACGACGATCCGGCTGGGGGGATAGCGACCGCCGCGAGTTGCGCCTTTGTGTGGAACGCAGGCCCTGCGGCGCGCTCTCACATCATCCAGTAGGGCATGGTGCCGTAATAATCGTGCACGCGCTTGCCATACTCCTTGTCGTGCCAATCGGGCTCGCCGTCGGCACCGTACATGGGCGCCGCTTCGAGCTTCTCGCGCGTCAGCGGCACGACATAGCCGCCCTTGTCGACATCGTAGTCGAGCATGCTCCACGGGATCGGGTGGTATTTCTCGCCGAGGCCGAGGAAGCCGCCAAAGGACATGATCGCGTAGGCGACCTTGCCCGTCGCCTTGTCGAGCATGACATCATAGATCGAGCCGAGATGCTCGCCGGCGGTGTTGTAGACATCGGTACCGGCGACGCGGGCGCCGGCGATCAACGGGTTGGCGGCGTGAGAGGCTGCGGTCATCGTAGCGCTCATCGGTCCCTCCATGAACTAGCTTCTGTTGCCAGCGCTGGGCCGGCTCGTCCCATCAACCCGGGGCAAGCGGCGGGGTTCCCGGCACGGTCGACAAAAATCGCAATGCCGGCCAAGCACACCAACCTGTCCCTGGGCGTGAACGGTCGTCCGGGCGCGCGAGGTTGTTCCGCCCATGCGCGGAACAAAGGCCGGCGCACGCGGTTGCACGATTGATCGAGCGCGTAGCTTCAGGGGTGCGCGTTCAAGCGGCAGGCGAATGCCAACGCGGGACGCCTTATCCCGGACCCGCGACACGACCAGTACCAAGGATAGGCCGACAGGCTTCGCAAGCTCGCCCTTGCATGCCGCATCATGAAGCTGTCGGCCCTCGCCACAAAGGAAGGGAACGCCCGATGACGATGAAGAAACTTATCCTTGTCGCCACCGCCGTCACGGCGCTCGGCGCCTGCACGCCGCGCGAGGAGAGGACTGCAACCGGAGCGCTGATCGGCGCCGGCGCCGGTGCCATCATCGGCGGTGCCGCGACCGGCCGGGCCGGCGGTGCACTGGCAGGCGCGGCGATCGGTGGTGCCGGCGGTGCGATCATCGGCAATGCGACGACGCCGGACCGGGTTTGCTATGGCCGTGACGAATGGGGCCGGAGCGTGCGTTACGCCTGCTGACCACAGTCCATCAAGATCGGCGGGCAGCGGCCCGCCGCTCGGCTCTCAAACCGCCCCGTAGGGCCCGAAACGGCCGATGAAGCGGTGACGCCCTCCTGGGTAGAGCAGCCGCACCGCCGTGATCGGCTCGGCCTGGTTCCAGGTCCGGCGCTCGACCAGCAGGCAGGGCGCGCCGGGATCGATCTTCAGCAGCTCCGCTTCCTCCGGTTCGGCCGCGACGGCGCTGATCGCGTGCTCGGCCTGCGTCCACAGGCTGTGCTTGAGGAGCCAGTCGCCCGGCGGAGTCTGGGCGAAGCTCTCGTCGACGACCTGAGGAATGGTCGCGATATGGATCACCCGGTCTTCCAGCACGTGCGGCGCGCCATCGGCGAAATGCAGCAAGGTGAGATGGGCAACATTGGCCGAGCGGCCGAGCTCGAAACGGGCGGCAAGCTCGCGCGGTGCCTTGCCGTCGCGCCTCTGCAGGATGCGACAGCTGTAAGCCTGGCCGAGCTCTCCGACCTCCTGCGGGATCGACAGGATGTCGAGCATCGCATGGCTGGCCGGTGGGCTTGCCACGATCGTGCCTGAACGGCGACGGCGGGTGATCAGTCCCTCGCGAGCGAGCTGCGCCAGCGCGCGATGCACGGTCATTCGCGAGGCGTCGAGCTTCTCCATCAGCGCGTGCTCCGGCGGCACCGCCGTTCCTGGCGGCCAGGTCCCCGCCAGGATCAGATCGCGGATGGCGCGGCGGATCTGGTCGTAGAGCGGCCCGGCTCCGTCCAGCGTCACGGCGTCGATCTGAGTGGATGACATTCCCTGCGGCTCAGCTGAGGAGAGTGCGGATCACCTGGCCATAGCGGGCAGCGATACGGGCGCGGTCAATGTGCCGGCCGCCGCTGACCACAGGCTTTCCACCGACGATCACCTCTGCGACCGGCAGGGCCGACGCCGCGAAGATCGCGCTGTCGAGGGCGAAGTCACCGCCCTTGCCGACGATCGCGGGATGCTCGGCGTCGAGGGTGACGATATCGGCGCGCTGGCCGACGGCGATCGCGCCGATGCTGCGCCCGCAGGCCTGGGCGCCCCCGGCGCAGGCATCCTGCCAGAGCCTGAGGCCCGCCGAGACGCTTGGTTCGGCCCAGAGCGCACGCCGCCGATCGCGCAGGCGCTGCGAATATTCGAGCAGGCGCAATTCGCCGCCGGAGCCGATCTCGACATTGGAATCGCTGCCGACGCCGATTCGCCCGCCCTTCGCCCGATAGTGAACCCCGTCGAAGATGCCGTCGCCGAGATTGGCCTCGGTGATCGGGCACAGGCCGGCGACCGCGCCGGAGAGCGCCATCGCGTCGCGCTCGGCATCGCTGAGATGGGTGGCATGGATCAGGCACCAGCGCTCGTTCACCGCAGTGTTCTGCATCAAGAGCTCGACCGGGCGGCGGCCGGTGATGGCGAGGCTGTCCTCGACCTCGCGGGTCTGCTCGGCGACATGGATGTGCAGCGGCACGCCCTGGCGAAGCTCAGCGACCCAGTTCAGGTCCTCGAGCGCCACCGCGCGCAGCGAATGCGGCGCCATGCCGACGCGCGCATCGGGAAGGCCGGCAACCGCCTTCTCGCTGCCCTCGATCAGGCGGGCATAGGCATCGCGATCATTGAGGAAGCGGCGCTGGCCGGCCGCGGCCGGCGCCTTGCCGAAATTGCCGTAGCGATAGAGCACCGGCAGCAGGGTCAGGCCGATGCCGGTTTCCTCAGCCGCCGCCGCGATCGACCCGCCCATGGTGGCGATGTCGGCATAGGCGGAGCCGTCCTTGTCGTGGTGGAGGTAGTGGAACTCGGCGAGCGCGGTAAAGCCGCCTTCCAGCATCTCGACCATGGCCTGGGCCGCGATCGCCTGGACATCGTCGGGGCTCAAGCGATCGAGGAAGCGATACATCACCTCGCGCCAGGTCCAGAATGAATCCTCCGAGGCGCCTCGGCGCTCGGCCAGGCCCGCCATACCGCGCTGGAAGGTGTGGCTGTGCAGGTTGGGCAGGCCGGGAAGCGCGAGCCCGGGAAGCCGTGTCGCGCCCGCAGGAGCCGCCTGCCCTGCCGCGACCGACATGATCACTCCATGATCGAGCGTCAGCGTGACATTCTCGGCGAAGCCCTCGGGCAGGAGCGCCTGGGCGAGATGCAGTGTCGTGTATCCGGTCACGCGGGCTGTCCCTTTTTCATTTGCATATGCAAATCGAGCTTGCTATTTGCATATGCAATTGTCTAGCATAATCGTAACGAGAACGAAGTCGAGAGGAGGCGACGTGGCGGCGACCCCTTCCCCCAGCCACCGAGTGTGGACCAATGCCCGGCTCGCGACCATGGTCGCCGATGCGGAGGCCCCCTATGGCGCGATCGAGGACGGCATCGTCATCGCGCGCAATGGCCGCATCGTCTTCGCCGGCCCGAGCAGCGAGATCTCGAGCCTCGGCCAGGCCGAGGTGATCGACTGCGAAGGCCGCTGGATCACCCCCGGGCTGATCGATTGCCACACCCATCTCGTCTATGGCGGCGATCGCGCCCATGAGTTCGAGCTGCGCCTGAAGGGCGCAAGCTATGAGGAGATCGCCCGCGCCGGCGGCGGCATCGTCTCATCAGTCAAGGCGACCCGCGCGGCGAGCGAGGACGAGCTCTTCGCCAGCGCCGACAAGCGCCTCGCCGCGTTGATCGCCGAGGGCGTCACCACCGTCGAGATCAAGTCGGGCTACGGGCTCGACATCGACAGCGAGGTGAAGGTGCTCGCCGTCGCCCGCCGGCTCGGACGCGAACGCCCGGTCGGCGTGCAGACCAGCTTCCTCGGCGCCCATGCCGTTCCGGCCGAGTTCAAGGGCCGGCAGAGCGACTATGTCGACCTCGTCTGCGGCCCGATGCTCGATGCCGTCGCCGAGCAGAACCTCGCCGACGCCGTCGACGTCTTCTGCGAGGGCATCGCCTTCTCGCCCGATGAGACCGCCCGGGTCTTCATGGCAGCCAAGGCGAAGGGCCTGCCGGTCAAGATCCATGCCGAGCAGCTCTCCAATCTCGGCGGCGCGGCGCTGGCGGCCGGTTTCGGCGCGCTCTCGGCCGACCATCTCGAACATCTCGACGAGGCTGGCGTGATCGCCATGGCCAAGGCCGGCACCGTCGCGGTCGTCCTGCCGGGCGCCTTCTATTTCTTGCGCGAGACCGTGAAGCCGCCGATCGACTTGCTGCGCCAGCATGGTGTGCCGATCGCGCTCGCCACCGACGCCAATCCCGGCACCTCGCCGCTGACCTCGCCGCTTCTGACCATGAACATGGGCTGCACCCTGTTCCGACTGACGCCGGAGGAGGCGCTGGCCGGCATGACCCGCAACGCCGCGCTGGCCCTCGGCCTTCAGGACGAGATCGGGACACTTGAGGCCGGCAAGGCCTGTGATCTCGCCATCTGGGAGATCGAGCGCCCGGCCGAGCTCGCCTACCGCATCGGCTTCAACCCGCTTCACACCCGCATTCGGAACGGACAATGACCACGCTCTCGCTCACCCCCGGCAAGGCCCGCCTCGCCGACTGGCGCCATGTCATCGACGGCGCCACCGTCGCCCTGACCGACACCGGCGCGATCGCCGGCGCGCAGGCGATCGTCGACGACATCGTCGCCGCCGGCACCGTGACCTATGGCGTCAACACCGGCTTCGGCAAGCTCGCCAGCGTGCGCATCGCCGACAGCGATCTCGCCACGCTGCAGCGCAATCTCATCCTGTCGCATGCGGTCGGCACCGGCCCTGCCTTGCCGGACGAAGTCGTCGCGCTGATCCTCGCCATGAAGGCGGCGAGCCTGGCGCGCGGCGCCTCGGGCGTCCGCCCCGTCGTGGTCGAGGCACTTGTCGGCGCGCTGAAAGCCGGCGCGCTGCCGGTGGTGCCGGCCAAGGGCTCGGTCGGCGCCTCCGGCGACCTCGCCCCGCTGGCGCATCTGACCGCTGCGTTGATGGGGGTCGGCGAAATCCGCCTCAAGGGCGAAGTCATGCCGGCCGCCGAAGCGCTGAAGCGCATCGGCCAGGCGCCGCTCGCGCTCGGCGCCAAGGAAGGTCTGGCGCTGATCAACGGCACGCAGGTCTCGGCCTCGCTGGCGCTCGCCGGCCTCGCCAGCGTCGCCCGCGTCTTCGATGCGGCGCTGATCGCCGGCGCGCTCTCGGTTGATGCGCTGAAGGGCTCCGACACGCCGTTCGACCCGCGCATCCAGACGCTGCGCGGCCAGCCCGGCCAGATCAAGGTCGCGGCCCTGCTGCTGGAGCTGATCGCCAAGAGCGAGATCCGCGAGAGCCACCGCTTCGGCGACAGCAAGGTGCAGGACCCCTATTCGCTGCGCTGCCAGCCGCAGGTGATGGGCGCGGTGCGCGATCTCCTCGGCAATGCCGCGGCGACGCTCGCGATCGAGGCCAATGCCGTTACCGACAACCCGCTGGTGCTCGGCCCCGGCGAGATCGTCTCGGGCGGCAATTTCCACGCCGAGCCGGTCGCCTTCGCGGCCGACATGCTGGCGATGGCGGTCTGCGAGATCGGCAACCTCGCCGAGCGCCGGATCGCACTACTGGTCGATCCGGTGATGAGCGGCCTGCCGCCCTTCCTCGCTCGCGATGCCGGCCTCAATTCCGGCTTCATGATCGCGCAGGTGACCGCGGCTGCTCTGGCCTCGGAGAACAAGCAGCGCGCCTATCCGGCGTCGGTCGACACCATCCCGACCTCGGCCAACCAGGAAGACCATGTCTCGATGGCGACGCATGGCGCCTTCCGCCTGATCGAAATGGCGAAGAACGCGGCGAGCATCATCGCGGTCGAACTGATGGCCGCGGCCGAGGCGATCGAGCATCACCGCCCGCTGAAGACTTCGCCGCGGCTCGAGCCGGTGCTGGCGCTGATCCGCGAAAGAATCGCGCCACTGACCGAGGACCGCTATCTCGCCCCCGACCTCGCCGCGGCGACGGAGCTCGTGCTCTCGGGCGCGCTCGGCAAGGCGGCAGGCGTCGACAGCTTCGCGGAGCTCTCCGCATGAGCGCCGGCATCGTCTCCATCACGCGCGGCTCCTCGCCGCTGGTCTTGTCGATGCCGCATCCCGGCACCGGCCTGCCGGCCGAGGTCGCGGCGCAGCTCAATGCGCGCGGAAAGCTGGTCGAGGACACCGACTGGCATATGCGCCAGCTCTATGCCTTCGCCGAGCGCTTCCAGCCGACCATCGTCGAAGCGCAGCTCTCGCGCTTCGTCATCGACCTCAACCGCGACCCGGCCGGCGTCTCGCTCTATCCCGGCCAGGCGACGACCGAGCTGGTGCCGACCACCACCTTCGACGGCGCGCCGATCTGGCAGGCCGCGCCGGACGAGGCCGAGATCGCTCGCCGGCGCGAGGCTTATTTCCAGCCCTATCACGATGCCCTCGCCGCCGAGATTGCGCATGCCAAGGCGCAGCACGGCTTCTGCCTGCTCTGGGACTGCCATTCAATCAAGTCGGTGATCCCGCGCCTATTCCCGGGCACGTTGCCGACGCTGAACCTCGGCACCAATTCGGGCGCCAGCGCCGCGCCCACCATCGAAGCCGCCGCGACCGCTGCGATGGCCGGGGGTGCCTTCACCAATGTCGTCAATGGCCGCTTCAAGGGCGGCTGGATCACCCGGCACTACGGCCAGCCGGCCGAACACGTCCACGCGCTCCAGATGGAGATCGCGCTCTCCGCCTATCTCGAAGACGAAGCCGCACCCTGGGCTTTCGCCCCGGGCAAGGCCGCCAGCCTGCAAGCTACCCTCTCCGCCATGATCGAGGCCGCGCTCGCGGCCGCCACCCATATTGAACGGACGAAGTCATGACCCGCCTGGACAATACCCGCGTCATCCGCCCCGCCACCGGCACCGAGCTCAGCGCCAAGAGCTGGCTGACCGAGGCGCCGCTGCGCATGCTGATGAACAACCTGCATCCGGACGTCGCCGAGAACCCGCAGGAGCTGGTGGTCTATGGCGGCATCGGTCGGGCCGCCCGCTCCTGGGAGGATTTCGACCGCATCGTCTCGGCCTTGCGTCAGCTCGAGGCCGACGAGACTCTGCTGGTCCAGTCCGGCAAGCCGGTCGGCGTGTTCCGCACGCACAAGGATGCGCCGCGCGTCCTGATCGCCAATTCCAACCTCGTGCCGCATTGGGCGACCTGGGACCATTTCAACGAGCTCGATAAGAAGGGGCTCGCCATGTACGGCCAGATGACGGCCGGCTCCTGGATCTATATCGGCACGCAAGGCATCGTGCAGGGCACCTACGAGACCTTCGTAGAGGCCGGGCGCCAGCACTATGGCGGCAATCTCAAGGGCAAATGGGTGCTGACAGGCGGCCTCGGCGGCATGGGCGGCGCCCAGCCCCTCGCCGCGGTGATGGCCGGCGCCTCCTGCCTCGCGGTCGAGTGCAACCCGGACTCGATCGATTTCCGCCTGCGCACCCGCTATCTCGACGAGAAGGCCGAGACGCTCGACGAAGCCCTGGCGATGATCGAGCGCTGGACCAAGAATGGCGAGGCCAAGTCGGTCGGCCTGCTCGGCAACTGCGCCGAGATCCTGCCCGAGATGGTCCGCCGCGGCATCCGGCCGGACATGGTCACCGACCAGACCTCGGCCCATGACCCGATCAACGGCTACCTGCCGAAGGGCTGGACCATGGGCCAGTGGAAGCAGGCGCGCGAGGCCAATCCGAAATCCGTCGAGAAGGCGGCGCGCGCCTCGATGCGCGAGCATGTCGAGGCGATGATCGCCTTCCAGGACATGGGCATCCCGACCTTCGACTACGGGAACAACATCCGCCAGGTCGCCAAGGATGAGGGGCTGGAAAACGCCTTCGCCTTCCCGGGCTTCGTGCCGGCCTATATCCGCCCGCTGTTCTGCCGCGGCATCGGCCCGTTCCGCTGGGCCGCCCTCTCCGGCGATCCGGAGGACATCTACAAGACCGATGCCAAGGTGAAGGAGCTGCTGCCCGACAATAAGCACCTGCACAACTGGCTCGACATGGCGCGCGAGCGCATCTCGTTCCAGGGCGTACCGGCGCGCATCTGCTGGGTCGGCCTCGGCGACCGCCACCGGCTCGGCCTCGCCTTCAACGAGATGGTCAGGACCGGCGAGCTCAAGGCGCCGGTCGTGATCGGCCGCGATCACCTCGACTCTGGCTCGGTCGCCTCGCCGAACCGCGAGACGGAAGCGATGAAGGACGGTTCGGACGCGGTCTCCGACTGGCCGCTGCTCAACGCCCTGCTCAACACGGCGTCCGGCGCGACCTGGGTCTCGCTGCATCATGGCGGCGGCGTCGGCATGGGCTTCTCGCAGCATTCGGGCGTCGTGATCTGTGCCGACGGTACGGATGACGCCGCCGCCCGCCTATCGCGCGTGCTCTGGAACGACCCCGCCACCGGCGTGATGCGCCATGCCGATGCCGGCTACGACATCGCGCTCGACTGCGCCCGGGAGAAGGGGCTGAACCTGCCCGGCATCCTGGGCTGAGCCATCGTGTCATTCCGGGGCTCCGCGCAGCGGAGAACCCGGAACCCATGACTGGGCGAGCGTTGCCCAGACCCGGCGTCGCACCCGTCGTGGGTTCCGGGTTCGCCCTTCGGGCGCCCCGGAATGACAAATGTTGAGCGCGAATACGAAGGACCCCTCATGCGCATCATCCGCGCCGCCGACTGCCTGGTCATGCCGTGGAAGAACGGCGGCGGGACGACGACCGAGATCGCGGTGGCGCCCGAAGGCGCCTCGCTGAATGATTTCGACTGGCGCATCAGCATGGCCCATGTCGGCCAGGACGGGCCGTTCTCGTCCTTTCCCGGCATCGACCGGACATTGTCGGTGCTGACCGGGGCCGGCATCACGCTGGCTTTCGGCGACGGCGAGCGCGTCAGGCTCGATCGCAGCAGCGCGCCCTACCCTTTTGCCGCCGACCGGGCGGTCGATGGACAATTGATCGCTGGGCCGATCGACGATCTCAACGTGATGAGCCGGCGCGGCCGCTGGCGGCATCGGGTCGAACGTTTGTCTGGCGCCGGCTCGCTCACCGCGAACGAAGGCCTGCTGGTGCTGGTCGCCCGCAAAGGCGACTGGCAGGTGAACGGGGCGACGCTTGCCGGCGGTGACAGCGCGGTTCTCGATGCACTGGGGCGCGTCGAGCTTTCCGTGAGCAGCGATGTTGCGGAACTCTACGCGGTTTGGCTGACGATGGAGCCGCGGGGAACCCTCTCCTGAAAGGAGAGGGCAGGGTGAGGTGTTCGGAAGGGATATCGCGAGCCTCAACCCATCCGCGCAGTCAGCATTCGCGGCGCTGGTCCCAGGGCCTACACCTCACCCCTACCCCTCTCCTTACAGGAGAGGGGATCCCGCGCGTGTCCTTCAAGCCGCCTGCCGCGGCTGCGGGCCGACATAGACCGATTGCGGCCGGATGAGCCGACCGGTCTCGATCTGTTCGCGGGCGTGGGCGAGCCAGCCGGTGGTGCGGCCGAGCGCGAAGACGCAGGTGAAGGCCTCCGGCGGGAAGCCGAGCGCCTCCAGCAGCAGCGCCGTATAGAACTCGACATTGGTTTCGAGCGAGCGGCCGGGCTTGCGCTCGCGCAAAATGGCGAGCGCCGCCTGCTCGACCGCCTCGGCATGGCGCAAGCGCCCGGCATCGGCGCCGAGCTTGGCGATCGCCTGCTTCAGCGCATCGGCGCGCGGATCGCGGACGCGATAGATGCGGTGGCCGAAGCCCATCAGCCGTTCGCCGCGATCGAGCGCGCCCTCCAGCCAGGCACGGGCATTGGCCGGCTCGCCGATCGCATCGAGCATCTCGATCACCGGCCCCGGCGCACCACCATGCAGCGGCCCTTTCAGTGCGCTGATCCCGGCGAGCACAGCCGAGACCAGCCCGGCCCGGGTCGAGGCGACGACGCGCGCGGCGAAAGTCGAGGCGTTGAGGCCGTGATCGGCGACGGTGACGAGATAGGTGTCGAGCGCCGCGGCCTGGGCCGGCGTCGGCACCTCGCCGCGCAGCATGCGCAGCGTGTCGGCCGCTTGTGACAGCGCCGGATCAGGGGCGATCGGGGCAAGGCCACGCTGGTTGCGGACGGCCGCAGCAGTGAAGACGGCCGGCGCGGCGAGCAGCTTCAGTGCGGTGTCCGCACCCTCGCCGTCGGCGATCTGCGCGGTCCAGGCGCGGATCGCCTCGACCGGCCCGAGATCGGCCGAGAGCGCGGTGCGCTCGACGATGCCGAAGAGCTCGGCGCGGGCCTCGCCGAGGGCTGCCGGGAACTCGCGCCCCTGCGGCAGGCCCGGCAGCAAGCCGTCGAACATCAGCGCCGCCATCTCCTCGAAGCTGGTGCAGCCGGCGAGCTCGGCAAGGCTATGGCCGCGGATCACCAGGCGGCCGGCCGCGCCGTCTACCTCAGAGAGCACGGTATGGGCGGCGACGACGTCATCGAGACCATCGGACATGACAGGAACTCCTCCAAAGCGTTCGTCTCGAAAATCGGCTCCCGCATTGCAACAATCAATCTTGAACAATATAATCAATATGTCTGGTGGAGGGGCGATGCAGGACTGGCTGACGGCCCAGGAGGCGATGGCGCGGCTCGGGCTGAAGCCGCAGACGCTCTACGCCTATGTCAGCCGCGGGCTGATCGAGGCGCGCGGCGACGGCGAGGATTCGCGCCGCAGCCTCTACCGGGCCGAGGACGTCGCCCGACTGGAGCATCGCAAGGCGCGCGGTCGGCGCCCGGCGGCGATCGCCGAGGATGCGATCGCCTATGGCGAGCCGGTGCTCTCCTCCAGCATCACCACGATCGAGCGTGGCGGCCTCTGGTATCGCGGCCAGGATGCGACGCGCCTCGCCGAGAGCGCCAAGCTGGAGGATGTCGCGCGCCTGCTCTGGGATTGCGGCACGCAGCGCTTCCCGCCCTTGGCGACGATGGTGCCGGCAGGCGAGCCGCTGGCGCGCATCTTCGCGGTGATCGCAGCGCGGACCGCGGCCGATCGGCCGATGGTGGGGCGGACCAAGAAGGCACTCTATCTCGAAGCAGCCGCCGTGCTCGACACGCTGGTCGACGCCATTGCCGGCGGACCGGGCCAAGGGCCGATCCATGCCCGGCTGGCCAGGGCGTGGGGTTGCGAAACAGAAGGCGCCGAGCCGATCCGGAGGGCGCTCGTCCTGCTCGCCGACCATGAGCTCAACGCCTCGACCTTCGCGGCGCGCGTCACCGCCTCGACCGGCGCCTCGCCCGCCGCCTGCGCGCTGGCCGGGCTCGCGGCATTGTCAGGTCCCTTGCATGGCGGCGTGGCGCCGCGCGTGCTCACGCTGATGCGGGACATCGAACGCGATGGGCTGGAGACCGCGATCGCGGCAAGGCTGGAGGCCGGCGCCAAGCTGCCAGGCTTCGGCCATCCGCTCTACCCTGACGGCGATCCGCGGGCGCGGGCGCTGTTTGCGGCGTTCGAGCCGCCGGCCGCCTATGCGCAGGCCCAGGCCGCGATCGCGGCGTTGACGGGCGAAGAGCCGAACATCGACTTCGCGCTGTCGGCGCTGGCAGCGAAACTCGACCTGCCGGAGACGGCGCCGTTCCAGATCTTCGCCGCAGCACGCTGCACCGGCTGGCTCGCCCATGCGCTGGAGCAGAACGAGACCGGCAGGTTGATCCGCCCACGCGCCCGCTATGTCGGGCGGACGCCGATGGAGGCCGCCGGGCGGATGTAGCCGCATCCAGCCAACCGGCCCGTCATGCGCTTACTCAGCAGCCTGCAACGCGGCGGGAGCCGCCGGCGCCCTGCCCTTGTCGCTCATGTAATCGCGGGTCATCGGCAGCGTGTCGAGCCGCTTGGCGAGCTGGAGCTGGAAGACGACGAGGCCGTCATGGCGGAAGCTCGCCTCGGATGCGGCAAGATAGAACTCCCACATCCGGGCGAAGCGCTCGTCATACATCGCGACCGCCTCCTGGCGATGGGCGAGGAAGCGCTCGCGCCAGGCCTTCAGCGTCTCGGCATAGTGCAGGCGCAGCACCTCGACATCGGTGACGATCAGCCCCTCCTTCTCCACCGCCGCGGTAACCTCCGACAGCGCCGGGATATAACCGCCAGGGAAGATGTATTTGGCGATGAAGGGATTGGTCGCGCCGGGCGGCGTGCTGCGGCCGATCGTATGGATCAGGGCGACGCCGTCATCCTCGAGCAGCTCCCTGATCTTGCGGAAGTAGTCGCGATAATAGCCGACGCCGACATGCTCGAACATGCCGACCGAGACGATCCGGTCGAAACACTCGGTCACGGCGCGATAATCCTGCAGGCGGAACTCGACCGGAAGCCCCGATTCCTCAGCCCGCTTGCTCGCAGCGGCGAGCTGTTCCTCGGAGAGGGTGATGCCGGTGACCTTCGCCCCGGTTTCCTTCGCGATCGATAAGCCGAGCCCGCCCCAGCCGGAGCCGATATCGAGCACGCGCTGGCCCGGCTTCAGCGCCAGCTTCGCCGCAATGCGGCGCTTCTTGGCGGCCTGCGCTTCTTCGAGCGTCGCACCCGGATGCTCGAAGAAGGCGCAGGAATATTGCCGGTCGGCATCGAGGAAGAGGCGGAAGAACTCGCTCTTCAGGTCGTAGTGGTGGTGGACGTTGCTCTTGGCCCAGGCCGGGGTGTTGTGCTGCTTCAAACGCCGCACCGCGGTGCGCAGGCGGCCCAGTGTCCCGGCCCAGGCCGAGGGCGGCTGGCGAGACAGTCCGCAGACCAGGGTCTCCAGCAATTGGTAGATCGTGCCGCGCTCGACGATGACGCGGCCATCCATCACGGCCTCGCCAAGCGCGAGCTCGGGATCAAGGGCCAATCTGAACTCGGTTTCGCGGTCGGCGATACGCAACTTGACGGCCGGCACGGCACCTTGCCCGGCCGAATAGAGCGATCCATCGGCGAATACGACGTCAATCCTGGGTTCCCGGACCAACCGGGACAACATCTTCGCAATCAGCGCCCGCATGGCTCCACCTCGCGGCAGTGCCCCTTCGCCACCAAAGATGGCGATCACTCGCGGCAGCGTAACAGAGGGTTCGGTGCAAGGCCGATCCCCGTCGGCTGCATGCAGCTGTCAGCCTCCTGACAGGGAAATGGGGGCGGCCAGCCGATCTCGCCAGTCCGCCCCGCAAAGCTCTATCGGATCATGCCCATGGTGCGGGGCAGCCAGAGCGTCAGCTCGGGAATGAAGGTGATTGCGAGCAGCGCCGCGAAGAGCGGCACCAGCCAGGGCAGGATCGCCATGGTCGTGCGCTCGACCGAGAGCTTGGCGACGCGCGAAAGCACGAACAGCACCATGCCGAGCGGCGGATGCAGCAATCCGATCATCAGGTTGAGCGTCAGGATCAGGCCAAAATGGATCGGGTCGACGCCGAGCTTCAGCGCGATCGGCAGCAGGATCGGCACGACGATGGTGATCGCCGCGATGGTGTCAAGGAAGCAGCCGATGAAGAGCAGCAGCAGGTTGACCAGGATCAGGAACACCCATTTGTTCTGGGTGAAGCCGAGGATCAGGTCGGAGAGCAGCTGCGCCGTCTGCGAGACCGTCAGCAGCCAGGCGAAAATCGAGGCGGCCGTGACGATGAACAGCACCGAGGCGGTGGTCTCGATCGTGTCGAAGGTCGCCTTGGTCAGGCTGCGCATGGTCATCGAGCGGTAGCGCACGAGGCCGAGGAAGAGCGACCAGATCACCGCGGCGGCGGCCGCCTCGGTCGGCGTGAACCAGCCCATGGTCATGCCGCCGATCAGGATGACCGGCGTCATCAGCGCCATCACCGCCGAGAAGTCGAAATAATAGTCCATGGCCAGGAGCACGGCGAGCGCGATGCCGATGGCGAGGTTGGGGTCGAGCCCGGCGAAGACCAGGCCATAGGCCAGGACCGGGAAGCCCATGACGACCAGCACCTCGATGCCGGCCGAGCCGAGCTCGCGCAGTGAGAACGCCGTGTCCGAGCCCCATTTGTAGATGCGCGCGAAGATCGCGACCGTCGCCATCATGAACAGCGTCATGACCACGCCGGGGATGACGCCGCCGAGGAAGAGCGCGCCGATCGAAGTGTTCGACATCATGCCGTAGATGACGAAGGGCAAGGATGGCGGGATGATCGGCCCGAGCGTGGCGGAGGCGGCGGTGACGCCGACCGCGACCTCGGTCGAGTAGCCATGGTCCTTCATCGCCTTGATCTCGATCGTGCCGATGCCGGCGGCGTCGGCGATCGCCGTGCCGGACATGCCGGAGAAGATCACCGAGCCGATGATGTTCACCTGGGCGAGGCCGCCGCGCATCCAGCCGACGAGGGCGACGGCGAAGGCGTAGATGCGGCCGGTGACACCGGCGATATTCATCAGATTGCCGGCGAGGATGAAGAACGGCACCGCCAGCAGCGGGAAGCTCTCGACGCCGGCGATCATACGCTGGGCCAGGATCACGTCCGGCACAGTGCCGGAAACGAGGATGAAGGCGAGCGAGGCGACGGCCATCGCAATGGCGACCGGCACGCCGAGCACCATCAGGCCGAGGAAGGTTCCGAGCAGGATCAGCATGGGGTCAGGCCTCCGAGCCGTCGAAGGCCGAGGGACGCTCGAGCACGGAATAGCCGCGGCGCCAGTTCTGCCAGGCGACCTGGATCGCGCGCAGCGTCATCAACGCGAAGGCAACGACGACGGCGTAGAACACCGGGGATTTCGGGAACTGGATCGTCGTCATCATCTCGTCGGGAATGAGCTGGGCGTAGCGATGGGTCAGCACCGTGCCATAGGCGAAGAAACCGATGCGAATGATGTCGACCGCTGTCGAAAGTGCCCGCCCGGCCCCGGGCGACAGATAGCGATAGAGGAAGTCGACCTGGATGTGCCTGGAAGCGCGCACGCAGAGCGAGGAGCCGAGGAAGACGACGACGATCAGCGCGTAGATCGCGATCTCCTCGGTCCAGGCAAAGCTGTCGTTGAGGACATAGCGGGTAAAGAACTGCGCCACGACGCAGGCGACCATCAGCCAGAAGGCGGCGAGCGTCACCCAGTCCTCGAGGCCATAGTCGGAGAGATCGGCCGGTGGCGGCGCCTCGTCGAAGACGTGGGCGATTTCCTCGCTGGTGACTTGGGTGTGGACTTCCGGCGTCGTGGTCATCGCTCACTCTTCGCTTCGACAGTCCTCGACCGTCATGCTCTCCCTTGTGGCGAGCATCCAGGTCTTGAACACGGCCTTGGCCGCAGGAAGACGTGGATGGTCGGGACAAGCCCGACCATGACGGAAAAGGCGGCCTTCAATACCCTCGGGGCAAGCCTACCGACTTGCCCGGGAATGACGGCGTCAGCTCACTTGATCGCCTGGATGCGCTCCCAGTCGGCCTTGCGGTAGCCGTACTGCTCGAAGCTGACGTTCTTCTGGACCGCGGCGAGGAAGTCTGCCTTGTCGATCTCGGTGACCGAGAGACCCTTGTCCTTGAAGACCTGGACCAGCTTGGTTTCGTCGGCCTGGATCTTCTTGGTGGCGCGCTCGGCCGCCTCCTGGGCGACGTCGGTGAAGATCTTCCTGTCCTCGGGCGAGAGCTTGGCCCAGAGCTGCTTCGAGACCACCGTGTTGAGGTGATCGACGATGTGGCCAGTCAGGATGATATGCTTCTGGACCTCGTAGAACTTCTTGGCGTCGATGGTGTTGAGCGGGTTCTCCTGCGCCTCGACGGTGCCGTTCTGCAAGGCGAGATAGACCTCTGCGAAAGCGATCGGCGTGGTGTTGGCGCCGCAGGCGCGCGGCATGGCGAGATAGGCCGGCACGTCGGGGACGCGGATCTTCAGGCCCTTCATGTCGGCGCAGGTCTTGATCGGCTTGTTCGAGGTGGTGTGGCGCGTGCCGTAATAGGTCACGGCCAGGATCTGGTGGCCGCTCTTCTCCTCATAGCCCTTGGCCATCTCCTTGAAGACGTCGCTCTTCACATAGGCGAGGAGATGATCCGGGCCGCGGAAGATGAAGGGGTAATAGGTCACGCCGATCGGCGGGTAGGCACGGGCGGCGAAGCTCGAGCCCGAGATGATCATGTCGACCGTGCCGAGCGTCAGGCCCTGGTTGATGTCGGTCTCCTTGCCGAGCTGCGAAGCCGGATAGACCGTGATCTCGTATTTGCCGTTGGTGCGCTTCTTGATCTCGTCGGCGGCCCAGACCGACTCTGTGTGGAATGGCTCGGAGGTCTCGTAGACATGCGCCCATTTCAGCTTGGTCTGTCCTAGAGCCGGCGCAGCGGCGAAGAGGGCACCGGCGGCGAGCGCGGCGAGAGCGTAATGCAACTTCATTGTTTGTCCTCCCTGAAGGTCACGAATAAGGTCTGGCCTTGCGTCATTTGATCGGGCGCGGCCGGCGCTGACGCTCGCCTGCCCGCTTGAGGTCGGCGTCGCCGAAGCTCTGCGAAAAACGCTCCTGCGAAGCCTGGAGATGAGCGCACATCGCCGCACGCGCCGCCTCGCGATCACCGCTTGTGAGCGCCACATGAATTGCCCGGTGCTCGCGTGCCGCCGAGCGCCAGGAGTCCTCGTTCTCGAAATACTGAGCGAGCTGGCGGAAATACGGGCTCATGCGCTGGTCGAAGAGCTCGCCGACGCAGCGCACCAGCACGGTGTTCCCCAGCATCGCCGCGATCTCGACATGGAAGGCGCGGTCGAGCGCGATCAGTTGCTCCGCCGGAAGCCCGGACTGCTCCATCTGGTCGAGGATGCCGGCGAGCCCTGCCAGTTGCGTAGGTGTCGCCTGCGCTGCGGCTTCAGCCGCGACCCCGCCCTCGACCAGGCGGCGCGCCGCCAGCACCTCGAACGGCCCCTCGACGGGAAAACCGGCTCCGGCGAGCTGCGCCGCGGCCTGGGCGGGATCGACGACATAGACGCCCGAACCCATGCGGATGCGCACGCGGCCCTCGACTTCGAGCGCGATCAGCGCCTCACGGACAGATGGGCGGGAGACACCAAGCTTCTCGGCGAGCTCGCGCTCGGGCGGCAGACGACTGCCAACTGGGAATTCACGCTGGTCGATGAGATGGCGCAATTGATCGGCGATCTGCCGATATAGGCGTGGCGACTCGACGACTGCGAGCGGCATCTGCTCCCCGGACCCTTCCCTGCGCCGCTCGTTGGCACGGCATCGATTTGGCCATGTGGTCAGGCCAATTTCGGGAGGGAAGGAACCACCATACCGGCCTGGAGTCAACCGGTATGGTGGCTGCGCGTCAGTGCGCCTCTGCCGCCAGCACCGCCTCGACCCGGATCTCCTCGACCAGCCGCTCCTTGAGCGCGACGAACTCTGGCGTGGTCTTGATCGTGTAGGGCCGGGGATGCGGCAGCTCGACCGCGATGTCGGCCTTGATTCGGCCGGGCCTTGCGCTCATCACCACGACGCGCGAGCCGACGAAGATCGCCTCCTCGATGTCGTGGGTGACGAAGAGCACGGTCTTCTGCTCGCGCTCCCAGATGCCGAGCAGCATCTCCTGCATCAGCGCCCTGGTCTGGTTGTCGAGGGCGCCGAAGGGCTCGTCGAGCAGCAGGATCTTGGGATCGTTGGCGAGCGCGCGGGCGATCGCCGTGCGCTGCTGCATGCCGCCGGAGAGCTGCTTGGGGAAATGGTCGACGAAGCCGGAAAGCCCGACGCGCTCGGCCCATTTGCGGGCGATGTCGAGGCGCTCGCGCTCCGGTACGCCCTTTTCGCGCAGGCCGAAGGCGATGTTCTGCACCACGCTCAGCCAAGGGAAGAGCGTGTAGCTCTGGAAGACGAAGCCGCGATCGGCGCCTGGCCCGGTGACGGGAGCGCCGTCGAGCAGGATCTTGCCCTCGCTCGCCGTCTCAAGCCCGCCGATGATGCGCAGCAGCGTTGACTTCCCGCAGCCGGAGGGGCCGAGGATCGTGATGAAGTCGTTGTCGGCGACACTCAGCGAAGTCGGCATCAGCGCCCGCGTCGGCTGGCCCTTGCCTCTAGCCGGGAAGACCTTGCCGACCTGGTCGATCAGGAGCTTGCTCATGCCTGCGCCCACGGAAACAGGCGCTGGTTGACCGCCTTGAAGAGGAAATCGGAGATCAGCCCGATCAGGCCGATGACGATGATGCCGAAGATGATCTGCCCGGTGTTCAGCAGCGCCTGGCTGTCGGTGATCATGTGGCCGATGCCGGAGGACGAGCCGATCAGTTCCGCGACGATGACATAGGTCCAGGCCCAGCCGAGGACGAGGCGGAAGATCTCGGCGATCTCCGGCGCGGCATTGGGCAGGAGCACGCGGCGTACCACCGAGGAATCGCTGGCGCCGAGCGTGTAGGCGGCATCGACGAGGTCGCGCCGGATGCCGCCGACCGCGACCGCGATCATCAGCACGAGCTGGAAGAACGAGCCGATGAAGATGACCAGCAGCTTCTGCGTCTCGCCGATACCGGCCCAGAGGATCAAGAGCGGGATGAAGGCAGAGGCCGGCAGATAGCGTGCGAAGGAGACGAAGGGCTCGAGGAAGGCCTCGACCGGCTTATAGGCGCCCATCAAGATGCCGAGCGGCAGCGCGAAGACGACGGCGAGGATGAAGCCGCCAACGACGCGCCAGATCGTCATGCCGATATCGACGATGAAGCCGTGGTTGACGAGCAGGTTCCAGCCTTCGCCCACCATGGTCAGCGGATCGGCGAGGAAGAGCTTCTGGACATAGCCGCCGAAGGTCGCGACCGACCAGACCGCGACGAAGAGCGCGAAGAAGGCGATGCCGTAGCCGACACGGGCGGCGGCGGAGACCGGCTGGAGTGGTTTCATCTCTTGAGACTTGTTTCCTTCACGAGAGTGGCGAGTTCGCGCCAGGGCTCGATGGACCAGTAGCCGGAGGCTGCCCCTGAGGTAGAGGGCAGGATGAAGACGCGGCTTCCTACAAGCAGGGATGGCTGGAGACCATAGGCGAGCGTCAGTCCCCTCTCCTCTCCCAGTGCGGCCTGGGCGGCACGCTTGCCGTTGAAGGCGACGATCGCCGGCGCGTGCTCGCGGATCTTGGCCAGGAAACCGGTGATGTCGACATGGTGCCGGATCAGCGCCGTGTCGGGGCCGGACGTCCGCTTGGCGACATCGGTGAAGCCGATGCCGTATCGCGGCAGTTCCCGGAAATCCATCGGGCCGAGCGGCTCGGGAATCAGCCCGGTGTCGAACAGGGTTTTCCAGAACTTGTTGCCGGGACCGGCATAATAGGCGCCCAGCCGGGCGGAGACCGCTCCGGCCTGCGTGCCGCAGAAGACGACATGCAGGCCGGCGGTCAGAACGTCCGGCAGGACGTCATCGCTCACTTGCCGGCGACGTACTTGGTCTCGACCAGCGTGTTGATGTCGGGCTTGGCCTTGATCAGGCCGATCTCCAGCAGCAGCTCGGCGGCCTTGGTGGTGAAGGCCTGCCACTCGCCCTCGAAGAACTTCTTATTGCCCTCGGCGTCGGACCAGCGCAGATAGCCGGCCGACTTGCCGAACTGCTCGCCGGTCTGCTTCACATCGGCGCCCATGATGCCATACGCCTTGTCCTTCTCGGCCTTGATCATTGCCAGCGCGTCGAAATAGCTCTTGGTCAGCGCCTTAGCGGCCGCGTCGTTCTCGGCCAGGAACTTCGGGGTGCAGCCGAAGGTGTCCATCACCATCGGATAGTCGAGCGTGGTGGCGATGATCTTGCCGGCCTCGGGCTTCTCGCGCACGGCGGAGAGATAGGGCTCATAGGTCATGGCGGCGTCGTTCTGGCCGGCGATGAAGGCCTGCGCCGCCGGGCCCGGCTCCATGTTGACGACGCTGACGTCCTTCACCGACATGCCGTTCTCCTTGAGGATCCAGGCAAGGGCGAAATAGGGCGAGGTGCCGGGCGCGGAGGCCGCGACCGTCTTGCCCTTGAGATCCTTGATCGAGGCGGTCGAGCCGCGCACGGCCATGCCGTCGGCGCCATAGCTCTTGTCGAGCTGGAAGATCTGCTTGGTCTTGATGCCGGCGGCGTCCCAGACGATCCAGGTCTCGACCGTGGTCGCGGCGCATTGGATGGCGCCGGAGGCCATGGCGAGATGGCGGTCCTTCTGCGGGATTTTCTGGATCGTCACATCGAGGCCGTTCTTGGCGAAGATGCCGGCCTCCTTGGCGAGCACCAGCGGCGCGAAGCCGGTCCAGCCGGAAATGCCGATGGCGACCTTGGTCTGCGCCTGCGCGCCTCCGGCGGTCACGAGGGCGGAAAGGCCGATCCCGGCCAGCATCCCGATACGCTTCAAACCAGTCATGACGAACCTTTCCCCACTTGTTCCCGCCTGCGGCGGACGCCCCGGCAAACGCAGCCCGATCGCGCCCATAGAGCAAGCTTCGTTCCAAATCACGTTAAATGCATATGCAAACCGGTCAAGGCGTTGTGCCGGACGAAGGAAAGCTCCGTGTTTGATGACGGGCGCAAGCCCTACCCCCGCGTGCGGTGGGAAGGGAACGCGCTGATCACCGCCGCTTGGGGAAGCAATGACATTCTCTTGTTTGACACTGAAGTAGCGATCCCTTCCCCTCGGCGGGATCGGCGCGGTGCGCCTTGGCTATCGAGAGGTCCTGACGGATGAATGGCGCCGACCGCCTGTGCGACACGCTGCTGGTCAATGATGTCGATGTCTGCTTCGCCAATCCCGGCACCTCTGAAATGCACTTCGTCGCGGCGCTCGACCGAAAGCCGCAGATGCGCTGCGTGCTCGGCCTGTTCGAGGGCGTGGTCACCGGCGCGGCCGACGGCTATGCCCGCATGGCCGACAAGCCGGCGGCGACGCTGCTCCATTGCGGGCCGGGCATGGCGAACGCACTCGCCAACATGCACAATGCCAGGCGCGCCTGGACACCGATGATCAACGTGGTCGGCGACCACGCGACCTATCACCTCCAGCACGACGCGCCGCTGACCAGCGACATCGAGAGTCTGGCCCGGCCGATGTCGCA
>PNLY01000060.1 GCA_013823325.1 Methylobacterium sp.
GTTGGTCTCGAACTTCTCGGTGTCGACCGGGATCAGGTTCTCGTGCAGGTTCAGGCCCCAATCGGCGATCGGGCCAAGCTTCATCGTCAGGCCGAAGAAGGGCAGCATCGTATTGCAGGCGACCTCGAACTCGGCGCCGGCATTGTCACGGCAGATCGCGCCGTGCAGCTCGTTGCCCTCGCCCTTGAGGCCCATCACCTGGCCGAGCCGCAGGTCCATCGCGCCGGAGGCGACCAGGGCGCGCATCTGCTCGACCGAGTGCGGCGCGGCGCGGAAATCGTCGCGCCGGTGCATCAGCGTCACCCGCTTGGCGATCGGCTGCAGGTTCAGCGTCCAGTCGAGCGCCGAATCGCCGCCGCCGACGATCAGGATCTCGCGGTCGCGGAAGGCCTCCATCTTGCGCACGGCATAGTGCACGCCGCCACCGTCGCCGCGGCCTTCATAGGCCTCGATGCCGGGGATCGGCGGCTTCTTCGGCAGGAACGAGCCGCCGCCGGCAGCGATCAGCACGGTCTTGGTCTCGAACACCGTGCCGGCATCGGTACGCAGGCGGAAGCGCGGCGCCTCGGCCGAGCCGAGCACCTCGACCGCCTCGACCATCTGGTTGAGATGGAAGGTCGCGCCGAAGGGCTTGATCTGCTCCAGCAGGTTGTCGACCAGCCCCTGGCCGGTGACGAGGGGGAAGCCGGGAATGTCGTAGATCGGCTTTTCCGGATAGAGCTCGGCGCATTGGCCGCCGACCTTGGGCAGGATGTCGACGAGGTGGGCCTTGATGTCGAGCAGGCCGAGCTCGAACACGGCGAACAGGCCGCAAGGGCCGGCGCCGATGATCAGCGCGTCGGTCTGGACAGTCTCGCCCTCGATGGCGGCGGCGATATTCATGGCTCGGAGTTCCTCATGACGGCTTCAAGGGCCGCCGGTCGTCACCCGTTGCCGGAAAACCGCCGGCCTTGCAATGCGACATGGCGCAGGGCCGGGCGGGCCGGGTCGCATGCGTGGCCGAGGCGCTCAGCCGCCCGTCTCTGCGGCGAGTCCGGCTGCGGCGATGCCGGCGAGCGCTGCCGCCTCGTCATTGTCCGAGGTGTCGCCGGAGATGCCGACGACGCCGATGAGGTTGCCGCCGGCATCGCGGACCAGCGCGCCGCCGGGCACCGGCACGACCGGGCCGCCGACCGAAAGGGCGACGCCGTTGATGAAGTGCGGGCGCTCCAGCGCCATCTTGTTGAGGGTGCGCGGGCCGACACCGAGCGCGATCGCGCCATTGGCCTTGCCGAGCGCGATCTCGCCGCGCTTCAGGCTGGTGCCGTCCTGGGCGAGGAAGAACTTTTGCACACCACGGGCGTCCAGCACGGCGATGGCGAGCGGCTTCAGCCCGTTCTCGCGCGCATATTTCAGGGCGCCGTCGACGATCACGCTGGCCTGTTCGAGGGAGAGGGCGGTCATGGCTGGCCTTTCATGGGTATCGATGACGGAGCCTGTCGGCCCGGTTTCGTTCTGCCAGCGCGGGCGACGCGAGGGAAGGGCAGACCTCGCCTTTCACTCCCCGCGACGGTTTCGTCTTGCAGTTGTCGCCCCGAGCAGGCTTCATGGGATGCGCGTTGAAGGGTACGTTCCGCAAGGTGATCGCCACTTTTGCGACCAGAACTTGCTCCAAGGCTGACGCTGTCGAGTCGCGCGAAGCCCGATCGTCCGGCCGATCCTGGCGGGGCGGCCAGCGCATGAGGAGAACACGCTATGGGTCTGTTCAGTTTCATCAAGGATGCCGGCGCCAAGATCTTCGGATCGAGCTCGGCCAATGCGGCGACGGCGGATCAGTTGCAGAAGGAACTGGCGGGCCACGGCCTGCCCTCGGACGTCAAGATCGACGTGTCCGGCGACAAGGTGAAGGTCTCCGGCAAGGCGATGACCACCGAGGAGGCCGAGAAGATCATCCTGGCGATCGGCAACACCGCCGGCGTGGGTTCGGTCGAATCGGAGCTGATCGTCAACAAGGAGGCCGCCGCCGCCGTGTTCTATACGGTGAAGAAGGGCGATACGCTCTGGAAGATCGCCGAGGAGCATTACGGCAAGGGCAAGGGCGCCAAATACACCGAGATCGTCAAGGCCAACACGCCGCCGGTGAAGGACCCCGACCTGATCCAGCCGGGCTGGGTGCTGCGCATCCCGCCGCTGGCCTGACATGGCATCGCCCTGGCGGTGGGGCAAACAGTCCTGCCGCCGGGACTTGCCAATTGGTTACGAGTGAAACTATTGTGACCTGGGCGCCATCCTCCGTGGCGCCCGAGTTGTATTACGGCTGGCTTCATTCTCGATCTTGCAGCGTTGCGATGAGCCAAATCACGATGTGTCGGCTGAAATGCGAGATCGGGGGCTCGTGTTTTTGTCCAAGCATCGAGCCGAAAAGTGAATTCCACTTTTTGGTGCGATGCACTAGGCGATCTTAGCCGCGCAAAAAAATGCGGCAGGGGTGAACGAAACAATCCAGAATTCCCGGGAGGGGACCTCATGACTTTCGATCGTCGCAGATTCCTGACGCTCGCCGGCTCGGCCGTAGCTGCGCCGGCCGTGCTGCGCGCCACGCGTGCCAATGCCCAGGAAGTGACGCTGCGCATGCACCACTTCCTGCCGCCGGTGGCGAACGGGCATTCCAAGTTCCTGAAGCCCTGGGCCGACAAGGTCGGCGCTGAATCGAACGGCCGGATCAAGATCGACATCTTCCCGTCGATGCAGCTCGGCGGCACCCCGCCGCAGCTCTTCGACCAGGCCCGCGACGGCGTCGTCGACATCGTCTGGACGCTGCCCGGCAACACGCCCGGCCGCTTCACCGGCATCGAGGCGTTCGAACTGCCCTTCGTCGCCAACAAGCGGGCGCTGGTGAACTCGCTGGCGCTGACCGACTATGCCAAGGAGCACCTCAAGGACGAATTCAAGGACATCCATCCGATCTGCTTCTGGGCGCATGATCACGGGCTGATCCACGCCAACAAGCCGGTCAAGACGATGGAGGACCTGAAGGGCCTCAAGCTGCGCTTCCCGACCCGGCTCGCCGGCGAGGCGCTGCGCGCGCTCGGCGTCAATGCCATCGGCATGCCGATCCCCCAGGTGCCGGAATCGCTGGCGCAGCGCGTGATCGACGGCTGCGTCGTGCCCTGGGAAGTGGTGCCCTCGATCAAGGTCCAGGAACTGGTCAAGAACCACACCGAGATCCCGGGCTCGCCGACCCTCTATGTCGCGACCTTCGTGCTCGCCATGAACAAGGCGAAGTACGAGGGTCTCGCGCCGGATCTCAAGGCGATCATCGACAAGAATTCGGGCGCGGTCGCCTCGGCCATGGCGGGCAAGGTCTGGGACGAGCAGGCTGTCGCCGTCTCCGAGATGGTCAAGAAGCGCGGCAACACCATCATCACGCTCGAGCAGGCCGAGGCCGATCGCTGGCACAAGGCGACCGCACCAGTGATCGAGGGCTGGCTCAAGACCGCCAAGGACAAGGGCCTCGACGGCGAGAAGCTGCTTGCCGCCGCCCGCGCTGCCCTCGCCAAGCACCAGAGCGCCGCCTGAGCATGACCGACAGGGCAGGGGAGGACAGGCCGCCATCGCGCATCGACGCGGTGGCGGAGGCGGTCGCGCTCATCGGCGGAGTGCTGCTGATCGCGCTCGCGACCATGGTGGTGGTCAGCGTGACCTTGCGCAGCGATCTCGTCGGCGCGGCCGGCGTGCCCGGCGATTTCGAGCTGGTGCAGATGGCGACCGCGATCGCCGCCTTCTGCTTCCTGCCGCTGTGCCAGCTCAGGCGCGGCAACATCTTCGTCGACACCTTCACCCTCAGGCTGCCGCAGCGCTGGCGCGACAGCATCGATGCGCTCTGGGATGGGGTCTATGGCCTTGCCATGGCGCTGATCGCCTGGCGGCTCGGCGTCGGTGCGCGTTCGGCGCTGGCCAGCGGCGAGAACACCATGGTGCTGCAACTGCCGAGCTATCTGCCGATCGCGCTCTGCGCGGTGCTGGCCGGCTTCGTCTCGCTCGCCGCCTTCGTCAGCGCCAGCCGCCTCATGAGGCAGCCCCGATGAGCGGCGCCTCCCTCGCCATCACCGGCTTTACCGTCATGCTGGCGCTGATGGCGCTGCGCCTGCCGATCGGCCTCGCCATGCTGGTCGTGGGCAGCGCCGGCTATATCCAGCTCAACGGGCTCGAGCCCTTCCTCAACTATATCCGCACCACGCCCTACCAGATCTTCGCCAATTACACGCTCTCGGTGATCCCGCTCTTCGTGCTGATGGGTGCCTTCGCCGAGCGTTCAGGACTGGCGGGCGACCTGTTCAAGGCGGCCTCGGCCTTTGTCGGCCATCGCCGCGGCGGCCTCGGCATGGCGATGATCGGAGCCTGCACCGGCTTCGGCGCGATCTGCGGCTCCTCGGTCGCGACGACCGCAACCTTCGCCCGGGCCGCCCTGCCGCAATTGCGCGGCTATCGCTACGATCCCGGCTTCGCCTGCGGCGTCACCGCAGTCGGCGGCACGCTCGGCATCCTGATCCCGCCCTCGGTGATCCTGGTCGTCTATGCGATCTCGACCGAGCAGAACATCGCCAAGCTGTTCCAGGCGGCGCTGATCCCCGGGCTGCTGGCGGCGACGTTCTACTGCATCACCATCTGGATCATGTCGCGCATCGACGGCACGCTCGCGCCTGCCCATGAGCGCACGCCCTGGCGCGAGCGCTGGCCGCTGCTGATCGGCGTCATCCCGGCGCTGACGGTCGCGGTGATCGTGGTTGGCGGCATCTATGGCGGCGTCTTCACGCCGACGGAAGGCGCTTCGGTCGGCGCCTTCATCATGCTCCTGATCGGGCTGTTCCGGCGCACGCTCGGCCCCGGCGAGATCAAGCAGGCGATCCTGCAGACGGCCGAGACCTCGGCGATGGTCTTCGCCATCCTGCTCGGCGCGGAGGTGTTCAACGCCTTCCTGGCGCTGACGCAGGTGCCGACCGCGGCTGCGGAGATGATCGCGGCCTCCGGCTGGGCGCCCTATACGGTGCTGGTCGGCCTGCTGCTGTTCTACATCGTGCTCGGCGGCGTGATGGACGAACTCGCCATGATCCTGCTGACGCTGCCGGTCTTCTTCCCGATCGTGACGGCGCTCGATTTCGGCATGCCGACCGACGACATCGCGATCTGGTTCGGCATCCTCGTGCTGATCGTGGTCGGCATCGGCATGACCTGCCCGCCGATCGGGCTCAACGTCTTCGTCGTCGCCTCGCTGGCGCGCGACGTGCCGGTGACGCGGATCTATCGCGGCGTGCTGCCCTTCGTCGGCGCCGATGTGATCCGGCTCGGCATCTGCGTGGCATTTCCGGCGCTCACCCTCTATCTGGTGAAGCTCCTGAACTGAGCGAGCGCGAGCAGCAGCATGATCGTCCACGACCTCGACATCGACGCCGTCAAGGCGGGCCTGGCCGATGATTCGATCCTCATCGTCGATGTGCGCGAGCCGCATGAATATGCCGCCGGGCACATTCCCGGCGCGGTGTCGCTGCCGCTGTCGCAGTTCCATCCGGCTGACCTGCCGAACGAGCCCGGCAAGCGCATCGTGCTCTCCTGCGCTGCCGGGGTGCGCTCCCTGCGGGCGCTCGAATTCGCGCAGGCTGCGGGGCTCGACATCGACAGCCACTATCTCGGCGGCTTCAAGGATTGGGCGATGCGGGGGGAGCCTGTCGAGCGCTAGTATCCGTTCGAGACGACTTGAGGGCGGCCTGCGCCTGGCGTTTTTCTGCGCTTCGGTGCTCACGTACTTGAGTACGCTCCGCTCCGATGCTCGAAAAACACCAGTCTCGCCACGCCCTGACGACGTCTCGAACGGATACTGAGACATCGCCTTTTGGTTGCGGTCAGCTGCGACAGCGTCGATAACGTGGCGCGGCCTCAAATCCGGCCGTGGTCGACCAAAGGTGCCCTATGAAGGCCTCCCGCCTGCTGAGCCTCTCCCTTGCAGCCCTGCTTTGCTCCGTGTCCGCGACGCCGCCCGCCTTTGCGCAGGCCGCCCCGCAGACCGCAGCGAAAAAGCCGGCGCAGGATCCCGAGCTGCAGGCGGCGATCGCCAAGTCGAATGCCTATACCTCGCTCTCCAACCGGACGATCCGGGCGATCGAATCCTGGGATCGCTACAAGAGCTGGGTCGACATGAAGAAGGGCCCGACCGGCAAGGAGCGCTACATCTCCTATGGGCTCTACAGCCTCTATGACGTCAAGGACGAGATCGCCAAGGCCGAAGCGGCTGCCGGCCAACCGCCGGCGCAGCCCGAGCTCGACGCCGCGGTGAAGCGCTATATCGCCGCCTATCAGGAGCTGGCGCCGCTGATCACCCGGGCCGAGCGCTATTACGAGCGCAAGGACTATCGCGACGACAACGCCGCCGAGGGCCGCGAGCTGCATGCCAAGATGGTGCCGGCGGCGGAGGCCTTCCTGCGCGAGCGCACCGCCTTCAGCAGCCAGCTCAACGGCTACAAGAAGGGGATCGACGCGCGCGAGCTCGCAGCGATCGAGGCGAGCGAGGGCCGCCAGGCCCGCTGGCAGCTGCGCAACATCATGATCAATGCGCGCGCCGTGATGGACGTGATGCCGAGTAATGAGAGCCCGATCGTCGATCTCGCCGCCTTCGACACCGCGCTCGCCGGCTATTCCGGCGCGATCAAGGAAATGGACCGCTTCAAGGACAGCAATCCGTCTGGCGTGCCGATGATCGATTCCTCGGCCAGCTCCTGGCTCGGCAATCTGCGCGATTTCCGCGAGAAGCTCGGCAAGTCGAAGGGGGACGTGCGCAAGGGCGCGGCGGGCGATGCCAACCGCATCGTCTCCAGCTACAATATGATGGTGTCGATGTCGGATAGCGCCGCGCGCATGATCCGCTGAGTTGCAAGGTCCGCTTGCTTGCGTTCGGCGCATCCCGGTCCCTCCATAGGGACCGGGGTGACGGCGCGGCGGTCCTGCGCCAGTCTTTCTCATCCGAGTGATCCGAAGGAAGTTTGCCGATGCGTCCGATGAAGTTCGGGATGGGCCAGCCGGTGCGGCGGGTCGAGGATCAGCGCCTGACCACCGGCACCGGCCGCTATACCGACGACACCGCGGTCGAAGGCGCGCTGCACGCCTATGTGCTGCGCTCGCCGCACGCGCATGCGAAGTTCAGGATCGTCGACAAGCAGGCGGCGCTGAAGCGCAAGGGCGTCAAGCTGATCCTGACCGGCGAGGACGTCGCCCATCTCGGCGACATCCCCTGCAAGGGGCTGATCAAGGATATCGATGGCAAGGATGTGAGGCCGAACCCGGTGCCGGTGCTGCCGACCGACACGGTGCGCCATGTCGGCGAAGCCATCGCCTTCATCGTCGCCGAGACGCTCGACCAGGCGCGCGACGCCGCCGAGGCGATCGAGATCGACTTCGAGACGCTGCCCTCGATCACCGGCATCGCCGAGGCCCTGGAGAGCGGGGCGCCGCAGGTCTGGCCCGATCGCGACGGCAACGTCGCCTTCGAGGCCGAGCAGGGCAACCGCAAGAAAACGGAAGACGCCTTCGCCAAGGCCGACCGGACCATCTCGGTCACCGTCGTCAACAACCGCCTCGCCTCCAACTACATGGAGACGCGGGCCTGCATCGCCGAATACGACCAGGCGACAAGGCGCTGGACCCTGACGCATGGCAGCCAGGGCAGCCACGGCACGCGCGAGATCCTCGCGGACTACATCCTCAAGGTCGATCCGTCCCGCATCCGGGTGATCACGCCGGATGTCGGCGGCGGCTTCGGCACCAAGATCTTCATGTACCGCGAATACCCGTTAACCATGGTCGCGGCCGAGAAGCTGAAGCGGCCGGTGCGCTGGGTCGCCGATCGCACCGAGCACTTCCTCGCCGACACCCATGGCCGCGCCAACCTCACCACCGCGACGATGGCGCTCGACAAGCGCGGCAAGTTCATCGGCCTCAAGGTCGACCTCGCCGCCGACATGGGCGCCTATCTCTCGCAATATGGGCCCTTCATCCCCTGGGTCGGCACGACGATGACGCCCGGCTGCTACAACATCCCGGCCGTGCATGTCCGCTTCCGCGGCGTCTTCACCCACACGACGCCGGTCGATGCCTATCGTGGCGCCGGACGGCCCGAGGCGGCCTATCTGATCGAGCGGCTGGTCGATGCGATCGCGCGCGAGACCGGCAAGACGCCGGATGCGATACGGGCGCTCAACTTCGTCAAGCCGAGCGAGATGCCGCACAAGACGCAGACCGGCCCGGTCTACGATTCCGGCGAGTTCGAGGGCCATATGCGCCGCGCCATGGAGGTGGCGGACTGGAAGGGCTTCAAGAGCCGTCTGAAAGCCTCGCAGAAGGCCGGCAAGATCCGTGGCATCGGGCTCGCCTGCTATATCGAGGCCTGCGGCGGCGGCGGGCCGGAGAGCTCGACCGTGATCCTGGAGAAGGACGGCACCGTCACCGTGCTGATCGGCACCCAGTCGAACGGGCAGGGCCATGAGACCGCCTATTCGCAGCTGGTCGCCCAGCATCTCGACATCCCGCTCGACCGCATCAAGGTGGTCCAGGGCGACACCGACCGGATCGCGACCGGCTCGGGCACGGGCGGCTCGCGCTCGATCCCCGTCGGCGGCGCGGCGCTCAACGCAGCGACCGGCATCCTCGCCGACAACCTGAAGAGCCTTGCCTCGGAGGCGCTCGAAGCCGCTCCGGCCGACCTCGAGATCGTCGACGGGGCCGTGCGCATCGTCGGCACCGACAAGGCGCTCGACCTCAAGGCGATCGCCAACCTGCCCGGCGCCAAGGCCGAGCAGCTCAGTGTGCACCAGAGCTGGACGCCGCCGGAGGCGACCTATCCGAACGGCACCCATGTCGTCGAGCTGGAGATCGATCCGGCGACCGGCGGCACCGAAATCCAGAACTATGTTGTGGTCGACGATTTCGGCGTGACGCTGAACCCGATCATGCTGCAGGGCCAGGTCCATGGCGGCGCGGCACAAGGCATCGGCCAGGCGCTGATGGAAGAGATCCGTTTCGACGGCTCTGGCCAGATGCTGACTGCGACCTTCATGGACTACGCCCTGCCGCGTGCCGTCGACATCCCGAACTTCCATTTCGAAACGCGCAACGTGCCCTGCGTGACGAATGCGCTCGGGGTGAAGGGCGCGGGCGAGGCGGGAGCGATCGGCGCCTGTCCGGCAGTGATGAACGCCATGGTCGATGCGCTGAACCGCGCCGCCGGGATCAAGGCGATCGACATGCCGGCGACCCCGCCCAAGGTGTTCGCGACGCTGAAGGCGGCGGGTTATCCGTCCTGATGCAAGGAGGCGTTTGCTTCCTTGCAAGGAGTTTCACGACAATGCGACTTGGCGCTGTCGTGCGCAGCAGGTGATCTGGAAGGGTTCAAAACAGCGTCGGTGTTCGGCGCTGCCTTCCGGAGGAATTCCACGCATGCTTCGCTCTGCTTTCGTCGCCCTCGGTCTCGCGGTCGGGGTCTCTGCCGTTCTGGCCCAGGCCAACCCGATCTCCGAGCGGCGCGATACGATGAAGGCGGTCGGCGCCGCGACGCGCGAGGGCGCGGCGATGGCCAAGGGCGAGGCGCCGTTCGACGCCGCCAAGGCGCAGGCGGTGTTCAAGACTTATGGCGACGCCGCCAAGAAGATGCCGGGCCTCTATCCGGACAGCGCCAAGACCGGCGGCGAGACCACGGCGGCGCCGAAGATCTGGGAAGACCAGGCCGGCTTCAAGGCCGCTTTCGCCAAGTTCGATGCCGATGCCGCCAAGGGCGCGGCCGTGACCGATCTCGCCGGCTTCAAGACCGCCTTCGGCGACGCCACCAAGAATTGCGGCGCGTGTCACGAGGTCTACCGCATCAAGAAGTGACGGGCTGCCGTCGCCTTCGGATTTGACCTGATCGAAGGAGCGGGCTTCCTTGATGGTGGTCCGCTCCATTCGTGTTGGCGACGCCGGGGCGAACCCCGTCGGGATACGAACGTTGTTTGCCGGGGACAACCGAATGAGGAACCGATGCGCCGCCTGCTGATCACGCTTCTGGTCTTCATCGCGCTCGGCATTGCCGGCTTCTTCGTCCTCACCGATCCGCGCGTGGTCTCGCCGGGGCCGGAGGTCGGCACGCTGCCGGCGCCGGATGTCGAGAACGGCAAGCTGCTGTTCGCGGCCGGCGGCTGCGCCTCCTGCCATGCCACGCCGGGGCAGGACGACAAGACCAGGCTCGGCGGCGGCCTCGCGCTGGAGTCGCCCTTCGGCACGTTCCATGTGCCGAACATCTCGCCGCATACCCGCGACGGCATCGGCAACTGGGGCACGGCCGACTTCATCCAGGCGATGACCGCCGGCGTCTCGCCCTCCGGCCAGCACTATTACCCGGCCTTCCCCTACACCTCCTATCGGCTGATGCCGCCGCGGGCCGTCGCCGATCTCCTCGCCTATATCCGTACGCTGCCCTCGGTCGAGGGCAGGGCGCCCGGTCATGAGCTCTCCTTCCCCTTCAACATCCGCCGCCTCGTCGGCGGCTGGAAGCTGCTGTTCTTCGACGGGACGCCGTTCAAGGCCGATCCCTCCAAGAGCGACGAATGGAATCGCGGCGCCTATCTGGTGAACGGTCCCGGCCACTGCGCCGAATGCCATTCGAGCCGTAACCGCTTCGGCGCGATCGTGCAGGCGACGCGCTTCGCCGGCGGTCCCGATCCCGAAGGCAAGGGCTGGGTGCCGAACATCACCCAGGCGGAGGACGGGCTCGGAAAGTGGTCGAAGGCCGAGATCGCCGAGCTGCTCAAGACCGGGTTCACGCCGGGCTTCGACAATGTCGGCGGCTCGATGGCCGCGGTGGTGCGCAATATGGCGCAGCTGCCCGATGCCGACCGGCTGGCGATGGCGGAGTATCTGAAGTCGCTGCCGGCGGTGCAGGGTCCGCCGCGGCCGCAGAAGGCCGCTGGCGGGTAGGGCTATCCGCCAAACAGGCGCCGGTCCCAGAACACGGGCTCGTGCAGGCTCGGCTCGATCAGGGCAAAGTCGGCATGGGCCGGATTGATCAGGACGTTTCTGTCGAGCCGCGCGACGACGCTCGGGACCAGCAGGATTGCGCTGCGGCGCTCCCGGCACCAGAGCTCGCCGTAGGACTTGCTGACCGTCGCGGGCATCGTATCCCAGCCGGGCAGGGCAGGGGCCGAAAAGATCTCATAGCTGACGCCGCGCGGGATGCCGATCCGGACGAAGTGCTGGTTCGGCGGCAGGTGGCCGCTGCCGCGCACGAGTTTTTCCAGCAGCGCGGTCGAATAATGCTCGCTGCTGTAGATCACCGGGCTGCCGGCCGTGTTCCAGCGCCCGGGCGCGATGGTGGAGCCGGTCGCGTCGAAGATTGGATAGAGGCCGTCCGGATCGCCGATGCGATAGGCAGTCAGCGTCCGGTCCAGCCGCTGTGGCGTCACGCGGCGCTGCCATATTTCAGGCCGGCGAGAACGTCGCGTACCAATTCGCCGCCGATCTCGTTCTGGAGGACGACATCGATCGGGCGCCGGTCGTCGAGCATGGCGTGAGATCTGAATAGGAAGTCTCGCGCAGCCTCCTCGGTCTTCCAGACATCGAGGGCCAGTTCCCAAACGCCGACGACCCGAGCCAAGCGCGTACCCTCGTCGGCCGACAGGCGATGCGCCGCCTTGCGCCGCTCATAGGTGGCCTTGGGGACGAAGCGGAACTTGAACTGGGCGTCGTTGGGCGACAGCAGATGGGAGACGCGCTCGAGCGCAGCCACGGGAAGCCCGTTCTCGATCGTCGAGATCAGTTCGAACGGCGTGCGTCCTGCTCGGGCATCGCCGGGCAGGCCGAGCACGCGGGCCATTGCCTCATAGGACACCATGACTTTTGTCCTTGTATCACTTGAGGCGAAATATAGTCTCTGTTGAGGCGTTCTACAAGCAAGGCTTGGGCAGAGGCGAAGCCAGCCTCAATCCATCACAGCCGCCTTGAGTATGCAGACCATCAGAGCGGTGCCGGGCTGGTCGCCGATGCAGCGGACGACGTGCTGGCGGTCGCAGCGATAGCGCAAGGTCTCGCCGGCCTTGGCGCGCTGGGTGATGCCGCCGACCTCGACCTCGAATTCGCCCGAACTCACCGAAAGCGATTCGATCGAGCCACGCTGGTGGCCTTCCGAATCGAGCTCGCCGCCCGGCTCGGCGCTGACCTCGTACCATTGCAGCCATTCGACGGTCTTGATCCAGCCGATGATGGCGAGGCGCAGCTTGCCGTCCTCGGAGACCAGGATCGGCGTGTCCGGCCGGGCGATCTTCTCGATGAAGGCCTCTTCCTCATTGGTCGAGAGCACGCGCTCGATCGAGACGTCGAGCGCCTGCGACAGCCGCCAGATCGTCGCCAGCGTCGGATTGGTCTCGTTGCGCTCAATCTGGCTGATGATCGACTTGGCGACGCCGGACTGCTCGGCGAGCTCCGAAAGCGAGAGATTATAGGCCTTGCGCAGCCGCTGGATCGTCTTGCCGAGCTGGCCCGAGATCACCTGCGCGCCGGATTCCAGCTCGCGCCCGCCACGTTCCCTGGTTTCGATGCCCATCGCGCTCTTGCCTGCCGTCTCCCCCAATTCGTTTGGGATAGAGAACGATTGTTTGTCCTAGCGGACAATGCCTCGGATCGCTCCAAGCGGCAAGTCGAGCAGGTCAGACCGAGCGGGATGGCCCGACCTCGCGCGTCTCTTTCTTGAGCAGGCCAAGCTGCTGCTCGCGCAGGATGACGTAGATGCCGGAGGCGATCACGATCAGCGAGCCAAGGAGCACGGCCATCACCGGCCATTCGCCGAAGACGAACCAGCCGAGCGCGGTCGCCCAGATCATCGTCGAATACTCGAACGGCGCGATCAGCGAGGCGTCGCCATAGCGATAGGCCTGGACCAGCAGCATCTGGCCGAGGCCGCCGAGCACGCCGATGGTGACGAGCAGGATGAAATCCTTGAGGTCCGGCACGGTCCAGCCCAGCGCCAGCGTCAGCAGGCCGAGCAGCGAGGTCAGCGACATGAAATAGAAGACGATGGCGCCGGTCTTCTCGGTGTGGGTCAGCAGCCGGACCTCGACCGAGGCGAAGGCGGAGCAGAAGGCGCCGGCGAGCGCGAGCAGGGCGCCGATCGCTGGGCCGCCCGAGAGCCCATGGCCGAAGGCCTGCGCGCCCATATGCGGCGAGAGCATCAGCAGCACCCCGAGGAAGCCGACGGCGACGGCGGTCCAGCGATAGATGCGCACCCGCTCCTTGAGGATCAGCGCCGCCAGCACGACGACGATCAAGGGCGCGGCATAGCCGATCGCGACCGCGTCCGAGAGCGGCAGCAGATGCAGCGCGGCGAAGCCGAGGAACATGCCGGTCGAGCCGATGACGCCGCGCTTGAGATGGCCGCGCAGATTGCTGGTCTTGAGCGCCTCGGGGAACTCATGGCGCCAGGCCAGCCAGATGATCAGCGGGATCAGCGCGAAGAAGGAGCGGAAGAAGACGAGCTCGCCGGTCGGATAGCGCGAGGCCAGCGTCTTGATGCCGGCCGACATCAGCGTGAACGACAGGGCCGAAAGCAGCTTGAGGCTGATGCCGAGGAGCGGTGACAAGGGAGCAGGTCGGGCACGAGGAAAGGAAGTCTTGTGCAAGACGTCCAGTCCTTAGACCACGAGCAGGGGGCCGTTCCAAGCACCGATCTTGCAAAGCGGATCGGCGCGCTGCGGGAGGCGATGGGGGGCGTGTCAGCTGAGGCGGTATTCGAGAATCTCGTCGCCGCGATCGTCGAAGCTGCCGGTCGAGGTCCAACCCAGATGCCGGTAGAAGCCATAGGAGCGCACGGCCGGATCGGACGAGCAGCTCAGGAACAGCCTGGCGAGGCCGAACGTCTCGAAGTCGGCGACGACCAGATGCAGCAGCGTCCTGCCAATCCCTTTTTCTTCATAGTCGGGCAGTAGCGCCAGCACGGCGATCTCGCCGGTCTCGCGTTCGCCGAAGCAATAGCCGACGATCTGCCCGCCCTCGATCGCGACATGGCCCGGCAGGCTGCCGTCGGCGATGGCGGCCTGCCAGCTTTCGAGCGTGACACCCGCTTCCGCGAGGCGCTCGACCGAGAAGGCGTTCTCCCGTGTCCTGCCGCGCAGGACGACACAAGCGGGCGTATCCTCGGGGACGGCGCGGCGATAGGCGATGGTCATTGGTCTCGGTTGGTCTGGAGGGTGAGGGCCGGAGCGCATCCTGATGCGCTCCGGCTGGCCTGGTTCAGAAATTCGCCCGGAACGAGCCGCCGTCGATCAGGAAGTTCTGGCCGGTGATGTAGCCGGCATGGGTGCTGGCGATGAAGGCGCAGAGCTTGCCGAACTCGTCGGGCGTGCCCAGGCGGCCGGCGGGGACGGCAGCGAGCCGCCGCTTCGTCGCTTCCTCGATGCTGATGCCCTGCATCTCGGCGACCTTGTTCGTCGCGGTCTTGATCCGGTCGGTGTCGAACACACCCGGCAGGATGTTGTTGATGGTGACGTTGGCATGGGCGATCTCGCGGGCCACGCCGGCGAGGAAGGCGGTGAGGCCGGCGCGGGCGGCGGAGGAGACGTCGAGGCCGGTCAGCGGGGTCAGCACGCTCGCCGAGGTGATGTTGACGATGCGGCCGAAGCGCCGCTCGATCATGCCGTCGACGACGCGCTGCACCAGCTCGAGCGGCGTCGCCATGTTCTGCGCGACGCCTTCGAGCAGTCCCTCGCGTGTGACCTCGCGGAAGGGCTTGGGCGGCGGACCACCATTGTTGTTGACGAGGATGTCCGGGTTCGGCGCGGCGGCGAGCAGCGCATCCTGGCCGGCCTTGGTCCCGACGTCGGCGACGACGGCGATCACGGTCGCGCCGGTGCTGGCGCGAATCGCAGCTGCGGTCTCCTCCAGCGTCTTGGCGTCGCGGCCGTTGACGACGACGGTGCAGCCGGCTTCGGCCAGCGCCTGCGCGCAACCGCGGCCCAGCCCCTTGCTCGAGGCGCAAACGATGGCCGTGCGGCCGGCGATACCCAGATCCATGGTCGTCTCCCGGAAAGGTCCGTTCCTGTGCAGGCAGGCAAAGCATGCTTTCGCCGCCGCGTCATCAAAGCGTAGTGCAAATCAGACACACGCCGCAGGCATCGCAACAGTTGGACTGGCGAGCATGAGCGACGATAGCGACGCCAAGCAGGTTCGCAGCATCTTCATATCCGACCTGCATCTCGGCACGCGTGGGGCGCAGGCGGACCTCGTGCTGGAGTTCCTGCGCGCCTATGACGCCCCGACGATCTATCTGGTCGGCGACATCATCGACGGCTGGCGGCTGAAGAGCGGCTGGTACTTCCCGCAGGCGCATAACGACGTGGTGCAGAAGCTGCTGCGCAAGGTGCGCAAGGGCTCGAAGCTGGTCTACGTCACCGGCAATCACGACGATTTCCTGCGCGACTATACCGGCCTGCAGTTCGGCGGCATCACGCTGGTCGACGACATCGTCCACGAGACCGCCGACGGCAAGCGCATGCTCGTCATTCACGGCGACCTGTTCGACCTCGTCGTGCGCAACGCCAAATGGCTCGCTCTGCTCGGCGACTGGGCCTACACGATCGCGCTCGTGCTCAACCACGGCATCAACAAGGTCCGCCGCGTCCTTCGCCTGCCGCACTGGTCGCTTTCGGCCTGGGCCAAGCACAAGGTCAAGAACGCGGTGAACTATATCGGCGAGTTCGAGCAGTGCCTCGTCGACGAGGCGCGCCGGCACAAGGCCGACGGGGTGATCTGCGGCCACATCCACCATGCCGCCCAGCGCGAGATCGGCGGGCTGACCTACATCAACACCGGCGACTGGGTCGAAAGCTGCACGGCGGTGGTCGAGCACGACGATGGCCGCTTCGAGATCGTCCGCTGGCCGCAGCACCGGCTGACAGGCGAGAAGCCGGCTGTTGCCGCGGCGCGGCCAACCCCGGTACCGAGCCTCGTCGAGGCCGCGCGGGTCATGTTCCCCAAAAGTGGAAACCACTTTTGGGATAAGAACATGCCCCAGCATTTAGATTTGGCGCGAATTCTTGGCGTTCAGCCGGAAACGGCTGAACGGAAAGCGCGCTGATGCGCGTCCTGATCGCGACGGACGCCTGGCGCCCGCAGATCAACGGCGTGGTGCGCTCGCTGGAGCGGATGGTGGAGGCGGCGCCTGAGTTCGGCGTCACCCCGCATATGCTGACGCCGGAAGGCTTCTGGCAGGTCGGGCTGCCGTCCTATCCCGATATCCGCATCGCCCTGGCGACGCGCCGGCATGTCGCTCGGCGCATCGCCGAGTTCGGCCCCGACCATATCCATATCGCGACCGAGGGGCCGATCGGCTGGCTGACGCGCGCCGTCTGCCTCGCCCAGAAGCGCACCTTCACGACGAGCTACCACACCCGTTTCCCGCAATATGTCGCGGCGCGCTGGCCGATCCCGGAGAGCTGGAGCTATCGCTTCCTGCGCCGCTTCCACGGGCCGGCGGCGGGCGTCATGGTCTCGACCGCCACCGTCGAGGCCGAGCTGCGGGCGCATGGCTTCGAGCGCATCCTGCGCTGGGGTCGGGGCGTCGATCTCTCGCTGTTCCATCCACGGCCAGAGAGCGTGCTCGACCTGCCGCGGCCAATCTTCCTCAGCGTCGGCCGCGTGGCGGTCGAGAAGAACCTCGAGGCCTTCCTGTCGCTGCGCCTGCCCGGCAGCAAGGTCGTGGTCGGCGACGGGCCGGCCCGCGCCGACCTGCAGCGTGCCTTCCCGGAGGCGCATTTCCTCGGCGCGCGCGAAGGCGAGGACCTCGCGGCGATCTATGCTTCCTCCGACGTCTTCGTCTTCCCGAGCCTGACCGACACCTTCGGCATCGTGCTGCTGGAGGCGGCGGCGAGCGGGTTGCCGGTCGCAGCCTTCCCGGTGCAGGGACCAAGCGATGTCTTCGCCGGCAGCGAGGCGGCGGTGCTGCACGAGGACTTGCGCAGTGCCGCGCTCTCGGCCCTGCGCCTGCCGCGCGAAGCCGGATTGCAGCTCGCCCAGCGCCATAGCTGGCACAGCAGCGCCGAGCAGTTCTACGGCCATATGCGCTGGGCGATGCAGACGGCCGCGGCTGGAAAAGCGGCGCGCGTCGAACCGGCGCCGGCCTCGACAGCCCTCTCCGTCCGGTTGGAGCCGGCGGAGGGGAAGGAATTCGCGTAGAGTCTGGAAGTTTCTCTCGGCCCTCATCCTGAGGAGCCGCGCAGCGGCGTCTCGAAGGATGTTCCAGCTGGTTCCAGAGCCTCCTGAAGCATCCTTCGAGACGCGCTCTTGCAGAGCGCTCCTCAGGATGAGGGCTCAGGTGTTTTTCAAGTGCCGTACTTTAGCGTCACAGCCTGCGTGAACGCGCATGGCGCGGCAGCGCCGGCTGCGGGGCGCTTGCTGGCTTGAGCTCGCTGCGGAAATCGTCGCGGCGCTGATGCACCGAGGCGATGACGAGGCCCATCGGTACGCCGAGGCCGACCAGCGCCGCTTCCGACAATTGCAGGCTGGCCTCGATCGTCTCCGGCACGGCATCGTTGACGCCGATCTCGTAGAGATGGCGCGCATGCTTGGCGTCGCGGGCGCGGGCGACGATGACGAGGTCTGGCCTCATGCCGCGGGCTGCTTCGACGATCTCGTCGACGGCGCGGGGATTGTCGATGGTGACGATCAGCGCGGTCGCTTCCTCAAGGCCGCAGAGCCGCAGGAAATCCGGCTTGGTGGCGTTGCCGTAGAAAGCCGGGCGGCCAGCGCGGCGCTGCGCTGCGATCAGCGAGGGATCAGCGTCGACGGCGATGTAAGGCACCTTGTGCTGCGAGAGCATCTCGCCGACCAGGCGCCCGACCCGGCCGAGCCCGACGACGATGGCGCGCGGGGCATGATCGTCCGGCGGCAGGATGCTCGCTTCGTCCGGAAGCTTCACCGCCGGGGCCAGGCGCGCGGAGAGCTTCCGCGCCATGCGGGCGGCGAGCGGCAGGAAGATCATGGTCAGCGAGACGCCGGCGAGCACGAGCGAGGCGGCGTTCTGGTCGACCAGCTTGGCCGCGACGGAGGCGGTCAGCAGCACGAAAGCGAACTCGCCGCCGGGGCCGATCATGATCGCGGTTTCGAGCGCGGTCGGGACCGACAGTTTGAAATAGCGGGCGAACAGGAAGGTGATCGCGACCTTGGCGAGGAAGAGTCCGGCGGCGATGCTCAGGATGGCAACCGGCTGGGCCGCCAGCGCCGCCGGGTTCACGCTCATGCCGACGGTGAGGAAGAAGACGCCGATCAGCAGCGATTTGAACGGCTCGATCGTCACCTCGATGGCGCGGCGATACTCGGTCTCGGCCAGCAGCAAACCGGCGATGAAGGCACCCAGCCCCATGGAGAGCCCCGCCGCCGCGGCGATCAACCCGGTGCCGAGCGCGACCAGCAGGGTCGCCGCCATGAAGCTCTCGGAGGAATCGGTCGAGGCGACCAGGCGGAAGAGCGGACGCATGGCGAGGCGGCCGATCACGATGATGGCGGCGACGGCCGCGATCGCTTGCAGCAGCGCCTGGGTCAGGCCGACGAGCAGCGAGCCGCCGTTCTGTGCGCCGAGCACACTGACAAGGAAGAGCAGGGGGATCACCGCCAGGTCCTGGCAGAGCAGGATGGCAAAGCTGGCGCGGCCAGCCGAGGAGGTGATGCGGCGATGGGCCGAAAGCAGTTCCACCACCATCGCGGTCGAGGACAAGGCGAGCGCCGTGCCGATCAATAGCGCCGCAGCGGGCGGCTGGCCGTAGGCGATGGCAACGGCACCGATCGCGGCGGCGCCGAAGGCGACCTGGCCGAGGCCGAGGCCGAAGACCAGCCGGCGCATGGTCATCAAGCGCTCATAGGAGAGCTCCAGCCCGATCACGAAGAGCAGGAAGGCGACGCCGAGCTCGGCCGGGCCGGCGAGCGCCTCGGCGTTCGAGACGGTGATCGTGCTGAGGAAGGGGATCTTGGCGACGAGGCCGCCGAGGCCATAGGGGCCGAGCACGGCGCCGCAGGCCATGAAGGCGACGACCGAATTGACGCGGAAACGCTTGGCGAAGGGCACGATCACGCCGGCCGTGGCGAGCACGACCACGGCGTCACGATAGGCGGAAGGATCGATCGTCCCGGCCACGTCACCCTCGAAGAATCAAGCGAAGCTGCTGATCTCTCAGCTTTGCGTCCCAGAGCCTTGCAACACAAACCAAATACGCATCGGGCTGACGAAAACTTGCCCCGCCGCCGGCTGACCTCTAATCACGATGCCATTCGCGGCGGCAGCATGGCCGCGATCTCGCCACGCGAAGGGCTCCGCATGCGCTTTACCGGCACCGCTTCTTACGTCGCCACCGAGGACCTGACCGTCGCGGTCAATGCCGCGATCCGGCTGGAGCGGCCGCTTCTCGTCAAGGGCGAGCCCGGCACCGGCAAGACGGTGCTGGCCGAGGAGATCGCCGCCGCGCTCGGGGCGCCGCTGCTGACCTGGCACGTCAAGTCGACCACCAAGGCGCAGCAGGGGCTCTATGAATACGATGCGGTCAGCCGCCTGCGCGACAGCCAGCTCGGCGATGCCCGCGTCTCCGACATCGCCAACTACATCAAGCGCGGCAAGCTCTGGGAGGCCTTCGTCTCGCCGGTGCGGCCGGTGCTGTTGATCGACGAGATCGACAAGGCGGATATCGAGTTCCCGAACGACCTGCTGCTCGAGCTCGACCGCATGGAGTTCCATGTCTACGAGACCGGCCAGACCATCCGCGCGGCGCAGCGGCCGGTTATGATCATCACCTCGAACAACGAGAAGGAGCTTCCGGACGCCTTCCTGCGCCGCTGCTTCTTCCATTACATCCGCTTTCCGGACGCCGAGACGATGCAGAAAATCGTCGAGGTGCATTTCCCCGGCATCAAGAAGCGCTTGATGGAGGAGGCGCTGCGCCTGTTCTTCGAGGTGCGCGAGGTGCCCGGCATCAAGAAGAAGCCCTCGACCTCCGAACTGCTCGACTGGCTGAAGTTGCTCGTCGCCGACGATATCGGCCCCGAAGTGCTGCGCGAGCGCGATCCGCGCAAACTGATCCCGCCGCTGCACGGCGCGCTGCTCAAGAACGAGCAGGACGTCTCGCTGTTCGAGAAGCTCGCCTTCATGGCGCGGCGGGAGAGCCGCTGAGCTTCGCTTCGGGCACTGCGTCGCAAGGCGGGATCGCGGTGGCGAGATCGACCTTGGGATCGATCTCGCGGACGGCTTCCTTGAGGTCGAAATCGCGCATCAGCAGGACATAATCCTGCGTTTCAGATGTCCTGAGATAACCTGACATCGCGATCGGCTTGCCTGAGAGCTCGCCGAAGCGGCAGGCCTTGTCGGCTCCGAGAGCCAGGCTGCCGCGATTGCCGCTGTTCTGCGGGCCGGCGAACATTTCCTCGCGGAAGGCGCTAAGGCGCGCGGCGTCGGCCCGGCTCAGCCTGAACAAGGTGAAGCGCCGCCCCGGCGAGGCGATCGCCGGCAGCTTCGCCAACTCGGCGGCATCGCGCACCTCCTCCAGCACGACCTTGCGCTCATGGCGCCCGCCATCCTTGGGCAAGGCGACGAGTGTCATGGTGACGCCGCCCGGCAGTGTGCGGATGTCGGACGGCAGGCTGATGCCGGCGCGCAGCTCGGCGAGGTCGGTCGTCCTGATATCGACCTTGGACAGCTTCGGCAGCGAGGCCAGCGGGACGTGGCCGCAGCCGGCGAGCAGGCCGCAAAGCAGGAATTTGGCGGGCAGGGCTGTGTGCATCGAGCTTTCCGATAAATGGCTTTGACATTCAGAAATTCGTCTCTTAGTTTAATTTTGTCAATGACGGAGTGAATAGACATGACATCCCTTGCGAGCTCCGCCCAGGATCGGTCCGCCATGGCGAGGCTGCGGCGTGTGAGCATGGTCGCGCGTATCCTGTGCATTGCAGCGGCGGCCTTGATGGCGTTCGGCGCCGTCTGGCTCTGGCGCAATCCCGAGCAGCTCGCCGCCTATGCCCGCGGCACGATCGGCGTCAGCGCCCCGGTCGGCCCGTTCTCGGAGCGCGGCTATTGGGCCGCGCTGACGCTCGGCCTCGTACCTGCGGGCCTCTTCGTTGCCGCGATGTTGCGGCTGTCGAGCCTGTTCGGCCGCTTCGGCCGCGGCCGGGTGCTGGAAGAAGAGAATGCGCAGCGGCTCGCGCGGGTCGGCTGGCTGCTGACGGCAATGGGCGTCGCCACGCCGCTGGCGCGCGCGCTGCAGAGCGTGGCGCTGACCTTCGACAACCCTTCAGGCCAGAAGCAATTGGCGATCACGCTCGATCCGGGGACGTTCGGCGTGCTGGCCGCCGGGGCGGCGCTGGTCGCCTTCGGGCTGGTGCTCAAGGAGGCGGTCCGCCTCGCGGACGAGAATCAGAGTTTCGTGTAGGAGTTAGGCGATGCCGATCATCGTCGAACTCGATGTCATGCTGGCGCGTCGCAAGATGCGCTCGAAGGAACTGGCCCAGCGCATCGGGCTGACCGAGCAGCAGGTCTCGCAGCTGAAATCCGGCAAGGTCCGCGGCATGCGCTTCGATACGTTGACGCGGATCTGTGCCGTGCTCGACTGCCAGCCGGGGGATCTGCTGCGCTACGAGCCCGGCGCTGATGACCTTGCGCCCGGCTCCGATGGCGACGATGCGTAATGCCTGTCAGCCCAGCCCGAGCAGCGGGCGCGCCTGCAGCGCCGCGACGAGCGCCGTCGCGGTGAGGGCGGCATAGGCGGCCGAGACCGTCCCGAGCGCGACCAGCCCGGCCTTGCTTTGCCGCGTCGCCAGCCACAGGACCATGCCGATCGCCGGGATGATCTGCAGGGCGTGCAGGCCGAGGAAATGCGCGATGCGCAGGTCGCCGATCGTCAGCGACCAGCCGAGGAAGGGGATTGTCCGGTGCGCGTCGGGTACGGCGCCGACATAGTGCCCGCTGGCGCTGGAGCCGAGCAGGGCGCCGCTCAGCAGCCCGAAGACGCAGGTGAGGGCGAGGCCGGCAACCAGCGACCAGCGCACGACCTGCGGCATGGGGGCGGCGTCGCGGCGGGACAGGCCATAGGCGAGGAAGCCCGGCGCGACCGTGAACATCACCGCGCCGATGCCCATCAGGGCATAGAGCGCGATACCGATCCAGTCGTCGCGATTATAATGCGAGGCTTCGACGCGCGAGGCGCGCCAGGCGATGTAGAGCACCTCCAGCACGATCGGCACGATCACCGGCCAGACCATGTAGCGCCCGAGCCAGGAGGCGCGGAAGCGGTCGCTCGCCAGCGGCAGGAACAGCGCCAGCGTCAGCAGGTAGAGGGCGACCGAGAGCTCGAATTTCAGCGGCTTGATCCAGGTGTCAACGCCCTGGAACTGCCGGGGGTCGATCAGCCAGGCGAAAAGCGTTGGGACCGCCAGAGCGAGCATGGCGAAGGCTGCGGCTGTGAGGCGCGGCTCCAGTTCGAGATCGGGCAGCCAGGCCGGGAGGCGGGCCTGCAGGCGGGCGATCCGGTCTTCGCGCGCGAGGCGGAAGCTGGCCTCCAGCAGCAGATAGGTCAGATAGCCGACAGGGCCGAACAGGAAGGTCAGCAACAGCACCGGCAGCATCAGCCAGTGCGGGATCGCTTCTGCCTGCGAGCGCCGCAGGATCCAGTTGCCGAGGACGAGGTCGAAGGCGAGGTAATGCACCCAGCCGGCGAGCAACAGCGGCTTCGAGGCGAACAGGGCCGCGACCGAATCGAGCGAGGAGAAGCCGCCCTTGGCGTCATGCCAATGGACGGCGATCAACATGGCATAGCCGAGCGAGAGCAGCGCCGGGATGATCCAGCCGGCGAGCGCTGCCGAGATGCCGCGCCAGCGTGGCAGGAGGATCAGGGCGGCCCAGCCGATCATGGCGAGCTGGCCCGCCCGGGCGAAGGCGTCATCCAAGCTGAGAGGCATCATGCGCTCCAATCTTGACACCGTTCAGTTGCGGCATTGTCCTATTGCGTTATCTTGACGGCGTCAAGTTTGATGGCGGCGGTGTGCGGGCAGGGCGTGCGATGGATAGCAAGGTCGGCAAGCGGGGCGGCTATCACCATGGCGACCTGCGCCAGGCGATGATCGACGCGGCCGAGGCGGTGCTGGCCGAGAAGGGCATCGGCGGCTTCACGCTGCGCGAATGCGCCCGCCGGGCCGGCGTCTCGCCGGCGGCGCCGGCGCATCATTTCGGCAACCTGGTCGGACTCCTGACCGCGATCGCGACGCTCGGCTTCGACGATCTGTCCGAGAGCATGGAGGCGGCCGTCGCAAAGGCCCGGGCGGCCGGCGGCGATCGGCTCGCCGCAATCTGCGAGGCCTATCTCGCCGTCGCATTGACGCGGCCTGGCCGCTTCCGCGTCGTCTTCGGGCGGCTCGGTCTGAAGAGTGGCGACGATGATCTGCGCCGCGCCGCCGTCCGCGCCTTCGGCATCCTGGTGCGCGAGACCAAGCTGGCATTGGGGCGCGAGCTCGACGGCGATGTGCTGACGCGGCTGCCGTCGAGCTATGGCGAGGATGCCGATCTCGCCGAGATCCTGTTCGTCTGGTCGATCACGCACGGCTTCTCGACCATGCTGATCGATGGCCAGCTCGCACCGCTCGAGATGCAGCCGGGCGGGCGCGAGCGGCTGATTGGGCTCTATTCCGGCCGGCTGATGCAGATGCTGCTCGCTGCTGTCGGGAGTTCGGCAGCCAAGCCACTCGCAAATCCCGCCAGCCATGGTTAGATGGCGGCCATGCGCCGCCTCATGCTTCTGCGCCACGCCAAATCGGCCTGGCCCGCCAACACCGCCGATCGCGATCGGCCGCTCGCCACGCGTGGGCGCGAAGCTGCCCCGGTCATGGGCCGCTATCTTGCCGAGGAGCTGCTGCTGCCCGATCTCGTCCTGATCTCGCCGGCCAAGCGCACGGTCGAGACCTGGGAACTGGTCAAGCCGATGCTCCCCGAGAAACCGGCGACGCAGTTCGAGGCGCGGATCTACGAGGCCAGCCGGGAGCGCCTGCTCAAGGTGGTGCAGGAGACCGACCCTGGCGTTCGCACGCTGCTGATGATCGGCCATAATCCCGGCTTCGAGGAGCTCGCCGCCAAGCTCGCCGGCCATGGCGACCGCTATGCCGCGGCGCGGATGGCGCAAAAATACCCGACCTGCGGCCTCGCCGTGATCGATTTTGCGATCGAGGACTGGCGCGATCTTGCGGCGCAGGGCGGCCGGCTCGACCGCTTCGTCACGCCGGCTTCGCTCGGCGAGGGGCCCGACGAATGAGGCGGATCGCCTGATGGCGTCCGGTTCCTATCTCGACGAGGCGCGCAATGCCGCGCTCGCCTTCGGCGACAGCTTGCTGGGCTTCGCCAGGCCGCGCCTGCGTATCGGCGTCACCGGCCTGTCGCGCTCAGGGAAAACGGTCTTCACGACAGCGCTGATCCAGAACCTGGTCGAGGGCGCCAGGCTGCCCGTGCTGAAGGCCTCGGCGGAAGGGCGGATCGCCCGGGTCAGGCTGGTGCCGCAGCCCGATCCCGAGATTCCGCGCTTTCCCTATGAGGCGCATCGCGCGGCGCTGTCCGGTCCGGATCGGCGTTGGCCGGACTCGACCCGCCGCATCTCGGAGCTTCGGATCGAGATCGACTACGAGCGCGCCGAGGGCTGGTTCAAGGGGCCGGCGACGCTGACCCTCGATATCGTCGACTATCCCGGCGAATGGCTGCTCGACCTCGCCTTGATCGGGCAGGACTATGCCAGCTGGTCGGCGCAGGCGGTGGCGGATGCGCGCAAGGCGCACCGGCTCGCGATCGCCGGCCCCTGGCTCGACGATCTCAGGCAGCGCGACCCGACGGGGCCGGCGGACGAGCTCGCGGCCGAAGCGGCGAGCGACGTGTTCAAGGCCTATCTCGCCGCCTTGCGCGCCGACCCCGAGGCGGTGGCGGTGACGCCGCCCGGGCGCTTCCTGATGCCGGGCGATCTCGAAGGGTCGCCGGCCCTGACCTTTGCGCCGCTCGATCTGCCGCCGGGCGTGCAGCCGCAGGCCGGCACGCTCGCCGGGCTGATGGCGGAGCGTTTCGAGGCCTATAAGCGCGTCGTGGTCGGGCCGTTCTTCCGCGAGCATTTCGCCCGGCTCGATCGGCAGATCGTCCTGGTCGATGCGCTGGCGGCGCTCGATGCCGGCCCCGCCGCGCTCGCCGACCTTGAAACCGCGCTCGGCCAGGCGCTTTCGGCCTTCGCCGTCGGGCGCAACAGCCTGCTGTCGAGCCTGTTTGCGCCGCGGATCGAGAAGGTGCTGTTCGCCGCGACCAAGGCCGACCATCTCCACCACACCAGCCATGACCGGCTCGCCGCGGTGATGTCGCATCTGGTCGCGCGCGCTGCGGCGCGGGCGCAAGGGGCGGGGGCCAAGGTCGAGGCGATGGCCTTCGCCGCGATCCGCGCCACGCGCGAGGTCCGCATCCGCGAGGGCCGCGAGGAGCTGCCGGCCATCGCCGGCGTACCGGAGGCGGGCGAGGTCGTCGACGGCGAGGTCTTCGACGGGCAGACGGAGGCGGCGATCTTCCCTGGCGACCTGCCGGAGCGGCCCGAGGCGATCTTCGATCCGGAGGCGGCGCGCTGGCATGTCAGGGCGCCGCGCTTCCGGCCGCCATTAGTCAAGCCGGATGCCGGCGGGCGTTTGGTGCCGCCGCCGCAGATCCGCCTCGACCGTGCGCTCGAATTCCTGATCGGGGATCGATTGGCGTGAGGAGGCGAGCATGAACAAGGCGCCGCGCGCCATCCGCCTCGATCCGCAGGATGGCTCCTCCGACGACGCCGTCTTCGGCGGCCGCGGCGATGTCGCGGTCGTGCCTGAGATCGAGCCGATCGAGCCTGAAGCTGTAGCGGTTCCGCAGCCCAGGCGTCGCCGCTTCAGCTGGGGCAGCCTGTTCGTCGCGGCGCTGTCGGGCCTGCTGGCGCTCTCCGTCACGGTCTGGGCCGAGCAGACGATTCGCTGGCTGCTCGCTCTCAACCCGGCCATCGGCATCGCGGCGCTGGTCTGCGCCGGCGTGGCGGCGCTGGCGCTGCTGGTCATGTTGCTGCGGGTGCTGCGCGACATCCTGCGCGAGCGCCGGGTGGAGGCCCTGCGCGAGCGCGCCGTCGCGGCGCTCGTCGAAAGCGATCTCGCCAAGGCGCGCAGCGTCGCTGGTGATCTCGACAAGCTTTATGCCGGTCGGCCGGAAACGGCGAAGGGCAGGGCCGAACTCTCCGCTCATACGCCACAGCTGCTTGCTGCCCGCGACCTGCTCACCGTCGCCGAGCGCAGCCTGCTCGCGCCGCTCGATGCGCTGGCGCAGGCGCAAGTGGCGCAGGCGGCGCGGCGGGTCTCGCTGGTGACGGCTGTCAGCCCACGGGCGCTGGTCGACGTCGTCTTCGTGCTCGTCGCCTGCGCGAGGCTTCTGCGGGCGATCGCCACGATCTATGCCGGGCGTCCGGGAGCGCTCGGCCTGTTCAGGCTGGCGCGGCAGGTGCTCGGCCATCTCGTCGTCACCGGCGGCATGGCGGCGGGGGATGCCGTGATCCAGCAGGTGCTCGGCCAGGGGCTGGCGGCGCGGCTCTCGGCCAAGCTCGGCGAGGGCGTGCTCAACGGCTTGCTGACGGCCCGGATCGGGCTCGCGGCCATCGCGGTCTGCCGGCCGCTGCCCTTCGTCGAGGAGACGCCGCCGGGCCTGTCCGATGTCGCCGGCGATCTTTCCGGCTGGGGCGGCAAGGAGGGGTGAGCCTCGATGGTCATTCCGGGGCGACGCGGAGCGTCGAGCCTGGAATCCAGAGGCGGCGCGGGTTCCGGAGAGGCTCCTCAAGGTCCGCGCCTTTGTGACAAGGCGCATCGGTTCTGGGTTCCGGGCTCAGGACTGCGTCCTGCCCCCGGAATGACGACTGAGCCCGGCAGAATTTGCCGGCGCTGGAGGAATCTGCCCGGTCGGAAACGTCGGGAAACCTTTCGAAAACCATCCAAGCTCTTGAAATATCTCAAGCACGGCGCTGGCACAGGCCGTGCAAAACCAGCCTCGGTTCGACATGCCGCCCATGGGGGGCGCTGTCCAGGTCTGACGACCAGGTGAGGTTGCGATGGGTGTTTTCAGTGCTCTGACGACGGCCGTGACGGGCATGCAGGCCCAGTCCTATGCCCTCGAGAATATCTCCGGCAACATCGCGAACTCGCGCACCGCCGGCTTCAAGCGGGTCGACACCAGCTTCTCCGACCTCGTGCCGGATTCGGCGCTGAACCGCCAGATCGCCGGCTCGGTCGCCTCCTATAGCCGGGCGACCAACACGATCCAGGGCGACCTCAACGCCACCCGCATCGACACCAATGCGGCGATCAACGGCGACGGCTTCTTCGTGGTCGACCAGCGCCAGAGCGGCGTCGGCGCCTCGACGCAGTTCGCCAACACCAACCTCTACACCCGCCGCGGCGATTTCGACTTCGACGCCGACGGCTACCTCGTCAACGGCGCGGGCTACTATCTGAAGGGCCAGAAGATCGATCCCGTCACCGGCCAGGTGATCGGCAGCCAGCCGGATGTGCTGCGCATCACCAAGGACCAGTTCCCGGCCAAGGCGACGACCCAGATCGAATACAGCGCCAACATCCCGGCTTATCCGAAGACGAATGCCGCCAACACCTCGACGCCGGGCTCCGAGCTGCTCAATGCCGGCACCGGCTTCGGCACGAACCCGAGCACGACGGCATCCGGCGGCAGCGGCACCGTGGTCGGCAGCGACCTGACCACCTTCCTCAACCGCTCGATCCCCGGCGGCCAGGTCACGGTCTACGACTCGCTCGGCAAGGCGACGAGCGTTGAACTGCGCTGGGCCAAGGTCTCGAATGCGGCTGCCGGTCCGCCGGCTGTCGCCGATACCTGGAACCTGTTCATCGCGGAGAACACCGGCGCGACCGGCGCGACCGTGGCGTATCGAAACGTCAACACCGACATCACCTTCGACAACACCGGCAAGATGACGAGCCCCGCGAGCGGCAACATCACCATCCCGCCGATGACGATCGGCGGCACCGCCATCTCGCCTGCCGCTGCTCCCATCAGCATCGTCACCAATGGCACCAGCCTGACGCAGAACGGCGACACCAGTGGCCAGATCGACGCCCGCAGCATCCGCCAGAACGGCTACACCGCCGGTACGCTCGACCGGGTCTCGATCTCGAACGAGGGCCAGGTGATCGGCACCTTCAGCAACGGACAGGTCGTGGCGCTGGCCCAGATCGCGGTCGCCCGCTTCAATGCAGGCAATGCGCTGAAGCGCCTCGACGGCGGCGCCTTCGAGGAGACGATCGAGTCGGGCGCGCCGATCGTCGGCCTCGGCACCTCGGCGCTGATCGGCGGCAATGTCGAACAGTCCAACACCGACATCGCCGACGAGTTCTCGAAGATGATCGTCACCCAGCAGGCCTATTCGGCCAACACCAAGGTGATCTCCACGGCGCAGGAGATGCTGCGCGACGTCTTCAACATCATCCGCTGAACGGCTGAGCGCAGCCCGGCCTGACGGCCCAGAAGGGCCGGGCCGAAACCGACCGGACCAGTACGACAGGAGTTGACGATGGGTCTCAGCACTTCGCTCGGCACCGCGATTTCCGGGCTGAACAGCGCCCAGATCGGCATCGGCGTCGTCTCGCAGAACGTCGCCAATGCCGGCACGCCCGGCTATGTCCGGCGCAATGTCTCGAGCGTCGACTCGATCAGCGGCGGTACCGTCGGGGTCAGCAATCCCAACGTCCAGCGGCTGCTGGACCGCATCGTCCAGCACCAGCTGCTGCAGGAGAGCTCGGGCGCGGCCTATACCTCGACCCGCGCCCAGGTCTTCGCCAATCTCGACCAGCTCTACGGCGCCCCCGGCAGCAAGACGGCGCTGGACTCGATGTACAGCACCTTCACCAGCTCGCTGCAGGCGCTGCAGAACGATCCGTCCTCCTACACCAACCGCACGGCCGTGCTCGATGCGGCCAGCCAGCTCGCCAACCGGCTGCGCGGCCTGTCAGACGGCGTCCAGCAGCAGCGCGCCAACGCCGAGTCCGGCATCGGCTCGGCGGTCAGCCGCGTCAACGAGCTGCTCGACCAGCTGACCAACGTCAATGCGCGCATCGTCAACGCCCAGCAGACATCCGCCACTGCGGATCTGCGCGACCAGCGCGACCGGATCGTCTCCGAGCTGTCGCAATATGTCGAGATCCGCACCGATGAGCAGCCGAACGGCGCGCTCAGCATCAGCACCGCCTCCGGCACGCAGCTCTTCGACGGCCGTCCGACGGTCAAGTTCGAGTTCGATGCGCGCGCCAATATCGGCCCGCAGTCGCAATGGAGCAGCGACCCGACCAAGCGGACTGTCGGCACGATCGTCGCGCGGGACCTGTCCGGCAACAGCTTCGACGCGATCGCCAACAACACCTTCCGCTCCGGCGAGATCGGCGCGCTGGTCGAGTTGCGCGACAAGACGCTGGTGCAGGCGCAGGCGCAGCTCGACGAGATCGCCGCCCAGCTCTCCAGCGCGCTCTCCGACCGCGAGGTCGCCGGCACCGCTGTCACGGCCGGAGGCTTCAACGGTTTCGACGTCGATCTCAGCGGGCTGGCGGCCGGCAATTCGGTAACGCTCGACTACAAGATCCCGCCCAGCGGGCAGACGCAGCGCTTCACCTTCGTGCGCGTCGACTCGGCGGCGTCGCTGCCCCTGCCGGCCTCGGCCCAGGGCGACGCCAACAACCGCGTCATCGGCATCGATTTCTCCGGTGGCCCGGCCTCGGTCGCGACGCAGATTCAGGCGGCCGTCGGCGCCGGCTTCACCGTGTCCAACACCGGCTCGACGCTGCGCGTCGTCGGCAGCGCCACGCGTGACGTCGCCGGCCTGACCGCGCGTCCGACCCAGACCTCGCTGACCGGCGGCACCGCCGAGATGCCGTTCTTCGTCGATGCCGGGCGCAACAATACCGCCTATACCGGCTCCTATGAGGGCGGGGCGCAGTCGGTCGGCTTCGCCTCGCGCATCGCCGTCAATCCGGACCTGGTCGCCGACCGCTCGCGGCTCGTCATCTACAACACCAGCCCGGCGACGCCGCAGGGCGATACGACCCGGCCGAAATTCCTCTATGACCGGCTGACCTCGAGCCAGCGCAGCTTCACCAATGCGACGGGCTTCGACGGCTCGGCCGCGACCTCGACCGGCACTGTCTCCAGCCTGGTCCAGCGCATCGTCGCCGGCCAGGGCCAGGCGAGCGAGCAGGCCAAGCGCCTCGACGAGGGTCAGCAGGTCGCGTTCGCCTCGGTCCAGAGCCGCTTCACCGAGGACACCAAGGTCAATGTCGACCAGGAAATGTCGACGCTGATCGAACTCCAGAGCGCCTATGCCGCCAACGCACGCGTCATCTCCACCGTCAAGGAGTTGCTCGACGTGCTGATGAGACTGTGAGGAGATAGGTCATGACCATCACCCCGACCGGTACCGGCGCCTATCGCCTCGCCAATCCCAACCAGTTCGTCTCGATGCGCGGCCAGCTCGACGATCTGCAGCGACAGCTGGCGACGCAGAAGAAGTCGGAAACCTTTGCCGGCCTCGGCATGGATCGCGGCACCAGCCTCGACCTCAACAACAAGCTCTCGACGCTGGACGGCTATCTCACCAACATCCAGCGCTCCGACGTCAACCTCAAGCTGATGAGCAAGGCGGTCGAAAACTTCACCAAGCTCGCCGGCGAGACGCGGGCCGATGCGCGGCCGGACAGCTATGTCGAGACCTCGACCGGGCGCACCTCGCCGCAGGTGCTGGCCGAGGAGAAGTTCAAGCAGTCGCTCGATCTGCTGAACTCCCAGGTGAACGGCCGCTATTTGTTCTCGGGCCGCACCTCCGACGTCGAGCCGGTGGTGGACTACTCGCTGATCATGGACGGCGATGCCACTCATGCCGGCCTGAAGCAGCTGATCTCCGAGCGCAAGCAGGCCGATATCGGCGCCGGCGGCATGGGCCGGCTCGTCACCGGCGGCGCGGGCACGACCGCGACGATCGCCGAGGAGGCGGCCGGGCTGCCCTATGGCTTCGACCTGACCGGCGCTTCGAGCAGCACGGCTGCGATGACCACGGCCTACAACGCCGGGCCGCCGGCGGACATCGCGGTCAATGTCGCGGCTCTGCCGCAGCCCGGCGACACGCTGAAAATCGCGTTGAAGCTTCCCGACGGAACGACAGAGGAGGTCACTTTGACCGCCCGGGCGGCAGGCACCACAGGCTCCGCCGCCGATGGCTTCGTGATCGGGCCCGACACCGCGACCACGGCCGCCAATCTGCGCGCCTCGATCAACGCCGCCCTGTCGCGCGAGGCTAGCACCTCGCTGTCGGCTTCCTCGGCACAGGTCGCGGCGAAGGACTTCTTCGCCGGCAGCACGAGCAACCCGCCGCTCAGGGTGCCCGGGCCGCCCTTCGACACCGCGACGGCCGCGCCAACGCCGGGGACCTCGGCCAATACCGTGATCTGGTATCAGGGCGACGACGCTCCGGGCTCGGCCAGGGCGACGGCGAGTGTCCAGGTCGACCAGGGCCAGCAGGTGGCGGCCGGCGCCCGCGCCAATGAGGAGGCCTTCCGCACCGGTCTGGCGCAGTTCGCGATCATGGCGGCGGAGACCTTCCCGACGACCGACCCCAACTCAAAGATGCGCTACGAGGCGATGACCGAGCGGGTGCGCAGCACGATCGGCTTCCCACCCGGCACGCAGAACCCGTCGGAGATCATCGTCGAGCTCGGCTCGGCCCAGACCGCGATGGCCCAGGCCAAGGAACGACACACCGCGACCAAGGACTATCTGAGCACGACGCTGGCCGGCGTGGAGGACATCACCAAGGAGGAGGTGGCGATGCAGATCCTGGCGCTGCAGACCACCTTGCAGGCGAGCTACCAGACCACTTCGATGCTGTCGCAGCTGCGCCTGACGAACTACCTCTGACGTTGCCGCCCGGCGGCAAAAGAAAACGGCCCGGGGTGATCCGGGCCGTTTTCCTTTGTCCGAGATGTCGCCTGGTTCGCGGTCAGCGGCCGCGCAGGCCGGCAGCGATGTCGCGGTTGATGTTGACGAGGATGCCGATGGCAGCCGGTTCCGGCGCGGCGGCGATCTGGAACGTCCGGTTGAAGATGAAGTTGGCGAGGCCGAGGATGTTGCGCTTGATCTCGACCGGCAGCGGATTGTCCTCGGCGATCACCGCCGAGACCAGAAGGGTCCAGAGCTTGCGGTTATAGGCCAGGGCTGCGTCGAGATCGCCGGAACGGCCGGCCCAGTCGTCGACGATCATCTGGAGACGGGCGCCCGCCTTGAGCAGCAGGCCGGCTTCGAGTTCTCGCGGCGACTGGACGTTCTGAGCCGTCTTCGACGCCGCGGCGTAGGCATTAAACCCGCTTTGCATGCTCGAGCAGTTCCGCCTCGTAAGAGATCAGCTTCTTGGCAGCCTTGAGAGCTTTGTAGAGCTCACCGCTTAAGATGCAGTTATTGATTTCGGACATATGCGGCAAAGCGCTCGGCGCCGCCTGCATGAAATCGCGCACGAGCTGGAAGTAGACTTCGTGCTCCGCCGTGGGGTCGCCGGCGAGGTACATCAGCTGGATCGCGAGGTAGATCTTCTTGGCCGGCGTGTCGGCGCTGGCCGCGGTGAGGATGTCCTTCTCGCGCAGGATCGGCGCCTCGCCCTCGATGAAGAAGCGCGTGCGCTGCTCGTCGTTGCGGATGACGACCGAGCCGATGATGATGCGCTCGTTCGGCTTGAGCTCGACCTTGAGGGCCATGTCTGTCCCGCCTTCTGGCTGTTAGGGGAGGGGGCTCAGCCGAACAGGCGCAGCACGCCCTGGTCGGCCTGGTTGGCGAGCGAGAGGGCGGTCTGCGAGAGCTGCTGGCGGGTGTTGAGCGCGAGCAGGCTGGCGCCTTCCTCGTTCGGATCGGCCAGGACGAGATTGCCCGCGCCGGTGGTCAGCACGTTGGCGAGCTCCTTGGTGAAGTCCTGGCGGGCCTGGGCAACCGAGAGGTTCGAGCCGAGCGTCGAGGCCAGCGACTTCAGCGAGCTCAGCGAGCTCGTCAGCGCGGCGGTCGCCTTCTCAAGATCCATGTCGTTCTGGAAGTTGATGAAGCCGGCGAGCTGCGTGTTGATCGCGCGCGGGATGCCGAGATTGTCAGAGGTGATGTTCGAACCCTGGATGTCGAGCTTGGTCTGGTTGCGGCCGGTCTTCTCGTTGAAGACGATCGAGAGGCGGTCGCCCGAGAGCAGGTTGATGCCGTTGTAGCTCGAATCCTTGGCGAGATCATCGATCTTGTCGCGCAGGTCGTTGAACTGATCGATCAGGTTCGAGCGCACTGCCGAGGTGATGTTCGACGAGGTGATGGTCGAGGTGGCCACATCGGCGTCGCCGGCGGCGAAGTTGATCGCGGCGTTGCTGTTGGTGCCGGCGACCTGCGCCGCGGTGATGGCGGCCGGGCCGGCGTTGCCGACGCCGAAGCCGAACTCGACGGTCTGGGAGCCCTTGCCCTTGACGTTGAGCTGGCCCTTCTCGTCGACGAATGCCGTCACGAGGCCGGATTTATTGATCTCGTTGACGATGTCGCGAACCGTGGTCGTCGCCGTCAGTGCGAAGCTCGCCTCATAGGTGTCCGAGCCGACGGTGATCGAGAAGGCGGCGTTGGTGTTCGTCGTCGTGTTGATGCCGAGATGACCGGGCGAAGTCGCGGTCGCCGCAGCGGGAGCAGCCGCGCCGGGCGCCCCGATCAGCTTGTCGAGCGCCACATCCTTCAGGCTCTTGCTGGTCACCGCGGTTTCGGTGGCGTTCGCCAGGGCGCCGCCGGCCTTGGTCGGGCGGTTCTGGGCCGCGTCGGCCTGAGCCTGTTTCACCGTGGACTGCAGCGACTGGACCAGCTTGGTGATGCCGTCGATGCCCTTGGAGGCGGCCTGAATGGTCTGGATGCCGTTCGAGATGCCGTCGAGCAGGCCGGTGAGCTGGCTCGATCGATCGTTCAGCGACACAGAGGTGAAGTAATTCACCGGGTTGTCGATCGCGGAGTTGACCTTGCGGCCGGTCGCGAGGCGGTTCTGGATCACGCCCTGCTGAGCCGTGGTCTGCTGAAGGGTCAGCAGGTTGTTGCGGACGCCGTTCGACAGGATGGTGTTGGCCATTTCAGGTCCCTCAGACAGCGCGATTCGGCGCTCGGTCAGCTTGCTTAGGGACCGACAATCCTTTGTTAAGGCTAATAAACGGTTAATCGCGCCGCGACGCTGAAACGAAAAGCGGCGGAGCCATTGGCTCCGCCGCTCTTTTGCTTCGTCCCGCGTTCTGCGGGGTGATCCGCTCCTGCGGACCGAAGATCAGCCGAGGAGACGCAGGACGCCCTGGTCGGCCTGGTTGGCGAGCGAGAGCGCCTGCTGCGAGAGCTGCTGACGGGTCTGCAGCGCGAGCAGGGAGGCGGCCTCCTGGTTCAGGTCGGCATTGACGAGGCTGTCGGCGCCGGTGGTCAGGACG
>PNLY01000061.1 GCA_013823325.1 Methylobacterium sp.
AGTTCGAGGGGCAGCTCTACGTTCGCGAGACCTGGCTGCGGGCCGATCTCGCCATCGTCAAGGCCTGGAAGGCCGACACCGCCGGCAACCTCGTCTACCGGCGTACCGCGCGCAACTTCAACCCGAACATGGCGACCGCCGGCAAGGTGACCGTGGCCGAGGTCGAGGAAATCGTGCCGGTCGGATCGCTCGATCCGGAGGCGATCCACACGCCCGGCATCTATGTCGACCGCATCGTCAAGAGCACGATCAACGAGAAGCGCATCGAGAAGCGGACGGTACGCAAAAGGGAGTCGGCATAATGCCTTGGACCCGCGAACAAGTCGCCGCCCGCGCGGCCAAGGAGCTCAAGGACGGCTTCTACGTCAATCTCGGCATCGGCATTCCGACGCTGGTGGCGAACTACATTCCCGACGGCGTCGACGTGACGCTCCAGTCCGAGAACGGCATGCTCGGCATGGGTCCCTTCCCCTATGAGGGGGAAGAGGATCCCGACCTTGTCAATGCAGGCAAGCAGACGATCACGGTGCTGCCGAGCTCGAGCTTCTTCTCCTCGGCCGATTCGTTCGCGATGATCCGCGGCGGCCATATCGACCTGACCATCCTCGGCGCCATGGAAGTGGCGGCCAATGGCGACATCGCCAACTGGACGATTCCCGGCAAGATGGTGAAGGGCATGGGCGGCGCAATGGACCTCGTAGCCGGCGTCAAGAAGGTCATCGTCGTGATGGACCACGCCAACAAGGCGGGCGAATCCAAGGTGCTGGAGCGCTGCTCGCTGCCGCTGACCGGCGCCGGCGTCGTCGACATGATCATCACCGATCTCTGCGTGATGACCTGCGACAAGGCCAATGGCGGCGGGCTGACCCTGATCGAACTCGCACCGGGCGTCAGCCTCGACGAGGTCAGGGCCAGGACGCAGGCCCCCTTCACCGTCGCGGTTGATCGCAATGCCGGGCAATGAACCGCCAAGCGGCTTTATCCGCAGAAACCGGCTGCAAACGAACTCGGCTGATTGAGTCCCGGGCTATCCCAGATCCAGCCTGCCCGACGAGATTGCTGACTGCTCCGATGCCCTGCGCCGGCAAGATCGACCATGGGTCGGCCGCAGATAGGCACTTTCCGGCGCTTGCCCCTGCCTGCTTTCGGGATAACGGGTTTGGAGCAATTCCAGCGGAACTGCGCAACGATTCTCCGTCCGGAATGGCAGCGAAACAAGGAGATCGAGCCTGGAGGCGAACCCGCATTCGCCGGCGAGGCTCCCGATCAGAATGGAAAGCAGCCTTCCGCTGTTTTCATGCGCACGCGCAGACAGCATAGCAGGAGCCCCATCATGGTGGACGTCGAGATTTTGGATCCCCGGTTCCGACGCTATGTCATGGGAAATGCCCCCGTTGAACGGCTGGCCACAGGGTTCCGGTGGGTAGAGGGTCCAGTCTGGTTCGGTGATGCCGGCCACCTCTTGTTCAGCGACATTCCGAACGACCGCATTTTGCGTTGGACCGAGGATGGAGTGTCCGTTTTTCGTCAGCCCGCAGGATATGCAAACGGTCATACCCGTGACCGCGAGGGGCGGCTGATCAGTTGCGAACATGGCGGCCGCCGGATCAGCCGCACGGAACTGGACGGCCGTGTCGTCACCGTTGTCGACAGGTTCGGCGGCAAGAAACTCAATTCTCCCAACGACGTCGTTGTGAAGTCCGGCGGGACGATCTGGTTCTCGGACCCGCCTTACGGCATACAAAGCGACTACGAAGGAGACCGCGCGGAGAGCGAGACCTGTCGATATGTCGTCTATCGATATGACCCGAGAACGCACGAGCTGACAGTCATTTGCGACGAAGCCGTTCACCCGAACGGCCTCGCCTTCTCGCCCGACGAACGGACCCTCTACCTCGCCGATACAGGTGTTCCGGGCAACCCTGAACCACAGGGGCGGATTTTTGCGATCGACGTATCCGAGGACGGATGCACGCTTTCTCGGGCTCGCATCTTTGCCGATATCAATGGCGGCTATGCCGACGGCCTGCGCTGCGACGAGGTGGGGAACGTGTGGACAAGCGCAGGCGCCGGCGTCAACTGCTACCTGCCCGATGGAACGTTGCTCGGCCGCATCCGCATTCCGGAGACCGTCGCCAACATCGCTTTCGGAGGCCGCAAAAAGAACCGGCTTTTCATCTGCGCATCGACTTCGCTGTACGCGATATATCTGAATACATGCGGCGCGCAGGAACCATAATCATAGGCACGATAAATCATCCGCCGCGATGAATTAGAGATTTTTCGTTTGATCCCGTTCATCTTCTGCTGCCTCGAAGCAGTTTTCGCATTCTGCCGGAGAGAAGAGCCGAACGAGCGCTCCGACAGCGTTCCGCGCTCGGCCGCACAGGTGCTCATCCTGATCGACAGACCGATCTCGTCGACGAAGACGAGGTGCTGGGGATCGAGATCGTGCTGGGCCTCGAACCAGTTACAGCTTCGCTTCAGGCGCCCCGCGCATGAAGCGAAGCCGACGGTTCGCCGACGATGCTCCAGCCGGTCGGATCGATCTTGACGGGCTGATAGCTGTCCTAGTGCCGGCCGGTCCGGAGGAAGACGCGCTTCTCGCCGAAGACACCCCACTTCGCCTTCGATGACACTTCACACCGTTCAAACGAAAATCCCCTTGGATACCCCATAGATGGATCAGGGGTCGTCGTATTCCGGAATATGGCTCGTAGGTCACTGAGGTCGCGATGACTCGAACTGCAGACAGAGCGCCCGTGGTCAGCACTCTCACAAAAGAGAAATGTCGCTTCCCCTCGTCCCCCGCGTGGCATGCGAGAGCAGATCGACATCGCCGCCAGAAATCCTGATATCGCTGTCCGCGCTGTCCGCCGTCCGGATTTTTGGCGGACGGAGCGGACAGTGCGGACGGCGCTCGCGCGATCACGGCTTCGAGGATGAAATTCGCGCCACGGTGATGAGGCGATCGCGCCCCTTGCCGTCCCGCGAAAACGAAATCTCGATGCCGTCGGCGCGCAGGATGGGCGCGATGCGGCGCAGATGGCCGCCGAGAGCAGCGGGGTCGAGGCGCCTGGGAGGAACGAGGCGGGTTTCGAGCAGGCTGGCGAGTTCGGTCGCGGTACCCCGCCAAACCGGCCGCGTCGCGGCGAGCACCCTGATCGGAGCAACAATGGGATCGCTCTCGGCGACGATGGACGAGGCCATGGCGCGGTTGGAATCGTAGGCGGCCATGAAGCAGCCTGGGGCTCCAAAGCATCCCTCGATCGCGATGCCGATGCGGGCAAATCCCGCCATGCGCGGGAGACGCTCGACCTGCAGCGTCGGCATCACGGCCATCGCGAACGACATGAGGTCGAGCAGCGTCTTGAATACCTCGGGCCGGCATTCTTCGAAGCGGGCGGCGAACTCCGCCGGATCGATGCGCTTCTCCTCCGCGATCGCCGGGAGATTCAGGATGATGGCGCGATCGGCGAGGTCAGGCCGCGTCACCACATCCTCGATCGCATTCAGGATGATCGGCTTGGTGGCGGAGAAGTAGACCTCCGCGTCATCGCTGAAGACCTGGCGCAGCGCCATTCCGCCGCCGGTGGCGACCTTGCAGAAGGCATCGCTGAGCCAATCAGGCATTTTCGAGATGTTGTCGTATGCGAGGACATGCGTATTCGAACACGCGATGTAGAGATCGCGCTCCGACCGCGGCAGGGCCCGGAGCGGAAGCCTGCTGGGATCGACGAGCGCGTGGAGGACACCGGCGAGCAGCGTCTTCCCCGCGCCCTGTTCGCCGCCGATCGTGATCAGCGGATAGGGACCGTGCGGCATCAGCGCGGCGACACACCAGGTGACGATCAGCTGGAATGTGGCGTCATCGGGGATATTCAGAAGGCCCCGCAGCCGATCGAGATCGTCATCTCGGCCCGGCCTCGGCAAGGGCAGGCCGAGATTGCTGCGCACGAACAGAACGGGCGGAAACGGCGTAAGGCGCCAGCCATCCGCGCTGATCTCGATGGCGCACCCACTCTCGTCGCCGAGATCGATATAGACCCTGCCTTCGTGCCAGGCCGAACGCAACCAGACCGGCGTCTCGTCGGCAAGGCTGGCGAGGTCGGCGAGCGCCGTGATCGCAGCCTTGACTGCACCCGCGGACGGGGTCCGACGATACTGATCGCGAAAGCGTAGGCGCAGCCAAGTCGAGCACCCCGGCCCAAGCACCTGGAACGTGCGCCGGCCCCTTCGGGTGGTGACCGTGGCGTAGGCCTTGGACCGGTGCTGGGACAGCACGGCCTCCTTCTCGCCGATCGCGACGAGCAGATCGGTGTCGGTCGGCTTCGGCTTATCGTCCTCTTCCTTGCTCACCGCGCACCCTCCAGCCTGGAGGGACGCGCCGCGCCGCCATTGGGATTGAGCGTGACGGTCAGCGGGTTGCCGGACCGCCCGAGGCGGATCACGACCTCGGAGGCGCACTCCGGTGGGAGATCGATCGTCAGGCGCAGCGGCATACCGTCCACCGCAGCGGTGCTGGCGGAGAGCTGACAGCCGTCCACCGCAGCCACCGGCGGGATCGCCTCGCGGCCCCCGTGCTCAGCCATGTAGTCCTTGGCGGCCCGCGCGGTTGCCGGATACAGGTCTTCGAACATGTAGGAATTGCCTTTCGACGATGAGGGATGGAGGTTCATGGGGTGATGCGGATGCCGCGCATGGTCCCGCTCTCGGGATCAGGCCCCGGGAAGCAGTCGGAACCCTGCCGGGACCAGCCGGGGATGCTGCAGGCGTCGAGCGCCCGGAGGAGCCCGCTATCGGAGAGGCGGCGGGCTCGCTCGCCCTCCGGCGACAGCGCCCACCGCAGGGTCTGCGTGATATCTTGATGAGATCGGTCCGCGACACTCACCCTGCCGAACGCGAAGGCACCTCCAACGAGGGCTGCTATCGACAGGATGAAGCCGATCGACATGCCGGGATGACGGCGCAGCAGGGCGGAAGGCGAGCGCGACGCTTCCACAGCCGCCAGCGTGCGGCCAAGGAAGGTCATGAGAGAGGCGTATATGATCAGCAGGCGCACGAGGATGTCGCCCTCGCCCAGCCCCATCGCCACGCACGCATTCGCGACAAAGGCCGCTTCGTCATCCGTCAGAGGCCGCCCGAGAATCTCCCGCGCGACCATATCGAGCGCCTGCCGGTCCATGAGATCAGCCCAGGAACCGCGCATAGGCGCGCCGCGACTTCTCGCGCCAGGCCTCGAGCGAGGCCTTCTCGCCGCCCGAACCGTTGAGCTCGATCCAGTGCAGCGAGTGCTCGCCATCCTTGAAAGCCCGCGCAAGGGCGGCCGGCATGAGGGGGACGTCGATGACCCGTTCCGCCGCGAGATAGCGCTTCCCCAGCTGGGAAGCGTTGAACGCGACGAACTGTTCGGGACGCCCGAACCAGCGCGGACGCACGAGATAGATCTCGGCCTCGGGCATCGCCTGCTCGACCTCGGGAACATGGCTGTAGGAGTTCACATGCAGGTCCATGGGCGACATCACGATCACCCTGCGGCCAGCGTTGCGCGCCGCGATCAGGATGACCGGCGCGTTGTCGTTGAAGATCTCGGCCTGACCGCCCGGGCAGGACACGATGATCGGCGAACCGGCCTGCGTACTCGCGATCACGTCCGCAAGGGCGGTGAACCCGTCCTCTTCCGAAAGCTTGATCGGGTGGCAGTCCTGCTCCTGGTGATGAGCCAGGATCAAATCCTGAACGATGAAGTCGGCATCGGCCAGGGTCGGCACCTTGCCGGCCTTGATGCAGTGATAGTTGAACTTGAGCGCCTCGGTGCTCTTCGCGACGCCGCCCTTCCCGCTATAGAACAGGAAGACGGGCTGGGCTTCCTGGGGCGTTCGGCTCATCGCCGTGCTGCCGAGGGCAGCACTCCTGGTCGTGGTCGTGCGGGAAGTATCGGACATGGGCTTTGCCTCATTCTGGCTGTGACTTGAGGGTGTAGCGACCGCGGGTAGCGGTGCTCGATGCCGACGAAGAGCCGTCGGCATTCCGGTGGCCCGGCGCGTGGGCGCCGGCGCTGATCTGGGAATTCGTCTCGGAGAGCCTGAAACCCGCCTCGTCAGTCAACGAGCTGGAGTCTCCGCTGCGCTCCTTGCGAGAATCCTGAATCGAATGGGAGGTCTTGGCAGGCGGCGCGGAGGACGTCTCGGCCTGCGGGTGGACCGTCGACCGAGGTTCGATCGTCATCCGGCCCTGGCTGATGTCGGTCATGTACTGCTTGACCGTGGTGGGGGCGACGCCAAGGCCGCTCCAGTCCTCGAGCTTCACGGCGATCGCTTCCCAGGAGGTTTTGACCTGACGCATCGCTACGATGTGGCTGTGAAAGATCCGCACCACGTCCGCACGGCTACCGATCGTGGTCGGACGCCCGGCGAGAATGACCTTCAGGTCTTCGTCGGCCTTGCGCCTACGCTTTGAGAGATCGTCGTCGGTCATCTGTTGTCTCCTGTCATGACCATGTCGGGATTGCGGGTCGATGTGAAGTATTGATTGAAATTATATTTTGCATTTACGCCTATATATGAATGCATACTGCGATTTACGCATAGATTACGGATGCGATAATAAGTATTGAACTGATCTCAACTTCTGTTTTCCTGAAAGGGCGAGTGGATTCAATGTGCACAGATCTTCGATTGCGCACATCGAGGCTCGGCAGGGAGGTCCCTGCACCCCAACCGGCAAGCCGGTGCGCCTGACGGCGCCGGCTCCGCCGCAAACAGAAGGAGAAGCCCTGATGGCGGGCGAACATGTTGCGAACTTCGTCTCGTTCCGGATCGACGAAGCCACTGCCAAGCAGCTGGCAGTCGTCTCGGAGGCCGCTGGCCTCAAGAGCAATGCCTGGGCCCGGGCGCAGCTGATGAAGCTGCTCGGTTCGAAGATGAGAGCGCCGACGGTCCGGCGCTCCGTCGCGAACGCCGAGCTCCTGGGCGAGGTGCTGAGCGAGCTTCGGGCGCACGGCCGGAACCTGAACCAGTTGGCCAGACTGGCGAACGGTTCCGGCTCGCTCGTCTCGGTCGTTGCAGACATCGAGAAGATGCGGTCGGCAACCGAGGCGCTGATGGCCCGGGTGCTCGACCTGCTCAAGATCGAGGAGGATGCCTGATGATCATCATCACTACGCCCCGTCGGATCGGCGAGCTCAGCCGGCATCTCGGGAAGACTGGGCGCGGGTCGAACAAGGAAGTCCTCGTCCGCGCCGACATGATCCGCGACGTTCCCGCCGATACGGCGCTCGCGCTGCGGATCATGGCCGCGATCGCGCGCCAGAACCGCCGCGTGACGCGCGACATCGCCCACCTCAAGATCTCGCCGAAGGTCCCGCTGGGCCCGGAGGGCCTGGAGCGTGTTCTGGCGGTCTACGAAGAAGAGTACGGGATCCCTTTCGACTGCCCTCGGCACGTCGTGGAGCATCGAAAGGGCGACCGTGCGCCGCACTTCCACGTCAACTATGCGATGGTTGCGCCGGGGTCGGGGAAGGCTCTGCGCTTCGTTCGCTCCACAGAGCGCGACGAGATGATCGCCCGCCGCCTCGAGATCGAACTGGGCGAAGGTCTGACGCCGAGCCTGCGGGTCGACCGGGTCGCCCAGCTGCTGCGCGAACGCGGTCTGCCGGAGCTCGCGGAGATCGCCGCAACCGGGCCTGTCGCAGAGAAGAGGGCTGGCCGTTCCAAGGCCGAGCGTCAGCAGGCCAATCGGCTCGAGACCGATCTCGATCTGGTCGACGCTAGGCTTCTGGAAGCCTGGCGTCGATCCGGCGAAGACATCCGTAAGCTGCCGGTCGAACTTGAGAAGCTTGGGTTCCGGCTCGCGGGCGGCGACAAACGCATCGCGGGCGCGCCCATCGTTCGGCTTCTCGACAGCGAGACGCTGTTCGCCGACAGCCTCACCCGGAATCTCAATCGCGTTCGGAAGGGGGCGGGCGACAGGGGGCCGCTCCAGGAGCCGCAGGTTGCAGCCATCATCGGCGCCCTGCCCTCTGAAGCCATCGTCAAAGCTGAGCTCAGGAAGGACGCGCCGCAGCGCAGTGCCTCCGACCTGCTCGGCGAGTTCGACCGCCTCGCTGCCGAGACGGACCTCGATGGCGAGCGGGAGGAGGCCGCCAAGGCCCGGCAAGGACGTGATCGCCTCGCCGCGCGCCTCACCGGAGAGGAGCAGAAGGACCTGCGCGAGCGGCAGAAGCTCGTGCGCGCCCGCTACCGTGAGCGAGATCGGATTCGCCGGGCGCGCGTCAATCGCGCCTTCGTGACCGCGAAGCTGTTCGCAGGGCGCGATATCCGGAAGGCCGCCTTCTACATCGTTGCGGTAGGCGTTCTGGCCACCGGTGCGGGGCTCATCGCCGCGCTCGCCGCAGCTGGCGTGGCCGTTGCCGCGATCCCGAGCTTCACCTCTGCCAAGCGCCTGCGTGCCGCTTCCGATCAGGCCGCGGCCCTCGACCGCGCCGAGATGGATCGCGCCGTTCGCGACGAGACTCAGCGCTTCTTCCGGGAGCGCGCTATCGCGCGCCGTGTCGCCGAGCAGGAGCAGCGCGCCCGCGAACAGAGGATGCGCGCCGCCCAAGCCAACCGGCAGCATATGGCCCAGGCCGAGATGCTCCGGCGCCAGCAGCAACAGATCCAGCGGCAGCGCCAGCGCAACGAGATGGAGGCCCTCGCCCGCCGTCGAACCCATCAGGCCGCTCGCCTCATGCCCCAACCTAGCGGTCAGGCTCCCGGGAACCCGGCTCAGGTTGCCCGCCAGCCTGCGGTCCTCCGACAGAGGCCACGCGGGGGTGGCGTCGAGCGGTAGGACATGGCATTGTTCCGCACCAACCGCCTGAGGGCGGCCGCAGTCGGCCGTAGCTTTGAGGTCGATCAGCCGTGACATCCGGATGGCTTCCGTTTGTTATACGGCGACCATCTTTCCCTATCCGTCAGGCTTCCGGGGCGGTTTCCGAAACTTCGCCCAGAAACCAATATTTTCTATTATATCAGTTAGTTAAATGACAATGACGAACAATCTGGTGAGATATCGTCGGCCAATCAGGTGCCGATCGGCAGCGAAACCATCTCGTTATCGGTACGAGTGACGTCGATTCTCGTGCTTCCGTTTGGATCGCGCCACAACCCGACATTGGGAGCTTGCCGGATACCAGATATTCGGGACGACAATTGTCTTCGCCGCTGCGGCACAGCATCATAATGAAGCTGAACCGCATCGCAGGTGGTTGGACCATATGGCAACGACTCCGGGCCTGTACCTGAAATGGCGCGCTTTTCGGGAGCTTGTCGGCATGCCGATGCCCGAGGCGGAGATTGCCTTTCGGCTGTTCGGCGAGACGAAATTGGAGAGCAGCGCGCCGAAATTCTCGAAGCTGCTTTACGGCGATTACGGCTTCTCCCTCGATACCGCCACCGAACTCGCCGAGATCGTCAACAAGCGTCTCGACGTCAGCCTGCGAGCGCGTGGATTGCCCGGACTGGCGGAGCCGCTGGCTCCGTCCGAGTTCACACTCCCGCTCTACGACTTCATCCGTCGCATCCAGTCGGCAGCGCGGATCGAGGACGGCGAAACGCTCGACCGGGCGCAGGACGCGCTGCTCGGCGACTTGGCACCTGGGGTCAATCCGCAGGGAACGGTGCGGCTCGTCATCGAGAAATTTGCCGCCGATCGCAGCTTCGACGGCTTCCTGCCGTCCGGAGGCGACGGACCCGTAATCTTCGAGGCGGGCCGGCACAAGGGCCGCATCGCGGTGCAAGGCGTCGATCGCGAGCCCGCCATGGCCTATACGCTGCTCGCGCGCGACACGCGCCCGATCGGACACAGATGTTGGGAACTGAGCTGGCGCGAAACGATCCTGTGGTTGCCGTCCCCGTCTCGCCCGCGCCTTGTCGAGGGAAAGCTGCTGCTGATGCCTGAAGCGGCGCCCGTGCAGCCCAAGCCCGGACGGTTCCTGGCGACCACGGCGCTGCTCTGGGATACCGACAGTCGCCGACTACTCGATCCGCGGGGGGCGGATGCGGAGCCGGGCGCGCTAGACGAGGAGGAGACGGCCCGCTTCCTGACCAATCTGCGCCGCCTGCAGCGGCGCAACGCGGGCGCCGTGACGGTTTCGAGCGCCGAGTACATCGTGACGGTCTGAGGGAGCGTCGCCGATGCGCAGCCGCTGGTTCGATCTCTCGGGCGACGCCGGCACCTCCCCGGCGAGCGCGGGTGAAGCCGAAGCGACACCGGCTTCGAACACCGCAACCCCTCGGGTCGACGGGCCTTCCAAGTCCCAACCGGAACAGCGCTTCGCCCTGTTGATCGGCAATGCCGCCTATGCCTCGGCCGCGCTCGCCAATCCGGTGCGGGACGTCCACCTGCTGGGCTGGACGCTCGAAGGGATGGGCTTCTCCGTGCGGCGCGTCGAGAATGCGACGCTGGCCGCGATGCAGGACGCGGTCATCGCCTTCGGCGAAGAACTCGACGCCGCCGGCGCGAACGCGATCGCGCTGCTCTATTTCGCGGGGCATGGCGTGCAGTACGAGGGCAGCAACTTCCTACTGCCGGTCGATGCCCGCATCCCGGCGCCGCATTATCTCGCGACGCGGTCGCTGCCGCTCGACGTGGCGGTGGCACAGCTCGCCCGCTGCCCGCGCCGCGCCACCATCGTCGCGGTCGACGCCTGCCGCGACGAGGTCGTGACGGATGCGACTGCGGATGCGGCGGGCGTCACGGCGGGGCTCGCACGCGCCAAGCTGCCGCGCCCCTCGCAACTCGTCTTCTCGACGGCGGCCCAGGCCCGTGCCGCCGATGGCTTCGGCGATCACAGCCCCTTCGCGTTGGCTCTGTCCGAGGAGTTGCCGGGGCTGCTCGTTCCTGGCCGCCGTCTGCAGGACATGATCGACGACGTCGCCACAAAGGTCGGCCTCTGGACGAAGGACGTGCAGACCGTCTCGGTCTATCGCGAAGGTTTCATGCCGCCCTTGTCCCTCACGGAAGCCGACGAGCAGCGGCTGCGCGACTGGAGCAGGCGCCCGCCGTTCCGGCTCTCGCGCCGGCAGGCCGTGCTGGGCACCGCCGCCGGCGTCGCGGCGCTGACCTTGGTTGCGGCGGCAGCGCTGTGGTGGACCGCCTATCCGGAGACGCGCACGACCTGGCTGCTGCGCGCCGGCCTTCTCGACAAGGCCGCCTATGATCTGACCTGCGCCCGGCCCTGGGACGGAGCGCCGGATCGCTATGGGCTGACGCGCCGCGACTGGTGCCTGTCGATCCCGAAATGGATGGAGGACAAGCTCGTCCGCAAGGAGGGCGCGGCCGAAAAGGTCGCAGCCGGTCTCCGGGGCGGTGATCCAAAGGCTGTCTTCCTGTCGGCGCTCCTCGCCTCCAGCCAGGCGGACGGCCTCGCTGGCGAGGCGAAGGAGAGACGGAGTCGCGAGGCCTACGCGCTTGCTGCGCGAGCGGCGCGCACGGATTTGCCGGCTGGCGGTCTCGCTCCCTTCCTGCTCGCACCGTCCATCGTGTTCGTGGAAACCGGTCCTGCCGCGATTCTGACGGCCATGCGACGCGCCTCCGCCGAAGGCGTGCTCGTTGCTGCGATTCTCGCGCCGGCCGTCGAAGCCAAGTATCGCAGCAATGGGCTGGGAGGATTGCCCCCCGAGGCTCTCGACGCGGTGAACGAGGCCTTCCTCCGCGCCGAAGGCGAGGACCCCTCGGGCGAAGTTGCCTACACTGCGGCGAATGCCTTCAGCGGGACGCTCGGCTTCCCGGAGCTCGCCTCGCCGGAGCGGGAGCGCTTCTGGCTGCGCCGCTCGGCGGCGGCCGGCTTCCGGCCCGCGATCGGCCTTCTCGTCGAACGCGCGGGCAGGGATCCGGCCTATCGGCTGGACGGCGACGAACGGCAGCGGCTGATCGGCATCATGGCGAGCGGCGATGACGCCCTCGGACGCTACTGGCAGGCCCGCCAGCGCATCGAGCGCGAGCGTCGCATCGAGCCGGAAACCCTCGCTTTGTTCGCTGCGGCCGCCCAGGCCGGTTTCACACCCGCGACGCTCGATCTCGCGGATTACTATCTGGGCGATGGCCGTGACCCCGAGCGGGCGCTCGCGCTGCTGCGCGCCGCCGCGAAAGCCGGCCAGCCGGAAGCCATCCTGCGTCTTGGCCTTCTTCTGGCGAACGGGATCGCCGGGCGCGATGGCCAGCCGCCCGTCGCGCCGCAGCCCCAGGAGGCGATCTCACTCCTCGAACGGCCGGAGGTCGCGCAGGATCTGCAAGGCCGGTTTGCGCTCGCCCAACTCTACCTCTACGGCGATCCCGCTGGGCGCAATCCGGCCAAGGCCGAGGCACTGCTGCGCGATGTCGCCCGAGCGACACCGGAACCGCGGATCGGGCGCGATGCGCGCGGTGAACTCGACCGGATCGCGACCGAGGCGGCCTTGAAGCGGATGCTCGATTCTTCGCTCGCCATCACGGCCGGCCGTCCGGATGCGCCCCTTTCTCTGACGCTCGCGATGTCCCCGTCCTGTGCCAGCTGCGGTCTGGAGAAACTGTTGCAGGTCGTCGAACCCTTCCTGGCGAGCGGCGACGCGCATGTTTCGATCGTGCCGCTCAGGGCTCCCGGCGACGCGAGCGTCGAGGCCTCGCTGCTCGCTGTCTGCGCCGCCCCCGAGATGCGTTTCGCTCAGTTTCGCAAGCTCGTGGCTGCCGCCGTCCGGTGGGGGAGCGTCCCCGAAGAAGCGGAGCGAAGACGAGCTTTCGCTGAAGTCCTCAGGGAGGGGGACACCCCATCCGTCGACATCGACGCATGCCTCCGAAACGGTACGGCTCGGGCGACCCTGCATCGTCAGCACGATGACATCATGCTGGCGACGGGGCTGAAGGCTCAACCCATTCTCTTCATCGGCGGCGAGAAGCGCGAGGCGGCAGACGCGCTTTCCGCAGACGAGCTGCGCTGGCTGATCCTCGCCCAGCTGCCGCCGGCGAGACGCGCCGGACCGGGCGGCCAAACGCCATAGATCGACTGATCCGTGCCGGTCACTATGCTCTGCCGGTAGGCCACCGCCCATCGTAGATCCGCTCCACAAAGAACCTCCACATCACGAAGAAGAACAGAAAGAAGCTGAAGAGCAGGATCAATACGAAGACGATGACCGGCCATGCCGTCACCACGCCCGCGACGGTCGCTGCGAGCTCATGAGCGAGCCAGGACGCGGCGAAGCCGACATCCTGCACGATGTCCCAGTGGTTCTGCGGCGGCCGCGGCTCCGGGAAATCCCGCACGAGCCACGCGACGGAGGGATGATAGGGGGCGCCGGGCTTCAGCCACGGTTCCGGGAAGAGGAAGTCGGTCGCCGCCCTGGCGATCCAGAGGCCCGCCGCCATCGAGATCGCGCCGCAGACGATGAACAGCAGGTTCCCGGTCCAGCCGAGTTCCTTCTGCGCGGCGGGGGGCTCAGCCCCAGGGTTCTGCCGAAGACCCATGACGTTCTCCTTCGCGCCGATGATGTCCTGTACCGGGTGGCCCGTGGCGACCTCTGATCTGTTTTCCGAATATACAGCTTTGATCGCTCGGCGACGATTGCGCCTGCTTGCGCTGGGTTGCGGTTCGCCGTGAGCCAGGATTCGCGAGGAAGGGGTGGCCGCATCCTCTTTGACGCCGCCATGCTCTTTGCCCACGCCCGCTGAGGCGGCTCGCCAACGGCAAGGCCCGGCAACCGGAAGCAATCGACAGATGCCGGCCCGGTGGCAAAAGTAAACGAGATCTTCTTCGATCGGCCGAGGGACCCATGTCGATCAACATACCGAGACATCCACGACTCGGCCGGTCGTTGGCGCGAGCCGGACTGGCGCTGTGCCTCCTCTGCGCGGCGACGGCGGCCCGGAGCGCGGTGCTGCGCCTGAACGGCGCGGGCGGCCTATCCTGCCGCGTGCTGGCCTCCCCCGCCAAGGCGCGTCTGCCGGAGGGGCGCGCCGCGCTGCAATGGAGCTTCGGCTACCTCACCGGCCGCGTCCAGTCGGGCGCCGGAGAGCCTCACCAGCGCTTCGCGGGCCCGGACGGCATCGCCGCCGCGATCATCGCCTATTGCCGGGCGCACCCGAAGCGGCAGGTCGCCGACGCCGCGGCGGATTTCTTCGGGCCTTGACGGCTTCTCCTCCGGTTCGACGCGGCATCGTGCGGGCCAGTCGATCGCTTGGCTTTTCAGGTTCTCACAGGGGGTATCGCGATGTCCATGATCACCCGGTTACGTCTTGCGAGCGCGGCCGTCGCTTCGGCGCTTCTGCTGGCCTTCCCGGCCGCGGCCCAGAACAATCGGTGCTCGGTGATGTGCAACGGCATCGACAACCAATGCTACAGGTCCTGCGCCGGATCGAATGACGGCCTCTCGCCCTTTGGAGCGGCGCCCGGCAGCGGTCCCGGCCGGTCCGGTGGCGGCTATGGCGCCATCGCGATCTCCAACAGCGTCAATGGCGACCTGCAATGGGGAACGTCCTACAATTACGACTCTCGCGCCCGTGCGGAGGCCGTGGCGATGCGGTTCTGCATAGCCGGCGGATTTCCCGGCTGTCGTGTGCGGCTCTGGTTCACCAACGCCTGCGCCGCCCTCGTGACCACGGCCAACGGCCGTTGGTGGGCGTATTGGCGCGGTTCGCTTGCGGCCGCACGCCGTGCGGCATTGACGGAGTGCGGGCAGGACGGTGAGAGCCGCTGCAGGGTGAGCGAGGCCTTCTGCTCGTCCTGAGCAAACCTTTCTCTTGATCGGCACAGGGCCGGCAATGCCGAGCAACCGCCCGCAATTCCCTCGGCCTGTTCATCGTGATCGCAATCGGCCCGCGTGCGATCGCCACGTCCGTCCGCCAGGAGCGTTCGATGCGAAACTGTTTCGCCTATGCCTTCCTCATAGTCTCGACACTCGGCTTTCCGGCCTTGCCTGCCGGCGCCGAGCCGCGCGCGCCGCTCGCGGCCGGGGGCTGCTGGATGGTGCTGCCCAAGGGCGAGAAGCCCGAACGCGGCAACGCCGCCGAGATCCTCTGCCTTCGCCGTGACGGCTATGGTCGTGTCCGCGAAAGCTCCTTCTACGGCGATGTCGCCGGCTGCGGCCGGGTGACCTACCGCACGAGCAATGGCCCGACACTGGTCGAGATCGATTTCAGCGCCTGCATCAACGGCGCGCCGAGCCACAGCCTGCTTTGCACGAGCAGCTCCGGTCGCAACCCGGTGCCCTGTCTCCAGAGGGTGCCCGGCGACGACGAGCCAGTGGAGATGGAGCTTTATCCGCTGGAAGGAGCAGGCTCGTGAGGTCCGCTTCCCTTCTCGCCGCCGTGCTCGGCCCGCTGCTCCTGCAGCCTGTCGCGGGGCACGCAGCCGATTGCCCGGAGGGCGTGGCCCGGCCGCTTCCGGTGAAGGCCCCGATCGAACACCGGTTCGGGCACCGCCTGCATCCCGTCATCGGCATGGCGGTCTTTCAGCCGAACATGGTCTTCCGCACGCTCAGCGGCCAGGCCGTGGTGACGGTGCGAGGCGGCCGGGTCGAGCCCGTCGAAGCCGCGCGGATCGGCCGCTTCGTCCGGATCCGGCAGCGCGACGGAAGCGAGCTGCGCTACGGGCCGCTGTCGCAGCTCCGCGTCCGTGCCGGACGCTGCGTCGCGGCGGGCGCCAGGCTGGGCTGGACGACCTCGTCCCCGTTCACGCTCGCCCTGCGCCGGAATGGAGAATGGATCGATCCCGCGCCCCTGCTGGGAGGCGTCCGGTGACCGACATTTCGCTGGAGCGGCTCACCGCAAGAGGAGGCAATGGAGGGCAAGCGGGCGCAATGGTGCGGCCGACCCGGCCGGGGGAAGAAGACACCAAGACTTGTTCGAGGCCGCCATGCCGACACGCCGATTCCTGTTACCCCTGCTGACCCTTCCGCTGCTGTCCTCGGTTGCCGCGGCGGAGGCGCCGTGCCGGCCGCGTGGCGGGGCGTTGATCGTCCGGCCGCGCCGGCCGGCGCAGCCGCTCTCGGCGCAGCTCGATGCGCTGGGCCCGCTGGCCCATGACGCGGCGCTCGGCCTCGCTTTGCAGCGGGCATGGCGCTGCTTCACGCCGGAGGAGTCCGTGCGAATGCGCTCGACGCTCGCCTGGGCGCGGGACGCGGTATCACGGCCTGGCTTCGGCGAGATCAGGCCGGCGGTGCTGAAGACGGCCCGGCGCCGCGGCGAGGAAGCGGCCGCGCGGCTGGTCGCGATGGGGGCCGGCAGCGAGGAGGCACGCGTCATGCAGGCCTCGTTGCGGTATGCTTTTGCGAGTGAAGAGCTTGGAGGGACGAGCGCCCGTCGGATCTGCGACGGCGATCGCTCGATCAGGGGGATCTCACGATGACAGGACAGACGACCGGCGAAGGCGGCGAGACCTTCAGGGATGCTTTCGACGGTTCGCTCGAGCGGCCCACCAAGCCGTTGAAAATCGCGATGTTCCTTGCGCTCGGCGCCTTCGCCGCCGTCGCGGCGATCTACCTCATGTTCGTGTTCGTGCCGCAAAACGGGCTTCCGGCGATCCGCGAGTGGTGGGCCGGGCTCGGAACACGGTCCTTGCGCGGCGAATCCGCAGCCTTCTCCTCGATCGTGATGGGCGCGGTCGCGACGATTGTCGTCGCCTCCTTCGCAGCCTTCACGCTGACGGAAGCCATTGCGGATCTGCGCAAGGAAAGGCCGTTGCGCAGCCTCGGCCGGGAGCTCGTCGTCATTCGCGAGCTGACGGAAGAAGGCATCGGCTATCGGGAGGGCGACATCAGGACGGTGCAGGTGCCCTGGGCGCAGGTGCAGGAGCTGCGCTCGATGGATCTGCCGGCCTTCGAGGGCAGGCTCTTCTTCGTCGTCGAGCTGAAGAGCCCGATCCACGAACGCGGCCGTCTCGTCTTCTGGGACGGGCAGGATCGTCACAACAGCATCGCCGGCCGTCTCCGCGAGCGCCTGGCAGCTTATCGCGCCGCGCAAGCCGCTGCCGGCTGAAGATCAGGAGGGGGGACGATGCTATATGAAATGGACAGTTTCCCGTATTTCGTGCTCTGCGGTCCCGACCAGGGCGATGGCGCGGTTCTACCGGCCTTCGGGCGCTTCGCGCGGATCGAGTCGATTGGGAACAGCAGGGGTTCATACGGTCTGGGGTGGCATGTTCCAAAGACCGAGTTCAGGGGACTGCTGTTTCCTTTAGACTCGAAGTCGAATGCGCTGGCTCATCTCGATTCCCCCGTCTGGGCGGTGGTCCGGCTCGATCGCGGCGATGCCTGCAATTGGGGCACAGAGGATGGGATCTTGCATGCCGCGGTATGGTTCAGCACCGGCTTCGTGTTGTTTCGCGGTTCGCGCCAGACGGCGCTGAGTATTCTCAACGCGTGCGAGAGCGGCAAGCCGCTGAATACACCCCTATCGGCGTTGCAGGACTCCTCCGGCGTGGCGTACGCCGACGATTACGGCATTGCCACGGCAGGCGATGAGGGCTTCGCCCGCGCCGGCTTCTGTGGCGTCGCCGAGGCCGGTATCAGGGAGCCGTTCGCGGACCCGCTCCTGTACGAATATTCTTCCTTCGGCGTGGCGATCGCCGGCGTGCGCGGCACGGCGTCGTCCGGCACGGCGGGGCTGGCGGTGGTCGGGAGCGGCGGCACGGCGCGCGCTGGCGATTATGGCGTGGCGATCGCCCGATTCGGGGGCGAATTCTGCAGCGTCGAAGCGGGCCGCGAGGGCATCGCAATCTGCGGGGCCTGGGAAGGGATCGTCGTCGCTGCGGAAAAGTCCGTCGCGGTGGCGGACAGGGAAGTCCGATGGCTGGCGGTCGGCCGCGGGGGCGTCGGCGTGGGGCGAGGGCGCGTCAAAGGAGTAGATGTCGCGGACGAGGCCCTTGTCGTCATCGCGGGGCTGAGCGGCGGCACCATGATCCGTCTGGGCCGGGACGCGACGCTGATCTGCGACTGTTTCGGCATTGTTCATGTTTTCACGACCCGGGGCGGAGAACGGGAGCCTGGGGTCTATTCATTTTCCGCCGACCAACTGCACAAGAGACCCGACGATATCTTTGGGCTTCCCGATGTCTCCTGGCCGGCCAGTCGAGAAGAGGCCCCGTACCGCGCTCCCCACCCCCCGGCTCCCTCTTTTCATTCCGACGTGCCTTGGTGGGAGGCCGCCCGAAACCACGATCCGGAGGCCGAGATTCGACCGGAGCCGATACGTGAAGGGCAGATCGTCGTCCTCTGCGCCAGTATTCCGCCAGCCGAGTTGGCGGCCGGGCGCAAGGACGGCGAATGGTGGCTCGGGGCCGTATGGGGTCAAGGCAAACTTCCACTGACCGATGGGGCGCCGTGCTGCCTTGTCCGGGTCGAAGGCGAGCATGAGCCCGGACAGCGAGATGGCGACCCGATCCGATTCCGGCAAGGCACGGCTCTTTACCGCGGCACCCTGCGCGGTGCGGTCGCCGCGCTTTACGCCGTCGGCGCCGGCAATGTGCTCGAAGGCCGTATCGCGCTAGCCGGACATGGGGGCGTGGCCCGGGTCCCCTCGCGGGAAGAGCCGGTGCCACTGCCGCTGCCGGACCCCGACGAAACGGAGCGTTACGATTACAGCAATCATTACTACGTCTTGCGCGGTGACCGGAAGATGCCCTTCGATCCACCCCCCCTCGCCGTGGCGGGAGACGAGGGCTTCGCGATCTGCGAGGGAGAGGCCCATGCCGGAGAGCGCGGCGTGGCCTGTGTGACCGGCCTGGGCGTCGCGCGGGCTGGGGAGAGAGGGATTGCCCTCTGCGAGAGCGGCCGCGCGCTGGCAGGAGAATCGGGAATTGCGATCTGCCGCCAGGCGAGCGGCAGGTTTACATCACCGGGCGGGCAGGCTGTCTCCGGCTGGCGTGGCATCGCCATTGCGACATTGGACGGTGCCGCCGCGGTCGCCGCCGACAGCGGCATCGCCGTGGCCAAGGGAGGAAGATTGGCACGCGTGGGGGCAGAAGGCGTCGCGGTCGGCACCGGCTCGAAACCGGTCGATGTCCAGGGTGGCGCGAAGGCTGTCGTCGTCGCGCAGAAGGGGCATGTCACCGGCGGAGACAGGGCGCTGCTGGTGGCCTGGGACGCGGGGACGCAGCGATGGATCGCCGGGGTGGTCGGGCGGAACGACATCGAGCCCGGTGTCGCCTATGTCGCCCGCAACGGCCGGTTCGAGCCATCGACCAGCACCGTCGTGACCGAGGTTCGCCGCAAGCGCTGAAGAAGGCCGCGCTGAGCGCCGGCATCCATAGGCAAGGCTGGGCAAGTCCGCGCAATACCGCCGCCGCCGGGTCGCGGCTATCCCTTCGTCCATCGGGTCACCCCGACGGAACGGAGACTGAGCCATGAATAAGCATCTCGCCCTCGCCGCCTTCGTCCTGCTCGCCGCGACCGGCGCGCAGGCCCAGCAGAGCCAGCAGAAGGTCGCCGTCAAGAACCGCGACATGATCGTCGCCATCACCAGCGGGCAGTTGGAGGACAAGATCGTCGGCAAGCCCGAAATCTTCCAACGGAGCAACATCGCCTACGCCATCGGCATGACGCGCAGCCTGCACCGGGCCTGCTCCATCCTCTCGGCCGAGGACAGCGCGCGGCTGGAGCGGCTCGAGCGGGCGTACCGGACGAGGAAGGCAAGCAACGAGATCGACGCGGCGATGCAGGCCATGGTGCTGGGCGAACTCGACAACGGCGCCTCCGACACGGCCGCCCTGCTCGGCCGCTACGACTGCGCTGCGCTGGAGCGCGCCAAGCTGACCGGCCCGCTGCTCGCCTTCTGGAACAAATATCTCACCCGGCTCGCCGGCTGAGCCGCCGCATGCAGCAAGCACGAGGAGGTCTCGATGTCGCTTCGCTTCCCTCGATCCTTCGTTGCGGCGCTGATCGCCGCGGCGGGCCTGCTCGCGGCCCACGCGGTCTCGGCGCAGACCGCGCCCGCGCCGCGCCTCGAAGCCCAGCGTCTGGCCAATGCGCAGTTCGAGACGTTTCGGACCCGCTGCGGCAAGGGCTATGTCGTCGCGGCCGACGTCACGCCGCCGCCGCGGGGCGGCTTCACCGCCACACTGGGGACGCCTGCGCCCGGAGCCTCCTCCGGCCATACGCTCTATGTCGCCTATGCCGATGTCCGCCTCGACGGGCGCGAGATCACGACCGATATCGACCGTCGCAATGGGATCGCCTGGCGCGGAACGCTGGCCTACAGCGCCGCCGCTCTGCGCCAGATCTCGGTCGGCCATGACGGGACCAGAGGCGCCTGGAGCCCGTGGCAGCCCGCCGGACCGATCTATACGGTGACGCTGGAGCTCAAGAACGGGAGCTGGTCGAGCCGCGGGCAAGAGATGTCGCTTCTGGGTGCGCTGGGGCGCTACGCCAAGCTGAGGCGTCCGGCCTGTGCAGAGATTCCAGCAGGCTGATCCGGCGATGGCGGCGGCTTTCGCACCGCGAAGATCGGCCGATCCGCTTTCCGGCGGAGCCGACCATAAGATAATCTCGAAACCGAGGCGCGCGGCGGTGATGTCTCGCCCGTTGCCCGACGAATGCGGGGGATGACATGGACGAACCAAGCGTCGCCTTCAGTGTCGAGGGCAAAACCTTTCGCAGCCCGATCGGCGTGTTTTCCATCCTTGGCGTCTGCGCTCTCGCGGGCGCCATTCTCTGCCTGTTGCAACTCGTGGCCAAGCCTTTGACGCTGTCGAACGCCGTCCCGCTGCTCTTCGGCGGCGTCGGAGGACTGATCGGGCTCGCGGCCGGCCTCGGCTTTACCGCCATGCAACTCAACACATGGCGGGCCGGGCGTGATCCGGATGCCACCGCAAGGCGGATCACGCCTCTCGTCGTCACCGCCGGCGGGATCTTCATCGACCCCTATCCCTATGCCGGTCCCGGACCTCTGGGAGCGCGCCGCCGCCGCTTCGTGCCCTGGCGGGACGTCGCCGCAATCGGGCCGGTCAACGAAACAGGCCTGTTTCCCGTGACGGTGGCGGAGAAGGACGGGGTTCAGAAGACCGTCTACGAAATCCCCGAACAGGCGCGCGGCGAGGCCGGTGCGACGCCGTACGCCACGCTCCTCGCCGCCCGGGAGCGCTATCTGGCCGGGCTTTCATCGGCGGCCCGGGCCGCGACGGGGACGTTCCTCGTTCCGGTCGTCAGGGCGGCGCCGCCGATCTGGCGCGTGCTCGGTGGCGGCGTGCTGCTCGCGGGCGCGGCCGTCGTCGCTCTCCTGCTGACCGCGACAGCCGCGACGACGAAGAGCGCCAATCTCGACCTCAAGGCCTTTCTCACGCTTCTGGGCTGGAGCGCGATTATCGCGTTCGTCGCCTTTGCGATCGTCGCCGCCGCGATCGGGGCCTGGCGCGCCCGAGGCCAGCAAGCAGTCTGGCCAGTCGCCACGATCGAGGCGGACGGCTTCACCGCCACCGCCCTACCGCATGGGTCCGGCGACCTCTTCGGCGAACTGGAAGGCCGCAGCCGCCGCGTCGCCTGGCCGGAGGTCCGACGCATCGAGCCGCCGCTCCCCGGCGAGAACGAGTTCATCGTCGATATCGGCGAGCGCCAGCCGCTGCGGCTGCCGGCTTCCGCCAGGGCCGAAGACGGACGGACGCTTCACCCGGCGCTCGCCGAGGCATGGCGATCATCGCGCTCGGAAAACTGAGGTCGAGGCGGAACAGGTCGTCGCTGCCTCTGCTCGCGCCGCCGCGCCATCTGGATCGGACTGCAGGAATGTCACGATGACGGAGCCCATCGACGGAACGCGCATCGTCTTCAGCATGTAAGCCAAGCCCATTCGCGCGATCAGCTGGCTCTTGCTGGCAATCGGCACTTTTTTCGTCGTTTGTGGAACGCAGATGGGATGGGTGGCGCTGAGCCAAGCGAGCGCCCCCGGATCTGAGACGACATTCTTGCTGGGGTTTGCGGCGATCGCTCTTGCGGCAGGCCTGGCGCAGCCGGCCGGCAACGACAACGGCGATCTCGAAGAGGAAGGCCACAACGTCACCTGGCAACAGGTGCGGAACATCGAGCCGCCGATCGCAGACGAGGACAGCTTCGCCGTCGATGTCGGCTGGCGCCAGCCGCTGCGCCTGCCGACCTCGGCGAGGTCGGAGGATGGCCGCACCTTTTCCCCGGCCCTCCTCAAGCGTGGCAGGCCTGGCGCGATTCTGCCGAACTGAGAGACGGGCCTGGGCCTGCTTAAATGAAGCCGACCGGGGCGCCGAGCCGCGTGGGTGGCCATTTGAGATCGAACAGCAGGAACATGGCCGTCTGGACGGCATTCGGGAAATCCCCGACCGACCCGCCGGCCGCCGGGCAAGGCAACTCGCCGATGGCGGGATCGTCGAGCGAGCGCAGCAGGGCAAGGCAGGCGAGGACGAGCGTATGAGCCGGCAGGGCCACGCCGAGCTCGTAAAGCAGAGTCGCATCGGCGCGCTCGCGCGCCCGATCGACCAGCTCGCGCAGCATCGGTTGCGGCGTCCAGACCTGATCCACAAGACCTCGCCGCAACTCCGGATCGCTCCAGTCGAGCCGAGGGGCGAGGGTCAGCAGAAGCGAGCCGGGCGATGGGCCCGGCTCGGCGATGTGCTTCGGCCGGGCGAAATCGGCCCAGTCCAGGCCGAGCGTGGGGAACAGCCGCTCCGGCAATCCGGAGACGCCGGCCCCCCGCCAGGCATCCGGAACTCGGCCGAAGGCAACCATATGCAGCGCGCCGAGGAGAAGCTGCGAGGGGCTCCGACGATGCTCCTGACAGGCCTCGCGAAACCGATCGGAATGTTCCGCGCGCTCATGGAGCGCCCCGAACGAAGCCGGCGCCTCGGGCCAATCCTCGCCGCGCAGAGCAGCCTGCAAGCCCGACGATCGCCAATCGAGAACGGAGGCGAGCGCGATGATGTCCGGCCCGAGGGGTGGATCGTATGGCTCCGGTGGGTAAAGGTCCGGCGCCGGCATGCCCGTCGGCCTCGGTTGCCGAAGGCCTTGGACGACGGCATGCAACCTGTCGAGCCAATCACTCCAAACGCTCATCGCCGCCTCCTTGAGCGGCCAGCATGCCGTGCCGGTGCCGGCCCAGGCAATTGATGCCGATTGCATCGCATTGCGATCGGCATCCTGCCGTGCGCGATCGATCATGACCCTGTGCGCTATGGCCTTCGGATCGGCTCCGGCTGCTGTGAGTGGACGGCGCTCTGTTCTCTGATTGCCGTCGGGCCTTGCTCGGAACCGGGCTCGATGATCGTGACGCTGACGCAGACCAACAGGAAGACCAGGATGATATTGGCGCCGCCGATCACCGATGCGAACCGCCTCGCACCCCGCGCCCGAACGATGCCGATTGCCGCAATTCCACAAAGAAGCGCCATGGACGTGAACTGGCCGGTTATCATCCATCCGCGGATTTCCGTGCCGGCCGCATGATGGTCGATCATGAAAGGGCCCGAGAGGATCATAAGACCCCAGGGTATGATCATGAACGACAGTGCGCCCAAACGACGGCGGACTTCGGACCCACTCGGAAAGGAGCGGACGACGAGCACAGCAATCACAACGGATACCGATGCGACCAACGCGAGAAGCAGGATCAAATTGAGCATCGGAAGCTCTCTCCTTGCTGTCCTCGGCGCGCCGGCCGGCCCCAGTTTCACGAAAGAATTTAGTGCATCGAAAGGAAGTGCGGAATTGCTCGGCATTGCGCCGGAATCCAGTCGCCGCGCCGCTGTCACGACGGATCTGTTGCTCAAGCAGATTCACTCCAACGGGCTCGTTTAGCACGAAGGCGCGCCCAGCGGCTGCGTGAGCCCTGCCGCCAGGCGCCTATTCAAAGGTCGGTCTGTTCAGAGAGAATCAAGGCGTCGTCGACCTCGATGCCGAGGTATCTGACCGTGCTCTCCAACTTCGAATGGCCGAGCAGGAGCTGGCATGCTCGCAAGTTGCCGGTCCGCTTATAGATCAGCGCGACTTTGGTCCGTCTCAGGCTATGGGTCCCATACAGAGCGGGGTCGAGCCCGATCAGCGAAACCCAGTCGTCGAGCAGGCGCCCATATTGGCGGGTGGTGACGTGATCGCCTTTATGGCTCCGGCTAAAAGAGCCAGTCAGCATCGCCGGATGGTCGACGCCTGAGCCAAGCGGTCAAGGCCTCCCGCGTCGGGTCGGTCAGCTCGAAGGGCACTGGCCGACCTGTCTTCTGCTGGATGATCGAGGTCCGCAGTCTGACCGTGCCGCCCAGCACGACATCGCTGATCCGCAAGCGAACGAGATCGCAGCCTCGCAACTTGCTGTCGATCGCCAGATTGAACATGGCGAGGTCTCGTACGCGCTGATCATGCTGCAGTCGCGTTCGGATCGCCCAAATATGACGAGGTTTCAGCGGCGGCTTGGGCCCGATAAGGCGACCCGCGTTCCAGGCGGGACGCTCGTCACGTTGCTGATGTTCGATCGGCATAGCGTGTCCTCCTTTGGAGGCCGCATCCGGATTGATAGTATCACGAATGATGTTGAGCTGCGCTGCGCCACAAGCTGACCTGCAGACGCTGCCGATAAGCGGACGTTTGGTGCTCCGATTTTTGCCCGAGTGGGCGCAATGATGAAATCAAGCAGGTTCAGGGCCCGCTTTCCAGCCAGGCGGCAAGCGTCCGAGCGACTCGAACTCGTCGTCGAACCAATGAATCGTACCCGAGCTAGACCTACTCGGGAGCTTGATCCCCGCGACATACCTCGCACCTTGCCAGATCACGCCAAACCTCTGTGCCGGCCCCACGCGCCACAAGCCCACCAGCTGTGGCGCTCCGCCGGTTGCGCGATCTTTGCCCGACCGGAGCGCGTCGTAGAAGGTCCAGACAGCTGCCCGGCTTGTACTCGCAGCTACACCTCGCGCGACAGTATCTCTGAAATGTTGAATAGTGTTTTTGCCGCTTCCGTCGATGTGAGCGAGGCAGGACGTTGTCGCATCGAGCTCTATTCGAGAGTTATATAATTTATCCGTTGACATAAAATATTGATACCGCCAGAGATGAAACTTGCATTTCATGCCGAATCCCTCGCGATAACCGTGAAAGAGCGAAAATTCATCGAAAAATTTGTTCGTTGCTGCGGAACGGGCCCATTCTAACCCCGCCAATATATCGGCGCGCACGACATCAGGGTCATCGCCCGATCCGATGATACCCGCTTCGATCTGCTCGATTAGCTGACGGGCCACAGAAGGCGGAAAGGCCGCATTGCCGCAAAAACCAAAAATGTGCGGTTGGTTCGACGCGAAATAGGTCTTCTGACCGGCGTCCCATTCGCCATCGTAACCCTTCCATGTGATCCGGCTGTCGGTCATCAGGTAAAGCCCGGCAGGGCCACGAGAATCGACAGACAGGACAGCGGCCAAAGAGGTCATTGCGTTTCTCCGTACAGAACGCATAATCCCTGCCGACCTTGTGGAGGCAACTCCCAACCGCTCCTCAACATCTATGGAGTGCCCGAGGTGGGGGTCCCGTCCGCGAAAGCAGACGGGGCTGTTGGGTCTTGATCTGTCGCAACGGTGCTGAGGATGTCCGAGGGCGAGCCGTAGGAGCGGTTACTCCTCGGCGAACCGCTGATCCGCTACCTGGTTTGAAACCGCGACTTCGCGATGCTGAACACGGACATCGCAATGGCCCTACCTGCGCCACTTCCGGGCATTTGCCGGCTCAGGAGGTTCCAACTCGTCTTAAGGGGCGCCTCAGCGGCGACGACAAACTGAAAGCCGATTTCGCAGTTGATAAACCTGCCCGACGCAGCGTTGCGGGGTCAGGCCGCTAGATATTGCGCACCGCCACCGCCATCATGAAAGTGTATGATTCCAGCCGCTTGAGACAAGAATCGGCTTGGCATCTCTGGATTTGATGTCGCTGTTGGGACGAGCTGTGGGAAGCAATGTAAACCGACTGACGGATAACCGCTCGCTCGAAGAACCACTTGACGCACCGCGTCTTAAATTAATCGAGCCCGTCCCCGATCAAATCTCTCGCTTCCCGTCGACGCGCTATTACGGCAGCAAGCGTAGATTGCTGACCTGGATGTACGGACATCTAGGATCAGTGCGCTTCGATACGGTGTTGGATGCCTTTGGAGGCACCGGATCGGTTTCCCTGCTGTTCAAGGCTATGCGCAAGACGGTCACCTATCACGACGCGTTCCGCTTCAACGAAGACGTCGCACGCACTGTATTGGCAGAACGGCTCGCGCTGGATCGCGGAAGTGTCGAGGCGGGATTGCGGGCAGTAGGCCCCCGGATAGGCCCCATTTCTGAGCATTTTGCGGGAATGTTCTTCCGGGATAGCGAGAATGCCTGGCTCGATGGCTTTGCTGCCCAAGAGAACAAATGGGCAGAAAAGCCAGAAATCAAATCCTTGTTCCGCTATTTGGTCTATCAGGCCTGTCTAAAGAAGCGGCCATTCAATCTATTTCACCGCGCCAACCTAGCCTTGCGAACCGCGACCGGTGTCAACCGCAGCTTCGGAAACGCGGTAACCTGGGAGCGCACTTTCGAGCATCACGCGCTTCAGGCCTATGACGAACTGGCGAAAGCATCGCTCATCTCTGGATTACCAACCACCATCCTTCCCGCGGGCGATGCGACGGAAATCCCGGCAGGCTTTGATCTGGTATATATCGACCCCCCCTATGTCAGCCGTGAGGATCGCTACAATCGCGACGATTATTGGCGCCGCTATCACTTTTTGGAGGGTATGACCCGCTATGAGGAATGGCCGGATCTGATCGACCACGGGTCTGACATCCGCCAATTCGATCCGCCGCCCTGGTTTTCTGAATGGGGACGAAAGAAAACATTCAGAGATCGGCTTTTCGCATTCATTGACACTCACCGTCATTCGATAGTTGTGCTGTCTTATGTTTCTGGCGCTGTTCCCAGCGAGACGGACATAATGGCACATTTTCAGTGCCGATTTTCTCGATTTTCAGTGCACTCCACGGCGCATCACCATGCGCTCAGCAAAACACGGAAGCGCGAGCTACTCTTTGTCGGAATTCCAAGATGAGCCTTGATCTTCGTACTTTTCGCTTACCTTTTTGGCTGCTGTGGTCGTTCATCATCGGCATATTGACTGCCGGGTTTTGCTATTGGTACTGGACCATCGATGTCACAGACGTAAAATTGCTCGGGTTTGTCGGCGGAGTTGCCGCTGGTCTGTTTGTATATCTCCTTACTTATCTCACCGTGCTTCCTCCTATTATGCAACTCGATGGGTTTCGTCGAATGGGTATAAAGGCGCTCCTCGCAAATCGACACGACAAGGTTTACTATAGCAAGCTCGTGGGAGGAAGCAGACTTCGTGTCGATGTAATGGGGGCATCGTGCAATCGCTTTGTGCGCGATTTTCTTGACGTAGATAGTGATGATAAAGTTCTAATTGCTGCGCTCAGCAAGCACAGAAATCTTAAGATTCGAATTCTGATTCCTGATGATGAGCATCTTGACCAGGAATCCAAGAGCCGCACGGCCAGCACTATATCGCAAATCGACGCTGTTCAGAAGATTTACCCTGATCGTGTAGAGCTACGTCGGTTCGATGACGAAGCGCGGCACAGTTTCCTGATTTGCGACAATGATGTCGTTGCGGGTCCCATATTTAACGACAGTCAAAGCCGGCACGCGCCCGCCGTCCACGTCGCCGCCGACACCTTGTTTGGACAGAAGTACAGCGCGTTTTTCGAGGCGGAGTGGAAGCGTAGCAGTGGCCAATAGAGTTGATGTTATTGTGCATCCTCGCATTCATCTCGGGTTGCTGTCGATGCACCGAGAGTCGCCTCGACTTAACGGAGGAATTGGATTCGCGATCAACGGACCGGCCGCTCAGATCGAGACGAGCGAGGCGGGGACCCTAACAGTGCGCGATGAGCGCAGCTGCCCGATGGAGGCCGCTGAGTTGTCTCAACTGCAAGGCGCGCTAGAAGGCTTTCTGATTTCACGCGGAATGGAGCGAGCAGCAAGCATTCGGATCTTCGGCGACATGCTGACCCATGTCGGCCTCGGCTCGGCGACCGCCATTCGTCTTGGCGCGATCGAGGCGCTGGCAATCTTGAACGGGTGTGGCGCGAGCAGGGTCGAACTCGTCAGCGCGTCAGGACGAGGGGGCACGTCAGGTGTCGGCATCAATACCTATTTTGATGGCGGACTAATATGCGATGTCGGGAAGCGCAACGAAGGTCAGCCTGTTCTGCCTTCGTCCCGCGCAGATCCTTCCCGGCTACCTCTGGCCCTTCCTGCACTCGCCATGCCCGAGTGGCCGGTTCTCATCTGCATCCCTCGTTTGATCGCGCCCAAGACGCAGGAGGAGGAGATAGATTTTTTCTCGCGAACAGCACCACTCCCCGAAAGCACCAGCTTCGAAGCAGCCTACGTCGCGCTTTTTGATATCTACGCATCAGCTGCGGAATCGGACTACGCTGGCTTTTGCCGAGGCGTCGAGCGAATGCAGCAAACAGCCTGGAAGCGCGCCGAGCGCTCGGAATATGGTTGCGCGCTGGCAGGCATAGGCGACGCCTTATTGAGAGCAGGCGCCGACTGCGTCGGAATGTCTAGCCTCGGGCCATTGCTATTTTGCTTAGCTGCTCCAGCTCAGATGAACGCGATCGCGCAAGCCGCTCGTTTGATGGGCTGCGATGCCCATCAAACGACACCCAGAAACTGTGGTCGCGAAATTCATTGCCACGATGCGTGAGCTTACCTTCTTCACAAGCAACCAAACCAAGTTGGCGCACGCTCGCTATCTGGCCGAAGGCCGGCGCGTTCGCATCAAGGGGTTCCGCCAGCGAACCTACCACGCGGGATATGTCGAGCCGCGGCTATCCTCTCGCGATGAAATTCTGACCGGCAGCTACGAAAGCGCCAAAGCTCAGCTCGCCAAAGCTGGTTTCTCGGAGGCGAGCCATCCCTTCATTCTTGAAGACACTTCAGTCCGGATTGAAGCGCTGAGCCATGATGGCGTCGAAGTACCCGGTGTCGACGTCAAATTCTGGATGGAAGAGCAAACCTTCGCTCGTCTCGACGCCGCCTTGCGTCGCGCCGGGAATGATCGCCGGGCGGTGGTGCGGTCCGATGTTCTACTTCACGTGCCCAGCGCCTTTCGCCGCGTGTGGCGGGTAGATCAACCATTCCTGATCTTCACTGGTGAGCAGCAAGGCTCGATCGTTGAAGCCGAGCATCGGTTTGATGCGAACCAACTTTGCCCCTGGCTCGACAACCGATCATTCAATAAGTGGTTCGTTCCAGATGGGCATACGCTGCCATTCGGCGCATTGCCGATTGGCGACGCCTACGAAGTAGATTTCCGACGCAAATCCTTCGGCCCCCTTTTCGATTTCTTTGAAAGCCGTGGCTTCTTTGACGTCCCAATGACGCAGCTCCAGCTTAATTTCGATGACCGCCCCAACATTATCCTGTCTGGATACACATGTTCGGGGAAAACAACGGCGAGTCAAAGGCTGGCTCGAAAATTCGGTTACCTTCATGTTGAAGCAAGCGATTTTATGCATCTTAGCTATTATTATCGACACGGCTATCGCGATGTATCCTCGATCGGCGACTTTGCTGAGCAGGCATTAACACAAATGCCGACTATCGCCGCTGAGAAAGTAATCGAGTATATGCAGGATCATATCTCTGATCCGATTGTCATATCCGGATTCCGATCACCTCTGGAGGTCGAGCTTCTTCGGCAAGCGATGAAGAGACACGGCAGGACATCCACCGAAAGATTTGTTATTGCTAACGAAGAAGTTCGATACGCTAGATTACAGGCGAGAGCCAGACCTGGCGACAACCTTACGCTTGATCAATTCCGGGAGCGTGACTGTCAGCAGCGGCGTATGGGCCTCGATATGATTTCCGACCTGCCAGATATGCTCACAATTCGTAATGAGGGCAGCGTGGACGCTTATCTTCAGCAAGTCGACGAGTTGGCTGGAGGCGGATCTGGACTCGATCTCGACATCCCGAAGGCAATATCGGCGCTCGATCGTGTGCGCGAGGTTGCGCTGCAGGAAGCGATTCTTATAGCACTTCTCACGGTATGGGAAAATAAAGAATCCAGAAAATTCTACACTACCACGGATATTGCGGCGCTTATTTCAAGTGTCTTTCGATTAATACAGCCAAAACACAAAGACAACGTCAGCAGATACTTTAATCAAGATTTCTATGCATATTATGAAATCTCAAGCACGCCAAATCGAGGCACAAGAAGATATCGATTATCTAACACCGGATATGGAATTGCTATAAAATCACTTCGTGAAGTACTTAATGCCGCAAATCCTTGATGAGCATTTGGCGCTCCGATCTCTGCTAGAAATGCATGCGAGAACTCTGACGAGCCATAGGAGACCCGCCGGCTGATCAAATTGCCCGCAAGCAGACATCGTCAGAGTCCGGTAAGGGCCAGATTAGCGCCTTCGCTTGAGCCAGACGCACGGCTTTAGACCAGTCCACATAGGAAGAGACAGGCGAATTCCGGAACCCGCTTCTGGGAACCCCCGCGAACCTGAGCCGACAGAGCCGTTCCGGGTCATGCCAGACCGGATAGATCCAATGAGCAAGACGAATGGAACGGCGTTTGCCGCCGATGACGAGGCGCGCCCGACGGCCGCGGATCTGGGACGCTACCGGCGCACCTACGAGCAGCTTGGCGACAACGCCGCCCGATACTTCATGCTGTGGCAGCTTTCGACCGCGCATGCGATGCTGCTGGAGCAGGAGGGTGATCGGGTTCACGCCGAGTTCGGTGGCCTCAACGGCCGGCAGCTGGCCGAAGGCGCCAGGGCGCAGGCACGGTTCTTCGCTTTCATGATCGCCGAACCGCCCGCCCGGAGCGAGGATGACCTTGAGCGCAAGATCACGACCTATGAGGCGATGATCTTCCACGAGGACGAGATGGAGCGCTCGCATGCGGCGGTGATGGTCGAGACCGCCATGCATGTCGACGCGCGCAAGCTCGGGATCACGCTGACCAAGCTGTCGATCGAAGCCGGCACAACGAGCCGGCACTGAGAGGCGGCGATGTCCTATATCGTTTACGATCTCGAAACCTCGGGCCTGGAACCGCAGTGGAACGTGCCGCTGCAGGCGGCCCTGATCCATTGCGACGACAACCTTCAGCCGCTCAGCGAGCTCTCACTGCGCTGCCGGCTTCCGGCCCATATCGTGCCGGCGCCGGGCGCGCTGCTGACTACCGGCATTGGCCCGGCTCAGCTCGAGCAGGCGCCAATGTCGAGCACGGAAATGCTCATCGCCATCGCAAAGGCGCTGTCTGCCTGGGCGCCGTCAACCGTGATCGGCTACAACACGATCCGGTTCGACGAGGACATGCTGCGGCACGCGTTCTTCACGCATCTCTTGCCGCCGTACGCGACCCAGCTTGGCGGTCATCGCCGGGCCGACCTGTTGACCATGGTCAGGGCGGTCGCGATGCTGGAGCCCCCGGCCATCACCGTGCCCATAAACCCGATCGGCAAGCCGAGCTTCAAGCTCGGCGATATCTGCCGGTCGAACGGCATCGCGCTGGCCGAGCACGAAGCACATGATGCGCTCGCCGATACCCGAGCGACGCTCGCCCTGTTCCGGCACCTGCGCCAGTTCGCGCCCGCAACGGTCGCGATGATGCTCGCCAACGCCGACAAGGCCAACCCGAACCGGATGCTCGCCGGCGGCGAGGTCCTTCTCCTCGGCGGCGCCTCGAAGCTGAGCCCGATCGTCGGCATCACGCCGAACCCCACGGTCGCGACCTCCTGGGCGACGGTCGACCTGACCATCGACCCGGCAGGCTATCTCGACGGCAGCGCAGACGAGATTGCAAGACTCCTCTCCGGCCCAGGCCCGCGCCCGCTCAGGCTGGTGCGGACCAATGCCCAGCCGATCCTGCTGGCCTATGCGCAGGGCTGCCACGCCCTGCCGCCGGACCAGCGCGACGCGGCGCTCTACCACGAGCGCGCCGCCCGGATCCGCGATCATTCCGGATTCCGGGCCAGTCTCGCTGCCGCAATGGCAAATCGCTTCGCCGATCGCGAGCCTTCGCCCTACCCGGAAGCCAGTCTCTACGGTGGCGGCTTCCTCTCGCACGAAGACGCGCGCCTGAGCGGCCGCTGGCACGCTTCGCCATGGGAGGCTCGCCCGGCTATCGCCGCGCAGTTCACGGATGAGCGGCTGAAAGCCTTTGCGAACCGCCTGATGCTGCTGGAGTCGCCGCAGGCCATGTCCCCGGTCGCCTGGCAAAAGGGTCAGGCCTGGTTGCGCGAGCGGCTGACCACCGAAGCCGAGGTGCCCTGGCTGACACTGCAACAGGCTTTGCGGCAGGTCGGCGAGCTGCGTGCTGGACTCTCCAAGGAAGGGGTCAGCAAACATTCCCATCTCGACGAGATTGAGCGGTGGCTGCGCCAGCGCAGCCAGTACTTCCAGTTGGCGGCCTGACCTGAGCGATCTGCCCTGACGACGAAGGCGCCCACCGGGCGCCTTCTCCATGTTGGGACCGAGAGGGAAGCGCAGCCGGGATGGCTGTAACCCCGATGAAAGTACCCGACATGACCAGGAAGAATGAGGGCGGTCGCTCGCTCGCCCGGCGCGCCAGCAAGGCGATCGACGAGCCGGCGGAGACCACCATGCGTGATCCCATCACGGTGGCGATGGAGATCGCCGCCGGGGATGATCCTAGTGTTGCCGAGTTGGTGGCGTTCAGGCGCCAGCCGCTCGATCTCAAGCATGCCGCAAGGAGTGCCAAGAACCTCCATTCCGAGGAGTTCAGGGTCTGGCTGGCGCGCGACAGCGGCGATGATGTCGGCGAGGCCGTCTGCGGTGGGCTCGAGATCATGAGCATCAGCCTTATTGCGCTGGTCGCGCTCTGGCCGGCGGATGACCTCGACGCGGCGGAGGCAAAACTCGCGCTCGACGCGAGGACCGGCGTGCAGTTGCATCGCCGCGAAAAGGACTTCGACGGCAGCATGGACGCGAACACGGCCCGCCGGATCCGCTGGCGACGCGCCGCCTTCGCGGTGCCGGCCCTGATCCTGCCACCGGCGCCGGCTGCGCCGCAGTCAGATGATCGTGGACTCGCATCCTGGCCGCTGGAGCGCTTCGACCTCGTCGAGCATCTCCCGAAGCGCGGCGGACCGCCGGCCTTCGCCGACAGGCATGTGGTCGAATGGTCCCGCTTCGCCCGATCCGCCCCCGACCTCGATGCGCTTCTCCAGCGCGCGGCAAAAATGTTCGAGACCTGTGACCGCCTGCTCGAGCTCGCCGGACGCGGTCCAGCCAACGCCGCCGAGCTGATGGTAGCCGCCGAGGGGGCGCGCCTGATGGGATACCTCGCCGCCTGCCAGGTCATGATCTGGCCTGTCCACAACCGGGACGCGCTTGCGACCAAGAAGCAGGTGGTCGCGCTGATCAACAGACGCGGCGAAGCTGGCGACCCTCCGGCGATGCAGTCGGCGGTGCGGCACGTCACGGCGGAATCAGCCTGGATAAAAACCCTGCCATACGACGCCCGCGATCGGCTTCAGTTCGACTGGAACGAGCTGGTCTGAGCCGGCCGGATAGGAAAACATGAGGGAGGCGTCCGGGATCGGACGCCTTTCTCGATTTCAGGACCGAGGGAAAGCGCAGCTGTGTGGCTGTGACCCCTATGATCTGGGACGACTGAAAATGAAGACCACCTCCTCTCCCTCGCTCGCCGACATCGAGCTCGACCTGCCGCTCCGACGCGTCACCGACGACCTCGCCGCCTTCACCGACCGCCTGTCGCTGTCGGCGGGCGCGGAAAAGGGCTACGCCAGCTTCGCCGCCGAGACTCATCCAGTGGGCGAGATCGCCGAGCGCGCCATCGGCCATGGCGTCGAGATCACCCGCTTCCTCGCGCTCAGTGGAAGCTCGGAATGGGCGCAAGTCGCCTACTTCCTCGACATGCTCATCGGGCTGTCGTTCCTGAAAGCCGCCGCGACGATCACAGTCGCGCTCAGACCACCGCGCCTGCCGGTCGACTTCGCCGCGCGTCAACGCGTCCTCGGCGATGTCATCGCGGCGGTCGGTGGCGATACCGGCTTCGCGGAGATCGCTCGTAAGGCCTTCGTCTATGGCGAGATCGGCGAACCCGCCGCGGTCGAGACGGTATTCCATGCAGCGACGGTGCCCGCTCTGGACGATACCCGTGATGGCCGCCCGACTGTCCTCGGCCTGGAGCAGGGTCTCAGCCTGATGGCCTTCCTGCGCGAACAGACCTCGCCGGCGATCCTGGTCGAGCGCGCGGCCTTGCAGCTCGACGACGCCAACCGCTTCGCGCGGACGATCGAGGACGATGCCGGTCTCGATCGCGAGCGTCTCGACCGGCTTCAGCGCGCCTGCCACG
>PNLY01000062.1 GCA_013823325.1 Methylobacterium sp.
GGTGTTCGGACTGGAAACGTTGGCCTGACCCGACCGCGCCGTGAGCGCTCGCGGAGCTGGTCACAGGGCCTACACCTCACCCTGCCCTCTCCTTCCAGGAGAGGGTTCCCCGCGCATTGCTGGTTCAGTGATGCCTTTCTTGGCTTTGGCGGATTTCGTTTTCCGCCGAGCTTCCGATTCTCCGTCGTCATCCTCGACATTGTCGGGAATCGCCGCCGTCGCATGCTGGCTCAGCTTCTGGAACAGGCCGAGCCCGACCAGCGCCGCCACCGCGACCAGCATCAGCAGCGAGGGGAACAGGATGTCGGCCGGCTTGTCGCGCGCGGCCTTGGTGATCAGCACCAGCGATTCCAGGCTGAGCGCGACGATGATGATCGTCATGAACTTGGTCAGCGATCCCCGCGCTTCCGCCGGCCGCCGCAGTTCGCGGTCGGCGATGACCTCCTCCTCGAACAGGAACTTGCCGACATCGGCGACGGCGACCGCGATGATCACCAGCCCGATCCCGTCGAGCATCGTGTCGAGCGCACCTTCGCCGGTTCGGAAGCCGATGAAGGTGCGCGAGATCGCGACCGCCATCAGCAGCAAGGAGGCCAGCAGCAAGGAGCCGGCGATGCCGGAATAGAGCAGGCGGCTGAACAAGGTCATGGCGCGGATCCCCCCGAGGTGATGCCCATGAACCCGGCAGGCGACGACTCGTTCCCGCCACCTGTTGCCAGGGAGGCCGGTGCGGGATGGCGGCGATGCAGCCGCGTCATGGGTTGCGCCTTGCGGGCGTTTCGCCGGCAATGCCATGGTCGCGCACCTTGCGGCCGGAGCGCGCCATGATCGACACGAGCAACCTGATCGCCTTCATCCTGCTCGCCTTCGGCATGGTCCTGACGCCGGGGCCGAACATGATCTATCTGATCTCGCGCTCGATCGCGCAGGGGCCGGCCTCCGGCCTGATCTCGCTCGGCGGCATCGCGCTCGGTTTCGTCTTCTATGTCTTCTGCGCCGCCTTCGGCATCACCGCGCTGCTCTTCGCCGTGCCCTTCGCCTATGACGCGCTGCGGCTCGCCGGCGCGGCGTATCTGCTCTGGCTCGCCTGGCAGGCGGTCCGGCCGGGCGGCAGCTCGCCCTTCCATGTCCGCGAGCTCAAGCATGACGGGCCGCGCAAGCTCTTCATGATGGGCTTCCTCACCAGTCTGCTCAATCCGAAGATCGCGATGTTCTACCTGGCGCTGCTGCCGCAGTTCATCGACCCTGCCGCGGGCAGCGTGCTGACGCAGTCGATCGTCCTCGGCTTCATCCAGATCACCGTCTCCGTCAGCGTCAATACGCTGATCACCTTCGCCGCCGGTGGCATCGCGATCTTCCTGCGCACGCGCCCGTTCTGGGCGCTGGTGCAGCGCTGGTTGATGGCGACGATGCTCGCCGGCTTTGCCGTGCGCATGGCGGCCGAAGCGCGCCGCTGATCGGCAATCCGCAACGATTTCTGCACGTTTAGCAGGGCTTTTGCATCCCGCAGTTCGATTGCGGACAGCCGGTGGTGCCGGGCGCGGTGCAAAGGGCAGGGGTTTTCCATGAGTATCGCCAACGGCCGTGTCCTGCTCGCAATGCCAGGCCCGACCAATATTCCCGATCGCGTCCTCCAGGCGATGATGCGCCCGGCCGAGGAGCTTGCCTCGAAGACGATCGTCGACCTGACCGAAACCCTGCTGGCCGACCTCAAGGCGGTCTTCCGCACGCCGGGGGAGACCTTCCTCTACGCCGCCAACGGCCATGGCGGCTGGGAAGCGGCGCTGACCAATGTCCTCTCGCGTGGCGACAAGGTGCTGGTCCTCGCCAGCGGCCGCTTCGCCATCGGCTGGGGCGAGATGGCCCGCTTCATGGGCGCCGATGTCGAGGTGCTCGCGGGTTCCTGGCGCGCGGCTGTCGATCCGGCAGCAGTGGAAGAGCGCTTGCGGCAGGACAGGGATCACGCGATCAAGGCTGTGCTGACGGTCCAGATCGACACCGCCTCGGGCGTGGTCAACGACATCCAGGCGATCCGACGCGCCATCGATGCCGCCAGCCATCCGGCGCTGTACATGGTCGATGGCGTCGCCGCGCTTGGCTGCATGCCGTTCGACATGGACGCCTTCGGTGTCGACGTCGCGATGTCGGCCTCGCAGAAGGGGCTGATGACCCCGCCCGGGCTCGCCTTCGTCGCGGCCAATGGCAAGGCGCTGCATGCGCACCGGCAGGCGACGATGCGCACGCCCTATTGGGACTGGACCGCGCGCATGGACCCGCTGCTCTACATGAAGCATTGCGGCACGCCGCCGGAGCACCTGATGTTCGGCCTGCGTGCCGCGCTCGACATGATCCTCGCCGAGCGCCTCGAAGCCGTCTGGCAGCGCCACGCTTTGCTGGCGGCTGCGACGCAGGCGGCGATGTCGAAATGGGCGGAGGGCCAGGCGCTGAGCTTCAACGTCGTCGAGCCGTCGCAGCGCGCCCCGTCGGTCACGACCATCCTGGTCGACGGCGATCCGGCTGAAGTCACCGATTATGCGCGAGAGGTCTGCGGCGTGACGCTCGGCCTCGCCATCGGCGATCTCACCGGCAAGGCCTTTCGCATCGCCCATATGGGCCATGTCAACGCGCCGATGGTGCTGGGCAGCCTGAGCGCGGTCGAAATGGCGCTGCAGGCGAAGGGCATCCCGCATGGCGAAGGCGGTGTCGCGGCTGCCATCGCCTATCTCGGCGCCAATGCGCGCGAGGTCGCCGCCTAGTCGCCGCGCCGAGGCGGAACGTCGGTTTCCTCAGGCCGCCGAGACGCGCTGCAGGAACTGGTGAACGGCGCTCTCGAGCTCTTCGGCCTTGCCCTCGAGGGCGGTGGTCGAGGCGAGCACGGCGCTTGCGACCTCATGGGTCTGGTTGGCCGAGCCGCGGATGTTGTTGGTGGTCTGCGCCAGATACTCCGTGCCGGTCGCGACCTCGGCGATGCTGCGGCTGATGACATGGGTCATCTGGCCCTGTTCCTCCAGCGCTGCCGCGATCGAGATCGTGCGTTCGTCCATGTCGGCCATGCCGGCGGTCAGCCTTGCGATCGTCTCGACCACGCCGGAGGTCGCCTGCTTGATCTCGGCGATCTGGCCGGCGATGTCCTGAGTCGCGAGCGCGGTCTGGTGCGACAGGCTCTTTACCTCGGCGGCGACGACCGCGAAGCCCTTGCCGGCATCCCCGGCGCGCGCCGCCTCGATCGTCGCGTTGAGCGCCAGGAGATTGGTCTGCTCGGCGATACCGCGGATCAGGGCGACGATACCGTCGATGCGCTGCACGGATTGGTCGAGCACGTCGACCGAGCCAGCGGTGGTACGGGCGCAGCCGTTCATTTCTGCGACCAGCGCCTGTGAGGTGGCGAGCTGGCGATCGATCGCGGTGATCGCGGTCGAGAGCTGTTCGGTCGCGGTGGCGACATCCGCGACATTGCGCGAGGATTCTTCCGAGGTCGAGGCCACGGCGGTGACCTCGCCATTGGCGATGTCGGCGATCTCGTTCAGCGAGGCGGCACGACCCCTCAGGTCTCGGATGTCCTGCAGGACCGTGTCGAGCGTCGCGACGAACTGCGTGTTGAAGCCGGCGACGATGTCCTGAGTGGTCTTGCGGCGAGCCGCCTCGCGCGCCATGTCACGCAGCTGCGCCTGATGCAATTCCTCGGCTTGAGCCGTGGCGTCGCGGCGCGCCTCGTTGGCCATGTCTCCCGCGGCCTCAAGCGTCCGGCTCTGATGCCGGATGATCCAGAGCAGCAGGCCGAGCTGGAGGAGGACGCAAGCGAAAAAGAGGGCATCTCCCGGCACGGTGAGGCCGGGCCGGGAGAGCAACGCGCCGATGAGGTTGCCATGGCCGAGCGCCATGATCGCGGTGGCGACGAGCGGCTGCCAGGCGCACCAGCCGGCCGAGAGCGTCAGCATGATCAGGAGCACGGAGTCGCTCACCTCGTGCCAGCTCGCGCCCTTGAGCGCGTAGGTGAAGGCGAGTGCGGTGCCGGTGCTGCTCAGCGAGAGGATGATCTGCGTCGCCATGCCGGTCGGGCTGTGCCGCCAGGCCAGGGTCGCGAAGGCCGCCGATCCGATCGCGATCAGCAGGGGCGTCAGCGGGCCGGCGCCTCCAACCGCGAGCCAGGCCAGCATGGTTGCCGGCACGAAGAGCCAGAGGAGCAAGGTCAGCGCCCCGCCGACGCGCAGCCGCAACTGCGTCAGATAGGTCGCGGCGGAATCTGTCTGCATGCGGGCGTTGGCCTGTGAGCGCTGTTCGGAGGTGGCCGATAGCGGTTGACAGGCCGATCCCCTTGTTGAGCCTGTCCGATCCCGCTGAATTTTCGCTTAACCATCAGCTCGTCGTTGGCGGGATCTCATATGATCCGGCCGCGCCTGAGGTCTGGCGGGCCTGCACGCTTCTCCTATCGTCGCCGGAACGGCTTGGCTAAGCTCGCCCCCACCTCACCAGACGGAAGTCGAGCATGACCGACACGACACAGGAAGAAGCCCGCATCCTCGCCTGGCTGGGCGAGCGCAAGCAGGCGATGATCGATCTGCTGCGCGAGATGGTCGACACAGACTCGGGCTCCTACGACAAGGCCGGCGTCGACCGGGCGGGACAGGTGCTGGCGCGTTTCCACGAGGCCAACGGCCTCTCCGTCGAGGTCGTGCCGGATGCGCGCTATGGCGACGCGGTCAAGGCGCGCCTGCCCAACCCGACCGCGAACGACCAGCGGCCGATCCTGCTGCTGGGTCATCGCGACACGGTCTTCCCCGAGGGCGAGCCGACCCGCCGGCCCTTCACCATCCGCGATGGCCGCGCCTATGGGCCTGGGGTCGCTGACATGAAGGCTGGCCTCGTGATCGAGGCTTTCGTCGCCGCCGCCTTCGCCGCCAATGGCGGCCTCAAGGCGCCGTTGATGATGCTGACCACCAGCGACGAGGAGATCGCCTCGCCGTCCTCGCGGCCGGTGATCGAGGCGGCGGCGCGCGAGGCGCGCTGCGTCTTCAACGCCGAGCCGAGCCGCCTGCCGACGGGAACCGACTACAACCGTGACCACAAGCAGTCGATCACCTCGGGCCGCAAGGGCGGCGTCTTCATGCGCGCCGAGTTCACCGGCAAGGCCGCGCATTCCGGCGCCAACTACGAGAAGGGCGTCTCGGCCATCGTCGATCTCGGTCACAAGATCCCGCGCCTGCAGGGGCTGACCGATCTCGAAGCGGGCGTCACCGTCAATGTCGGGCTGATCGGCGGCGGGCAGACCGTCAATACCGTCGCGCCGTCGGCCTGGTGCGAGATCGACCTGCGCTACAAGACGGCGGCGCAGCGTGCGGAGCTGGTCGAGGCGATCCGTGACATCGTCGAGACGCCGGTGGTCGAGGGCTCCTCGGCCAGGCTGATCATCAAGGGCGAATTCGTGCCGCTGGAGCAGACCCCGGATTCGCTCCTGCTCTACGACACCTATCGCGAGGCCGCTGCCAGCCTCGGCATCGCCGTGACCGCGGAATACACCGGCGGCTGCGCCGATTCCGGCTTCACTGCGGCGCAGGGCTGCCCGACTTTGTGCAGCGTCGGCCCGGTCGGCGGCATGGCGCATACGCCGGACGAGTTCCTCGAGGTCGAGAGCATCGTCCCGGCGGCGCAGACGCTGGCGCTGGCGGTGATGCGGACGGCGGCCAGGATGGAGTGATTTCCGCTCCCGACCGAGGAACAAAAAAAGGGCGCCGCGTGAGCGGCGCCCTTTGTGCCTCGGAACAGCGTAAAAGCTCAGTTCAGCGCGACCCCCGCCGGCCGGCTTTCGCTCGCGGCGGGAAACTCGCCGAGCATCAGCCCGGCAGGCCCGACCGTGATCGGCACGGTCTCGCCGTCGCGGATTGCGCCCGAGAGCAGCAGCTCCGCCAGCGGATCCTGCACCGACTTCTGGATCACGCGCTTCAGCGGGCGCGCGCCATAGGCGGGATCGTAGCCTTTCTCCGCCAGCCAGCCGCGCGCTTCCGGTGAGAGATCGAGCGTGATCTTGCGATCGACCAGCAGCTTGCCGAGGCGAGCCATCTGGATGTCAACGATCGCACCCATATCCGAGCGCCGCAGGCGGTGGAACAGGATGATGTCGTCGATCCGGTTCAGGAACTCCGGCCGGAAGGCATGGCGGACCACGCCCATCACCTCGTCGCGCACGACATCGCTGTCCTGGCCCTCCGGCTGGTTCACCAGGAACTCCGAACCGAGATTCGAGGTCATGATGATCAGCACGTTGCGGAAGTCGACCGTGCGGCCCTGGCCGTCGGTCAGGCGCCCGTCGTCGAGCACCTGCAAGAGGACGTTGAACACGTCCGGATGCGCCTTCTCGACCTCGTCGAACAGGACGACCTGATAGGGGCGTCGCCGCACGGCTTCGGTCAGCGCGCCGCCTTCCTCATAGCCGACATAGCCGGGAGGCGCGCCGATCAGCCGGCTGACCGAGTGCTTCTCCATGTATTCGGACATGTCGAGCCGGACCATCGCCGTCTCGTCGTCGAACAGGAATGCCGCCAGAGCCTTGGTCAGCTCGGTCTTGCCGACGCCGGTGGGGCCGAGGAACATGAACGAGCCGATCGGCCGGTTCGGATCCTGCAGGCCGGCGCGGGCGCGCCTGACAGCCTTCGAGACAGCCTCGACCGCTTCCGCCTGGCCGACGACGCGGTTGGCGAGGCTCTGCTCCATATGCAGAAGCTTCTCCTTCTCGCCTTCCAGCATCTTGTCGACCGGCACGCCGGTCCAGCGGCTGACGACCTGCGCGACATGGTCCGGCGTCACCGCCTCCTCGACCATGCCGGAGGTGTCGCCCTTGGCTTCGATCTCGGCGAGCGCCTTCTCGAGCTGCGGAATCTCGCCATAGGCGAGCTCGCCGGCGCGCTGGTACTCGCCCTTGCGCTGCGCCTGGGCGAGCTCGTTGCGGGCATTGTCGAGCTTGGTCTTGATCTCGGCCGCCTGGCCGAGCTTGTCCTTCTCGGCCTTCCACGTCGCGGTGATCGCGGCCGAACGGGCCTCGAGCTCGCTGAGCTCGGACTCCAACCGCTTCAGCCGCTCCTTCGACCCGGCATCGCTCTCCTTCTTCAGCGCCTCCTGCTCGATCTTCAGCCGGACGATCTCGCGATCGATCGAGTCGAGCTCCTCGGGCTTGGAGTCGACCTGCATGCGCAGCCGCGCCGAGGCCTCGTCCACGAGGTCGATCGCCTTGTCCGGCAGGAAGCGGTCGGTGATGTAGCGGTTCGACAGCGTCGCGGCCGAGACCAGCGCCGAGTCGGTGATGCGCACGCGGTGGTGCTGCTCGTACTTCTCCTTCAGGCCGCGCAGGATCGAGATGGTGTCCTCGACCGTCGGCTCGTCGACGAAGACCGGCTGGAAGCGCCGCGCCAGCGCCGCATCCTTCTCGACATATTTTCGGTATTCGTCGAGCGTGGTCGCGCCGACGCAGTGCAGCTCGCCACGGGACAAAGCGGGCTTCAGCAGGTTGGACGCGTCCATCGCGCCGTCGGTCTTGCCGGCGCCGACCAGCGTGTGCATCTCGTCGATGAACAGGATGACCCCGCCCGCCGCGGCCGAGACCTCGGAGAGCACGGCCTTCAGCCGCTCCTCGAACTCGCCGCGATATTTCGCGCCGGCGATCAGCGCGCCCATGTCGAGGGCGAGCAGCTCCTTGTCCTTCAGGCTCTCGGGCACGTCGCCATTGACGATGCGCAGCGCCAGGCCCTCGGCGATCGCGGTCTTGCCGACGCCGGGCTCGCCGATCAGCACGGGATTGTTCTTGGTCCGCCGGCTCAAGACCTGGATGGTGCGGCGAATCTCCTCGTCGCGGCCGATCACCGGGTCGAGCTTGCCCTCCCGCGCCGCGGCGGTGAGGTCGCGCGCATACTTCTTCAGCGCGTCATAGCTCTGCTCGGCCGAGGCGGAATCGGCGGTGCGGCCCTTGCGGATCGCCTCGATCGCAGCATTGAGACCCTGCGGCGTGACGCCCGCCTTGGCCAGGATCTTGCCGGCCTCGCTGTCCTTCTCGATCGCCAGCGCGAGCAGGAGACGCTCGACCGTGACGAACGAGTCGCCGGCCTTCTCCGCTGCCTTCTCGGCCGTATCGAAAACGCGCGCCAGCTGTGGCGTCAGATGCAGGCTCGACGCGCCCGCGCCGCTCACCTTGGGGAGCTTGGCGAGGGCCGCGTCGACAAGCTGCCTGGCCTGCCGCGACTGCCCGCCCGACCGGTCGATCAGCCCAGAGGCCATGCCTTCACTGTCGTCGAGCAGTGCCTTCAGCACATGCTCGGGCGTGAACTGCTGATGGCCATCGCGCATCGCAATCGTCTGCGCGGCCTGCAGGAAACCTTTGGCCCGGTCGGTATATTTCTCGATGTTCATTCAGTTGCCTCCGCCCGCCGGTCGCGCCCCGAAGCGGCGGAGCCGGCTGCCTTTCAAATGGGATAGGGCCCCCTGATGGGCTGCCCTTCGCCCTTCAAGATAGTGTTGCTTTCGCGCAACGGAAGGGGGAGGGCGCAGCTTTGGCGTTGACCTTTGTCAAAGCCTGCGCCCAGCCTGCCGGCATGGTCGGCACCAAGCGGCAACAGGCGATTCGCAGGGCGTTGCGGGCGCTCGTCCCCGGTATCCCGCTGCTCGACGCGGAGACGGTGCTGGCGCTCGCCGGGAGGGTCCAGATGAAGGCGCTGCCGCCCTCGACCGCGCTCTGGCTGGCACTCGGCTCCCATGTCCGGCACGCCCATACCGATTACGATCGCCTGCTCGCCGAAGGCTATGAGCGCGACGCCGCCCGCTTCTTCGTCGCGGATGCGATCGACGACGTGCTCTCCGGCTGGGGCTGCCAGCGCTCGATCCTCGATGAGGAGGACGCCGAAGAAGGCGCTGAGCAGCCGCATTGATCGGATCGATGCAATCCTTTCATCGAGTGTGATCGCTCCGCGGGTGGCATCCATCCGCCCACCATGGCAGGGTCCGCCGCCTCGCAATCGGAAGGGCAGGGCCCATGCGCGTCGCTTCGCTGTATCGCTATCCGGTCAAGGGTCTCTCGCCGGAGCGCCTGAGCCGGGCTGAGCTGCCGGTGGGCGGCTACTTCCCCGGCGACCGGCTCTTCGCCATCGAGAACGGCCCCTCCGGCTTCGATCCTGCTGAGCCGGTGCACCAGCCCAAGATCAAATACCTGATGCTGATGCGCAACGAGTCGCTGGCGCGCCTGCGCACGCGTTACGACGATGCCAGCGGTGACCTCGTCATCGGGAATGCCGGCGAAGAGACGCGCATCGCGACCGGAACCGCGGCAGGCCGTGATCGGCTCAGCACCTTCTTCAAGGCCTTCATGCCGGAGGAATTAAGGGGCGAGCCCCGCCTGCTCGCCGCGCCACAGGGCTACCGCTTCACCGATTCGCGCTCGGGCTTCGTCTCGATCATCAACCTCGCCAGCGTCGTCGATCTGGAGGCCCGGCTCGGCGTGCCCGTCGATCCCCTGCGCTTCCGTGGCAATGTCATGGTCGAGGACCTGCCGGCCTGGGCGGAACTCGATCTAGTCGACCGCGAACTCATCGCGCCCTCGGGCTTGCGGCTCCAGGTGATCAAGCGGATCGAACGCTGCGCCGCCACCAATGTCGACCCGGCGACCGGCATCCGCGACCTGCAGATCCCGAAGGCGCTGATGCAGGGCTATGGCCATGTCGATTGCGGCATCTATTGCCGGATCGTCAGCGGCGGAACGCTGAGCGAAGGCGAACGGCTGACCCTGGTCGAGTCCAGCGAACCGGCGGCGCTCGGCGTCGCCTGAAAAAAGCGAAAGGGCCCGCAAGGGCCCTTTCATTGTTCTGATCCGTGGCCGGATTACTCGGCCGGGGTCTCGCCGCCATCACCGCCGAGGGCGTCCATCACTTCGCGCGGCGAACGCCGCCGGGTCGTCCGGCGCTTCGGCTTCTCGCCGGCCTCGGGCACGGCCTCCACTGGGTCCGCCGGAGCTGCTGCTGCCACTGGGGCAATAACCGGAGCCTCGGTCTCCTCGACGATCGCGATCGGCACGCGGGTCGGCGTGGTCAGGAAGGCCGGCAGTCCGGCCGGAGCGTCCTGCTCTTCATTGCTGTTGCTGGCACGGGCCGCGTCGCGGTCACGGCGCGAGGGACGCTCGCCACGCGGTGGCCTGTCGGGGCGCTCCTGGCGCTCGGGGCGTTCCGGCCGCTCGAAGCGGCGCTGCTCGCCCTGGCTTTGGACCGGCGCGATGTCCGGCTGCTCGGCGCCCGGCTGAGCCTCGGGGCGCGGGGCATAGGAACCGTTATGGCCGTCGTTGCGGTCGAAGCGCCGCTCGCCCCGGTCCGGCCGATCGCCACGGTCCTGGCGGTCCCCCCGATCCGGGCGGTCATTGCGATCCTGCCGATCGAAACGACGCGGGCCGTTGCGGTCGAAATTGCGTTCCTGCCGGTCCTGGCGAGGTGGCCTGTCGAAGCGCTGGCCGTTGTTCTGGCCGCCGCCTTCGCCGTCCTCTCGCTGGGCACCATGGCCGTTCATGCCGTTGTGCTGGTGTTCGCCTTGCGGCTGGCCGCCCTGGAAGCCGGCTTCTTCCTCGCCCTCCTCCTCGAGCTCGTCGGCATCTTCGACGAAGGCGCGATTCGGCTGGAAGGTATGCCCGAACTGCTGGGTCATCTGCTCCTGCGCCGCGAGCAGGATGCGATAATAATGCTCGGCGTGCTGGAAGTAGTTCTCAGCCGCTACCGGGTCGCCCGAGGACTGGGCGTCGCGAGCGAGCTGCAGGTACTTCTCGGCGACATGTTGCGCCGTGCCGCGGACCTTGACGTCCGGACCATTCGACTCGTAGCTCCGCTGCAGCGGGTTCGGAGATTTCCGGTTGCCATTATTGTTGTTGTTATTGTTGTTGCGGCCGCGCATGCGCCGGTTCTGACCTGGTCTCATTCGCGTCTGTCTCGCGTTGTGTTCATTCGAAGCAACCTTGAGGTCGTCATGCACGTCGTATAGCGCGGCGGGTTGCGGCGCCGCGCTTGGGAAGGTCGACCTGAAAGGGCTCTGCGCCGGTATGGGTCTTCACGCGCTCTTTCCAATGGAGCCTTACCGGCTCCCTCTCCGAACGGCTGTCTCGCGCGCTCGGAGCCTCGGTCTCGCTATGTCAGTAACGTCGATTCTGGCAGTGATCCGAGGGTTCGGCCCGCTCTGCGGAACCTGGCCAAAGGTTATATGCTGTCGACACTGTCTTCAAGACCATGCGTGCATAGCTGGTTTTGCCGCTTCTTCCAAGCAAATTCGCGCAGCTTGCTGTGCATTGGTCAGGGAACATGCCTGAAGACGAGGGCGCGAATATGGCCGCCGAGATCGCGCCGGGAGTCGAGATGGCGTAGGCCCGCCTGTCGCATCAACGCGACGACCGCCTCTTCCTGGCCGGCGCCGATCTCCAGGATGGCGAGGCCGCCGGGCTTCAGATGCCCGGGCAGGCCGGCGGCGAGGGCGCGATAGGCATCCAGTCCGTCCGGCCCGCCATCGAGGGCGAGCAGCGGGTCATGCTCGCGTACATTCTTGTCGAGATGGGCGATCTCGGCGCTGCCGATATAGGGCGGGTTCGACAGGATGAGGTCGAAACGCTCGTTTATCCCGGCGGTCCAGTCGCCCTCATGGAAGGCCGCGCGCGCGCTGACGCCGTTACGGGCGGCGTTGCCGGTCGCGGTCGCAACTGCATCGGGCGACAGGTCGATCCCGAGCCCGCTCGCTCGCGGAAACTCGCGCAAGGTCGCGATCAGGAGGCAGCCCGTCCCGGTACCAAGGTCAAGCAGGCGCAACTCGTCATGCCGGCGCGCGGCAAGATGGCCGAGCGCCGCATCGATCAGGGTCTCGCTGTCCGGCCGCGGCTCCAGCGTTCCCCGCGAGAGCCTGAAGCTCAGCCCCCAGAACTCGCGCGCGCCGAGCACGCGCCAGAGCGGCTCGCCCTTGAGGCGTCGCGCCAGCGCATCGTTGAGCCTTGCCGCCGCCGCTTCATCGATCGGATCGCTGGCGCCCGCGAGATCTTCGATCAGAATACGGGCCTCGAAGGTAAAATCGGCGATGCCGGCCCGCTTCAGCGCCAGCGCGATCGCCTTCCTGACGGTAGACACAGCTTCGCCCGCTGCCGGCAAGGCAACGGGCGCAATCTTGTCGAGCGATCTATCTGTACCGGTCAAGCTTGCCCTTGGGCCGGCATGTAGCCGGTCAGTTGCCCTGCATCCCCTCGCGGATGCATTCCTTCATCTTGATCCGCAGCGCGGACTTGCTCTCCTTAGCGCCGCGATACTGACGCTGACAATCGCGCCGCGCCTGCGACTCGGTCTTGGCGTTGTGGAGCGTCGCCGGTTGGCCGCCGAGGATCTTCTTCGCGGTCTGCTCCTGCGCACCCGCAGAGGCCGGCACGAAGGCGACGGCGGCGGCAAGGGCAATGGCGCTGAACAGGACTTTCATCTCTCTATCCTCCCCATGAAAACGGTTGGTACATCCAGAACGCGCGAGGGAGGCGAAGGTTTCACACGCTCCCTTGCTCCGCGAGCAGCTCGGCCTGGCGCTGGGCCGTCAGCGCGTCGATGATCTCGTCGAGCACCAGACCCTGCATCATCTCGTCGAGCTTGTAGAGCGTCAGGTTGATGCGGTGGTCGGTCACCCGTCCCTGCGGGAAGTTGTAGGTGCGGATGCGCTCGGAGCGGTCGCCGGAGCCGACCTGCGAACGGCGGTCGGCCGAGCGCTCGGCCTCGGCGCGGCTGCGCTCCATGTCGTAGAGCTTGGCCCGCATGAGGTCATAGGCCCGCGCCTTGTTCTTGTGCTGCGAGCGCTCGTCCTGAACGAGGACGACGATGCCGGTCGGGATATGGGTCAAGCGTACCGCCGACTCCGTCTTGTTGACGTGCTGGCCGCCGGCGCCCTGGGCGCGCATCGTGTCGATCCGCAGGTCCTTCTCATCGAGGCTGACATCGACCTCGCCGGCGAGCGGCAGCATGGCAACGGTCGCCGCCGAGGTGTGGATGCGCCCGCTCGCCTCGGTGTCCGGAACACGTTGGACGCGGTGCACCCCGGACTCGTATTTCAGCCTGGCATAGACACCCTTGCCGGCGATCTCGGCGATGACTTCCTTGAAACCGCCGACCGTGCCCTCGCTCTCGGTCAGGATGTCGACGCTCCAGCCCTTGCCGGCGGCGTAGCGCTGATACATCCGCAAGAGGTCGCCGGCGAAGAGCGAGGCTTCGTCACCGCCGGTGCCGGCGCGGATTTCGAGGATGACGCCGCGCTCGTCCGCGGCGTCCTTCGGCAGCAGCGCGATCAGGATCTCGCGGGCGCGTGCTTCGATCTCGGCCCTGGCCGCGTCGCGCTCCTCATAGGCGAGGTCGCGCATTTCGGCGTCGGTGGCGGGATCGTCGATCAGCGCCAGCGCCTCCTCCAGACCGGTCTGCGCCTTTCGCCAGGCCGCGATCGCCGCGACCACCGGATCGAGCTCGGCGAGCTCCTTCGACAGTTCGACGACGCGCGCCGCCTCGGTCGCATGGTTGATCGCGTCGCTCGCCGCGGCATGGCGGGCGACGATCGAGTCGAGGCGGTCTTGCGGGAGCTGGAGCGACATGATCCGGAAACGATCTGACGGGAAAAGGGGAGGCGTGCGCGGGCGGCGAGAGACGCGTCGCTAGACCGGCACCTTCATCTCGGCGGCGAGCGCGGCGAGCAGAGGGCGCAGGCTGGCGGCGCCGTCGGAAGAGGACATCCAGGCGTCGAGACGCTGGCGCGCCTTGCCGACGTCGAGCGCGCGCAGCATCGCCTTGACCGGGCCGATCGAGGCTGAGGACATCGAGAAGGAGCGATAGCCGAGCGCGATCAGCGCCAGCGTCTCGATCGGCTTGCCGCCCATCTCGCCACAGACGGTCACGGGGCAGCCGGCCTTGCCGGCTTCCTCAATGATGGCGCGCAGGGCGCGCAGGCCAGCCGCGCCGAGCGGGTCGAAGCGGTCGGAGACGCGCTTGTTCTCGCGGTCAGCCGCGAACAGGAACTGCATCAGGTCGTTGGTGCCGATCGAGAGGAAATCGGCCTCGCGCGCGATCTCCGGCAGCTCGAACAGCAGCGAGGGCACTTCGACCATGACGCCGAGCTTGAGGCTCGCCGGCGCCGGGCGGCCGTCGCGCTCCAGCATGTCGAGTTCGCGCCGCACCAGCGTGCGGGCGCGCAGGAACTCGTTCACCGTCGCCACCATCGGCAGCATGATCTTCATGTCGCTGCCGGCGCCGGCTCGCAACAGGGCCCGCACCTGGCCGCGCAGCAGCCGGGGCCGGTCGAGGCCGATGCGGATGGCGCGCCAGCCCAGCGCAGGGTTCTCCTCTTCCAGCCGCTCCATATAGGGCAGCACCTTGTCGCCGCCGATGTCGAGCGTGCGGAAGGTCACCGGCCGGCCGTTCGCGACCTTCAGCACGGCGTCGTAGAGCGCCTGCTGCTCGGCCGTGGTCGGCATGTGCTGCGCCACCATGAACTGCAGCTCGGTGCGGAAGAGGCCGACGCCGGAGGCGTTGGTCTCCTCGAGATTGGCCATGTCGACGAGCAAACCGGCATTGATCTGCAACTGGATCTCGACGCCGTCTTTGGTCACGGCGGGTTGCGTCTTGAGCTTGCGGTACTGTTCCTGCTTGCGGGCGCGCAGCCGGGCCTTGTCCTTGTAGGCGTTCTCGACGTCGGGCTGCGGCCGGATCTGGACCTCGCCGGCCTGGCCGTCGACGATGACGGCGTCGCCCGCCTGGATCAGCGCGGTGGCGTTGGCGATCTCGCCGACCACCGGGATGTTGAGCGCGCGCGCCACGATGGCGATGTGGCTGGTCGGGCCGCCTTCCTCGAGCACGACGCCGCGCAGGTGCCGGCGGTCATAGTCGAGCAGTGCCGCCGGCCCCATCGAGCGCGCGATCAGGATCGCGTTCTCCGGCAGCTCCTCGCGCGCGACGCCATTCGACTTGCCGACCAGCGTGCGCAGCAGCCGGTTGGCGAGGTCGTCGAGATCGTGCAGGCGCTCGCGCAGGTAAGGGTCGGTCTGGCGCAGCATCTTGGCGCGGGTGTCCGACTGCACGCGCTCGACCGCAGCCTCGGCGGTGAGACCGGTCATCACCACCTCGCGCATGCGCCGGAGCCAGCCCTGGTCATGGGCGAACATGCGGAAGGTCTCGAGCACGTCGCGATGCTCGCCGGTATGGGCGACATCGCCGCGCTCGATCAATTCGTCGATGGCGAGCCGCATCGTCGCGATCGCCGCTTCGAGCCGCTGCACCTCGCGGCCGGGATCCTCGGCGATCAGGTTGGTGATGGCGACGCGCGGCTCGTGCAGCACGGCGTGGCCAAGGCCGACGCCGTCGGCGAGCGTGGTACCGATGCTGTGGATCGGCCGGTCGAGGCCGATGGTCGCGCCGGGCTTCGACAGCGCCTTCAGGCCGCCGGCCGCGATCATCTCTGCCATGATCATGGCCGTGGTCTGCAGCGACTCGACCTCGTCCTCGCTGTAGACGCGCGAGGCCCGGTTCTGCACGACGAGCACGCCCATCACCGCGCCGCCGCGCAGGATCGGCACGCCAAGGAAGGAGCGGTAGACCTCTTCGCCGGTTTCCGGTCGATAGGAGAAGGCTGGATGCGATTGCGCGTCGGAGAGCGCGAGCGGCTCGGCCTCGCTGGCGATCAGGCCGACCAGGCCCTCGCCGGCACGCATGGTGGTGAGGTGGACCGCTTCGCGGTTGAGGCCTTCGGTCGCGTAGAGTTCGAGCGAGCCGTCTTCGCGCAGGACATAGACCGAGCAGACCTCGGCCACGAGGTTGCTGGCGATCAGGACGACGAGCCTGTCGAGCCGCTCCTGCGGACTGACCGGCGCCGCCATCACCTCGCGGAGACGGCGTAGCAGCACGCCCGATCCCCCGAGTGCGCCTCGCATCAAGAAAGCCCTCCGCCCGCCTCCACGGCCATGTCAGCCGAATACCCCCAGCAGACCTGACACCGCAACCACTGAGTCGCAAGCGCAAGCTGGGGTGCACCACCCCCTGGCGCGCCGCTTCTAGCCAGCTGAGGGAGCGTTCGGCAAGGCCTTGGCGCGTGTTGAACCGCCCTTGCCGTGCGCTGCGCGGGCGGGAGGAGGAGGCGTATTTGCGCGTGCGGAATTGGTATTGGCGCCCGATTTGCGTGTGGTGCGAAGTGCTTTGGGCCGCCCCGGCGGCACGATGTCGCCGCTGGGGATATCGAGGCCGGAGAGTGCGGCAAGGTAGCGCGACGTCCACCAGTCGATGTCCGTGGACGAGATCGTCGCATAGAGCCGCTCGAAGCGGCGCCGTCGCTCCGATAACGGCATCGCCAGCGCGGTCCTGATCGCCTCGGCCACCTCATGGGTGTCGAACGGATTGACGATCAGCGCCTCGCCAAGCTGCTGTGCCGCGCCGGCGAAGCGTGACAGGACCAGGACGCCGGGATCCTCGGGATTCTGTGCTGCGACATATTCCTTGGCGACGAGGTTCATGCCGTCGCGCATCGGCGTCACCAGTCCGACCTGCGCGCGCCGATAGAGGCCGGCGAGGGCGCTGCGCGAATAGGCCTTCTTCACCACGCGGATGGGCGTCCAGTCGAACTCGCCGAGCGCGGCGTTGAGCCGGCCGGCGACCTCGTCCGACATGCGGTCGAGCTCGGCATATTCGGGCACGTCGCTGCGCGACGGGGGCGCGATCTGCAGCAGGCCGACCTCGCCGCGATGTTCGGGATGGTTGCGCAGGAAGGTGCCGAAGGCTTCGAGCCGTTGGACGATGCCCTTGGAATAGTCGAGCCGATCGACTCCGATCACCAGCTTGCGGCTGCCGAGCGGCGCTGTCGTCGCCCGGACTGGCTGCGTCGCTACCCGGACCGAAGCCTGGGCGAGCTTGCGGAAGCCCTCGACGTCGATGCCGATCGGAAAGGCCTGCACCACCGCCTCGCGCTGGCCGGTCCTGACCCGGTTGCCCTCGCGGCGTGCGCCGGAAAGCGCGACCAGCCCGCCGATCAGGTTGGCGACGTCGTTCTGGGTCTGAAGGCCGATGAGGTCATAGGCGGTCATCGTGCTGATCAGCGTCGAGGAAAAGGGTAGCGAACCGAACACTTCGGCCGGCGGCCAGGGGATGTGATGGAAGTAGCCGATCCGGTTGGTGACGCCACGCCGGCGCAATTCGGCCGCGAGCGGGATCAGATGGTAGTCATGGATCCAGATGATGTCGTCGGGCTTCAGCAGCGGGATCAGCAGCCGGGCGAAGCGGCGGTTGACGCCGAGATAGCCGGCATAGTCGGCGCGGGTGAACTCGGTCAGGCCGAGCCGGTAATGCATGAGCGGCCAGAGCGCCCGGTTGGCGAAGCCGAGATAATAGCTCTGGCGCTCGGCCTCGGTCAGGTCGGTGACGGCGTAGCTGACCTTGCCGTGCTTGACGGGTTCCATCGTCGCCGCGGGCTCGCTGCTGATCGCGCCGCTCCACCCGAACCAGAGGCCACCATGCTGTTCGAGCGCCGAACGCAGCGCGACCGCCAGGCCACCTGCCGCCACCTTTTCGCCCCGCTCGGGCATGGTGACGCGGTTGGACACGACGACAAGACGCATGATGCCTCACTTTTTGCTGACGCTTGCCACAACGGCGCGGGAACAGAACGCGCGGGCAGGCGTAATGTTTCGTGTGCAGGCCGGCTTCCCGAGCCGGATCGCGTCGCCGCCGTGACCGGATCATGGCGACCTCGTGCCAAACTGAACCTTGAGTGTGGCGATGAGGGGACGGCCTGTCGTCCTTTCGCCCGTTTCGCCTTTTAACCAGACCGCCATGTCACAGATGCTGAGCCCCGAAATAGCCGAGCCTCCCGCAAAAGCTGCTGCTCTGACCGGGCAGATCGCCTTGTTCCTGGATTTCGACGGAACGCTGGTCGAGATCGCACCCTCGCCGGAGGATGTGAAGATTGACCGGCGCCTGCCGGGCGCACTGGACGCGCTGCGCCAGCGGCTCGGCGGCGCGCTCGCTCTGGTCTCCGGGCGGCCCGTCGCTTTGCTCGACGAGATGATGGCGCCATACCGGTTCGACGCTGCCGGCCTGCACGGGGCCCAGATCCGGCTCGGCGGTGCCGATGCTCCGCTCGCGGCGCCTTCGGAAGCGCTGCACGCCGCGACGCGAAAAATGGTCCGCTTCGCCAACAGCCATGTCGGCGTCATCGTCGAGGACAAGCGCCAGTCCGTAGCGCTGCACTGGCGACTGGCGCCGTCGCTCGCCGACGAGGCGCTGGCGCTGATGGAGGAGGTCGCTGCCGAGATCGGCCCCTCCATGCGCCTGCAGCGTGGCAAGGCCGTTGCCGAGCTGGTGCCGGCGACCGCTAGCAAAGGCGGTGCGATCAATTGGTTGTTGCAGCAGGATGGATATGCCGGCCGTACGCCGGTGTTCATCGGCGACGACATCACCGACGAGGATGGCTTCGCCGCGGTCAACGCGACAGATGGCCTGTCGATTCGGATCGGCGACGGCGAGACCTGCGCCCGCCATCGCCTGGCCTCGCCGACGGCGCTGCGCCATGTGCTTCTCGCGGCCGCCGAGGGCGGCGACCTCACGCTCGAATCTTTTCTCCAGAGCTGACTTCAGGGACAGGCATGACTGTGACGACCACCGCCTCGCCGAGAGTGGCCTCGCTCGATCTCGGCGTCATCGGCAACTGCACGATCGCCGCGCTGATCGACCGGCAGGCGCGCATTGTTTGGAGCTGCTTTCCGCGCTTCGATCGCGACCCGGTCTTCTGCTCGCTGATCGACAACCAGATCGACGATGGCGACGCCATGCCGAAGAAGGGCGTCTTCGCCATCGAGATGGTCGGGATGACCCGGTGCGAGCAGAGCTATCTCGACAACACCGCGATCCTCTCCTCGGTGCTCTCCGACGACCAGGGCAATGCGCTGGAGATCCTCGACTTCGCGCCGCGCTTCGTCCGCTATGAGCGCTTCTTCCGGCCGCCACAGCTGGTCCGCCGCGTCCGGCGCATCTCCGGCCGGCCGCGCATCCGCGTCGTGGTCAAGCCCTGCCTCGGCCTCGGCGAGGAGCCCGACGAGATCACCCGCGGCTCCAACCATGTCCGCTTCGTCGGCGCCGACCAGACGATCCGGCTGACCACCGATGCGCCGCTCTCCTATGTGCTGGAAAGCATACCCTTCGCCGTCGAGAAGCCGTTCTCCTTCTTCATCGGCTCGGACGAGGCGCTGCGCGCCGAGATCGAGACGACCTCGCGCGAATTCCTCGACAAGACCACCGACTATTGGCGCGACTGGGTCCGCTCGCTCTCGATACCCTTCGAATGGCAGCGCGAGGTCATCCGCGCCGCGATCACGCTGAAGCTCTGCTCCTTCGAGGAGAGCGGTGCCATCGTCGCGGCGCTGACCACCTCGATCCCGGAGGCGCCGGGCACGCAGCGCAACTGGGACTATCGCTTCTGCTGGCTGCGCGACGCCTATTTCGTCGTCCACGCCCTCAACCGTCTCGGTACGACGCGGACGATGGAGGACTATCTCGGCTTCATCACCAATGTCGTCGACAGCTATTCGGAAAGCGGCGCCGAGCATCTGCCACCGCTCTATCCGATCACGCGCGGCGGTGAATTGCGCGAGTTCGAGGTGCCGAACCTCGCTGGCTATCGCGGCCATCAGCCGGTCCGCGTCGGCAATGGCGCGGCGACGCAGGTCCAGAACGACGGCTATGGTGCCGTCGTGCTCGCCGCGACCCAGTCCTTCTTCGATCGCCGCCTGATCCAGCCTGGCAAGGAAGCGCTGTTCGCCCAGCTCGAGCGCATGGGCGAGCGCGCCATCCAGCTCTTCGACAAGCCCGATGCCGGCCCCTGGGAGCTGCGTGAGAAGGAAGTGGTCCATTCCTTCTCCAGCGTGATGTGCTGGGCGGCCTGCGACCGGCTCGCCCGCATCGCCGGCACGCTCGGCCGCGCCGACCGCAAGGAATACTGGCGCGGCGAGGCCAAGCGCCTGAAGGGCATCATCTCCGATCGGATCTGGAACCAGGAGAAGGGCCATTTCGTCTCGACCTTTGCCGGGACCGATCTCGATGCGACCCTGCTGCTGATCGCCGAGCTCGGCTTCGTCGCGCCCGACGATCCCCGCTACATCGCGACGGTCGAGGCGATCGGCCGTGAGCTCGGCCGCGGCGACCTGATCCTGCGCTATGGCACCGAAGACGATTTCGGCTTCATGCATACGGGCTTTCTGATCTGCGCCTTCTGGTATGTCGACGCGCTGCATGCGATCGGCCGCAAGGACGAGGCCAAGGAGCTGTTCGGCCGCATCCTGCAGCGCCGCAACAGCTTCGGCCTGCTCTCGGAGGATGCCGATCTTGAGACCGGTGAGCTCTGGGGCAATTTCCCGCAGACCTATTCGATGGTCGGCCTGATCAATTCGGCGATGCGGTTGAGCCGGAACTGGGAAGAGGCGTTCTGAGAAGCGTCGTCATTCTCGGGCGGAGCTAAGCGCAGACCCGAGAATCTCTGGCCGGAAGGGGCGCTTTCTCATCCTGAGATGGTCGGCTCAAGGCCGACCATGACGCGTGGGGTTACCCCCGCTTCAGCAGGAACACCGCCTGCGCGCCAAAGAGGTTCCAGAACCACCAGGGCGCGCTGACCCCGACTCTGCCGCCGGCGACGTCGAGCGCGACCGCGCGCTCCTTCTCCGCGCCGATCGCGTCGCAGAGCGCGACGAAGTCGCGGATCGTGCAGAAATGGATATTGGGCGTCTCCCACCAGGTATAGGGCAGGGAGTCGGTCACGGGCATCCGGCCCATGAAGAAGACCTGGGATCGCATCCGCCAATGCCCGAAATTCGGGAAGGAGACGATGGCGCGCCGGCCGATGCGCAGCATCTGCTCCAGCACATGGCGCGGATTGCGCGTCGCCTGGATGGTCTGGGAGAGGATGACGTAATCGAAACTGTCGTCGGGGTAGTCGGCGAGGTCGGTGTCGGCATCGCCCTGGATCACCGAAAGTCCGCGTGCGACGCAGCCGGCGACGCCCTCGCGCGACAATTCGATGCCGCGCCCGTCGACGCCGCGGGTCTCGGCGAGCAGCGACAGCAATTCGCCGTCGCCGCAGCCGACGTCGAGCACGCGCGAGCCCGGTGTCACCATCTCGGCAACGAGCCGCAGGTCGATGCGGTTGGTCTGGTTCTCCGCCAGCGCCATGCTCAGATTCCTCTGGCCCGCGCCGCGGCGCCGATGAAGCCGCGCGTCGTCGCGAACAAATTGGGCTCCTCCAGCAGGAAGGCGTCGTGGCCCTTGTCGCTTTCGAGCTCGACGAAGGAGACCGAGGCGCCGGCGGCGTTGAGCGCATGCACGATGGCGCGCGAGTCGCTGGTCGGGAACAGCCAGTCCGAGGTGAAGGACGCGACGCAGAAGCGGGTCCGCGTCCCGGCGAAGGCCTTGGCGAGCACACCGTCATGGTCGGCGCCGAGGTCGAAATAGTCCATCGCCCGCGTCACATAGAGATAGGAATTGGCGTCGAAGCGCTCGACGAAGCTAAGTCCCTGGTAGCGGAGATAACTCTCGACCTGGAAATCCGCGTCGAAGGTGAAGGTCGGCGCGCTGCGTTCCTGCAGCTTGCGGCCGAACTTTCGGTGCAGCGCCGGCTCCGAGAGATAGGTGATGTGCGCGCCCATACGCGCCACCGATAGCCCTTTGGCCGGGCGCGTGCCCTCGTCGAGATAGCGCCCCTGGCGCCAGTCCGGATCGGCCATCACCGCCTGGCGGCCGACCTCATGGAAAGCGATGTTCTGGGCCGAGTGCTTGGCGGCGGTGGCGAGCGGCAGCGCCGAGAACACCCGCGTCGGATAGCTCGCCGCCCATTGCAGCACCTGCATTCCGCCCATCGAGCCGCCGGCGACGCAGAACAGGCTGTCGATGCCGAGCGAGTCGACGAGATGCGCCTGCGCCCGCACCATGTCGCGGATCGTCACCATCGGGAAGGCAAGGCCCCAGGGCTTGCCCGTCTCGGGATTGGTCGAGGCCGGGCCGGTCGTTCCCATGCAGCCGCCGAGCACATTGGCGCAGATCACGAAGAAGCGGTCGGTGTCGACAGGTTTGCCCGGCCCGATCATCGCCGTCCACCAGCCGCCCTTGCCGGTGACCGGGTTGCGGCTCGCGACATATTGGTCGCCGGTCAGGGCGTGGCAGACCAGGACAGCGTTGGACCGAGACTCATTCAAGGAACCATAAGTCTGGTAGGCGATCTGCCAATGCTCCAGCACCGCGCCGGAATCGAGCTGCAGCGCCTTGTCCGGCCCGAACCGGGCGAGCAGGCTCGACGGCTGGTTGGCTTCGGCCAGCGGGTCGGCGAGAAGGTCGGGAGCTTGCGTCCGGTTCGGCATTCGGATTTGTCTTGTCGTCCGGTCCGTTCGTAATAGCGGACATTACCGATGGCGCGGCTCTTCCCGTCTGTCAACGCGGCGATGCGTTGCGAGCGCTTTGCCAAGCTGGCTTGGCGCGCGTAAGAGGCTTTCCGAACCTCAGCCCTCATCCTGAGGAGCGATCCGCAAGGATTGCGTCTCGAAGGATGTTCCAGCGTGCTCTGGACATCCTTCGAGGCGCCGCTCCGCGGCTCCTCAGGATGAGGGCTGGAGGTTGTTCTTTCCAGAGGTTGGTCAAGCCATCATGACCGAAGCCGCTCCGACTACGCTCGCCGACCTGCGCAGCGAGATCGACCGCATCGATGCGGCGATGCACGGCCTGCTGATGGAGCGCTCGCAGATCATCGAGACGCTGATCGCGATCAAGAAGACGCAGGTGTCCGGCTCGGCCTTCCGTCCCGGCCGCGAGGCCGACATGATGAAGCGCCTCGCCTTGCGCCATCAGGGCCTGCTGCCGCTCGATACGGTCGAGAGCATCTGGCGCATCATCATCGCGACCTTCACCTTCGTGCAGGCGAACTATTCGGTCCATGCCGACATCTCCGGCGGCGATGCGCCGATGCGCGACAGCGCCCGCTTCCATTTCGGTTTCACAGTACCGTTCGTCACGCATGAGGACGCCCGCGCCGTGATCAAGGCGGTGGCGGACTCGGCCGGCGACCTCGGCATCTTCCGCATGGACCTGGGCGCCAGCGCCGGCGTCTGGTGGCGCGACCTGATCGGCGCCGACCAGCCCAAGATCATCGCGCGCCTGCCCTTCATCGAGCGGCCGGACCATCCGGCCGGCACGCCGGTCTACTGCATCGCCAAGCCCCTGACCGACGCCGCCGTGCGCGAGATCGTGCTCTATGCCGCCCGCGTCGAGCGCTGGTCGGAGCAGCTTCGCCACGGCCTTGCCCAGCATCTCGCCGAGGTCTCGGCCAGCGCCGCCGACGGCTCGCATCTGGCGCTGCTGGTGGCCGCCGCCGGTGAAACCCCGGTCGAAGCCATCCGAAGCGCACTCGAACCCGCGGGCCTCAAGGAGCTGACCGAGATCGGTAGCCACGCCGCCCGCTTCGCCTTCAAACCCGTCCGCTGATCATTCCTTCAAGGTCCAGCCCCATGGCTCTGCCCGCTTCCCGCCCCGTTCCGCGTCCCGGCGTCCTCGACATCGAGGCCTATGTCCCCGGCAAGTCCTCGGCTCCGGCCGGCGTCAAGCTGCACAAGCTCTCCTCCAACGAGACCCCGCTCGGCCCGAGCCCGAAGGCGATCGCCGCCTACGGCAATCTCTCCGGCAAGCTCGAGCTTTATCCGGACGGCTCGGCGACAAAGCTGCGCGAGGCGATTGCCGGCCGCTACGGGCTCGATGCCAACCGCATCGTCTGCGGCACCGGCTCCGACGAATTGCTCCAGCTGATCACCAAGGTCTATCTCGGCGATGGCGACGAGGGCGTGTTCACGCAGCACGGCTTCCTCGTCTACAAGATCGCGATCCTCGCCGCCGGCGGCAAGCCGGTGGTCGTGCCCGAGAAGAACCTCACCGCCGACATCGACGCGATCCTCGCCGCGGTGACGCCGCGCACCAAGATCGTCTTCCTCGCCAACCCCAATAACCCGACCGGCACTTATCTGCCCTTCGACGAGGTCAAGCGCCTGCAGGCCGGTCTGCCGCCGCATGTCCTGCTGGTGCTGGACGCGGCCTATGCCGAATATGTCCGGCGCAACGACTATGCCTCGGGCCTCGAACTGGTCGCGACATCAGAGAACGTGGTGATGACCCGCACTTTCTCGAAGATCTACGGCCTGGCGAATCTGCGCCTCGGCTGGGCCTATGGCCCCGCCCACATCATCGATGCGTTGAACCGCACCCGCGGCCCCTTCAACGTCAATGGCGCCGCAATCGAGGCGGGCGTCGCTGCGATCGCCGACGAGGCGCACATCGCCTCGGCGATCGAGCACAACGACAAATGGCTGGCCTGGACCACGGCCGAGCTGGAGAAGCTCGGACTCGCCGTCACGCCTTCGGTCGGCAACTTCCTCCTGATCCATTTCCCCGCCGCCGCCGGCAAGAGCGCCAAGGAGGCCGACGCCTTCCTGACCCAGCGCGGCCTGATCCTGCGCTCGGTCGCATCTTACGGCCTCCCCGATGCGCTGCGCATGACCATCGGCAGCGAGGAGGCCAACCGCCTCGTCGTTGCCGCCCTGGCCGAGTTCCTGGGCAAGGCCGCGTGAGCGCGCCCGACAGTTTTGCGCCGCGCCGCGACGAGCCACTCTTCGGGCGGCTCGCCATCATCGGCATCGGCCTGATCGGTTCCTCGATCGCGCATGCGGCCAAGGAGCTCAACCTCGCCCGCCATATCGTCCTGAGCGACGCCGACGCCGATGTGCGCCGCCGCGCCCGCGAGCTCGATCTCGGTCATGAGGTCGCTGAAAGCGCGGTGGAGGCTGCGCGCGACGCTGACCATGTCGTGCTCTGCGTGCCGGTCGGCGCCTGCGGCGCCGTTGCGGAAGAGATCGCCGACGTCCTCAAGCCGGGCGCGATCCTGTCGGATGTCGGCTCGGTCAAGCATGCGGTGGTGGAGGCGGTCGGTCCGCATCTGCCGGAGGGCGTGCATTTCGTCCCGGCCCATCCGGTCGCCGGCACCGAGAATTCCGGCCCAGATGCCGGCTTTCCCAGCCTCTTCCTCAATCGCTGGTGCATCCTGACGCCGCCGCCCGGGACTGATGAGGCGGCGATCGCCCGCACCCGCCAGTTCTGGGAGGGCATGGCGGCGATCGTCGAGGTGATGGGCTCGCAGCACCATGACCTCGTCCTCGCCATCACCAGCCATCTGCCGCATCTGATCGCCTACAACATCGTCGGCACCGCCGAGGATCTGGCGGCGGTGACGCAGTCGGAGGTGATCAAGTTCTCGGCCGGCGGCTTCCGCGACTTCACCCGCATCGCGGCGAGCGACCCGACGATGTGGCGCGACGTCTTCCTCGCCAACAAGGAGGCGGTGCTGGAGATGCTCGGCCGCTTCAACGAGGACCTGGCGCTGCTCACGCGTGCGATCCGCTATGGCGACGGCGAGACCCTGCACAAGCATTTCACCCGCACCCGCGCGATCCGCCGCGGTATCGTCGCGCTCGGCCAGGAGAAGGCCGAGACGGAGAAGCTCAGGAAGGGCTGAGGGCGTCGGCGGCGATCACGGCTCCGGAGGGCTGTACGGCCGGGTGTGAATTCCCCGAGGCTTCTGGCATCCATCTGCCTTGTCAAAACGGGGTCGGGCTGATACAGCCCCACCCGTCGCCGCAATAGCTCAGCTGGTAGAGCACCTCATTCGTAATGAGGGGGTCGGGGGTTCGAATCCCTCTTGCGGCACCAGCCACCTTTCCCGACACTGCAGTCCGCCGTCGCTTGTAACATTGTGGCGAGGACAGCGTTCCCCAGACCCGCAGCACTCGGCTCGGTCGCGCGGATGGATTCCTCGCGGATTGGCGCTCGGCTCGCGCAGCCGCTGCCTTCGACCGGCGACATCACCGCGCGCCCCGCGCACAGCAGCAACGTCCTGCCTCCTGGCGGTCGGCTGGTGCCAGTCGTCTCCGAGCGTGCCGTGGAGAGGCAAGCGGCTATAGCAATGACGCTATCGACAGTTCGCGCGGCATCGCACGGAACTCACCGTGTTCTCGCTCTCGCCAACGGTGATGACTTCGATCAGGGTGTCTTGCTTCGACTTCCAAACGAACAGGCAGTAGCCTAACCCGGTTCCTGAGCACGAGGCCATCTCTGGCCGTCCCTGGCAGCGATCGTCGCCTTCATAACATTTGTCGGCATCAGGCAGCTTCACGGGCGTATAGCCAAGACCGATCAAGCTGCGCCGGGCCTCTCGGTAAGACGTGCCCTTCGGAAAGTTGGGCAGCCGCTCTGCGGCAATTGATACGGTTGCTCCGATAAGGGCGGCGACCACAACGGCAATCCGGATCATCTGCATCTCTCCATATCAGCCAAAGGCGTGCTGCGACCTGCCTGATACTCGCTATGCATCGACCCTTGAAGGTGGTTCTGCGCGCCCCTCATGGCCCAACGTCAAGACGGAAGGCAACGGCCGCGATGACAGACCGAATCCGCTCCTTCGCCTCGCTGCGGCGCTCGGCGTGTTCCGCGCTGCGAACCCGCGCGGGACCATCTGCCATCGCGATCCGGACCAGCCGTGTCCGAAGACCACCAGGAAGGATCAACGTGGGGAGCCCCCGGAGTGCGAAGGGAGTTGGAGCGCCTTATCGCCGCGGCGGTCTGGCGCGGAAAAGGGGTAAGCTTGCGGCCGGCTTCTTGGTGTCTTGGTATCGGCCTTGTCGCCGATCTATTTTTCCGCAAGAGGCGCAATTCGTTAGGCTGAATGCGCACCTCTTGCGCACCACTTTCTTAAGTCCTCGCACAGAATCAGCGCCCTGGTTTCAGGACGGTCGATAGCGGTCCGTCCGGCTGATCGCCCTCTTGCGGCTGGACGCCCCTTCTACCAGCGTAGAACCCGCGGGAAGACCAATGCGCCGGTCCCGGTGACAGCTACGATCGCGATCGTATACCAGGTCGCCAGGAAAGGCGCCGTGTCGTCCGGGCAGTGCAGGCTGTAGGCGAGGATGGCGAGCCCGGCCGAGGCGAGGCCGGCGCAGGCCCCGGTCAACCTGCCGTCGACCGGTGCGCCGCGGCGTGCCAGCCCGCAGAGGACGACCAGCGGCACGAGCGCGTAGAGCGGGACCGCGACAAGGCACGCACGCCAGTAGCGGCCGAAGATTAGAGTGCTCCAATCTGCAACGGGTGCCTGCGCAAGCGTCGCCAGGGCCCAGGCAACGACGAGCGCGACCGGGAGACCAACCAGCGGCAGCTTTCGCCCCGGCTTCAGCCCTGGCCGCAGGCTGCGCTGGAACAGCACGAGCGCGGTGCCGGCGATGCTGGCGCCGAGTAGCGCCTTGGCGATCACCGGAGACGTCGACCAGGCACCAGCGAAATCCGGGCGCGGCCCCAGGACGATCAGGACGAGCAGGACGGTGAGCGCCAGCGCCGCCAGAGCGCAGAGCCCGGTGGCACGGCGCAACCAGCCGGTGTCCACCGGGCGGTGGCCCGCGGTCATCACGGCGATCAGCTCATCGGTCTGCATGGTTCTCTTGTCCGTTCGGCAGGGAATTCGCTCGGGATCGTCGAAAGGTTACGCGCGGCTTCAATCATCCCGGCCGTTCCCCCCGCCGTGACAGGAACTTCGCCATCGCCTGCAGGCCGCGATGGATCGCGACCTTGGCGGCCGTCTCGGTCATGCCCACCGCACCTGCGGCCTCGGCCACGCTGGTGCCCTGAAGCTTGACCTTGCCGATCAGCGCGCGTGTGCGCTCCGGCAGGGCCGCCATGGCGCGCTCCAGATCGAGCTTTGCCTCCGACGCCGCCCCATCGGCAGGCCCGGCGAGCTGGTAGGCCTCGTCGTCGAGCGGCAGATTGGCGGTATGGCGGCCGGAACGGCGCAGATGATCGACGAGCTTGTAGCGTGCGATCGCATGCGCCCAGGCCGTTACCGGGCTCGTGGCATCGTAGGTGTGGCGCGACAGATGCAGCGCCAGCAGGGTCTCCTGCAGCACATCCTCCGCCTCGCTCGCCTCGCTTCGGCCGGCGCGCGCCAGCATCTGCCTAAGATAGCCACGCAATCGCACGCTGATCGTGTCGAGGAACAGGCGATAGGCCGCCGCATCGCCGGCGAGGGCGGCGAGGAAGATCGTCCGGAGTCGGGTTTCGAGCTCTTGCAGCGACAAGTCTTGCGTTTCTCGCACGGGGGGCGAACTGCCTGTCCGTCGCATGGCGGGGACTGGCTCACAAGCCTGCGAGCGGCCGATGAAGCGCTTGCGCTGGTCCGTTACGCTCGCGCGAGGGCATGCCGGCCCTTGTTCTCCGGGGGACGCAGATGGCCAAGAGGCGACGGCTCGCAGGCGCACTGGCCGGCTTCGTCATCGCGGCGCACGCCGCCGCAGGGGAGCCTGCCTTGCCGCAGCCCGGCGATGCCTGTCCGAAGGATGCGGGCTGCGCTGTTGCGACCGGCAGCTATCGCATCGTCCTGCCGCCGCAAGCCGACAGGGAGCGGCCGCTCGGAGCGATCATGTATTTCCACGGCTATCAGGGCTCTGCAGAAGAGACGATCGCCGATCCCGGCCTGCTCGCCGTCGCCCGGCGCCTCGACGTCGCGCTGATCGCGCCCGACGGGGCCGGCCATACCTGGTCCTATCCCGGCTCGCCCGCCCGCAATCGCGACGAGTTCGCCTTCGTCGGGCAGGTTCTGGACGATGTCGCGGCGCGCTTCCTGGTCGATCCCCGCCGCATCCTGGCGAGCGGCTTTTCGCAGGGCGGCTCGATGGTCTGGTATCTTGCCTGCCGGATGCCGGCGCGCTTTTCCGCCTTCGCGCCGATCGCCGGTGCCTTCTGGGAGCCCTTGCCGGAACGCTGCGACGGCCCACGCCCGCCGCTGATCCACGTCCACGGCACGAGCGATATGACGGTGCCGCTCGCCGGCCGCTCGCTGCGCTCCGGAGCGCGACAGGGCGACGTCTTCAGGAGCTTCGCGATCCTCGCGCCGGGTGGCTGCACGGCGGCCTGGGCTGAAGCGGCTCGCAATGTTTCTCAGAGCAAGGAGCTCGCCTGCCGCATCGCGAGCGGCTGCGGCGGCTCGGCCAGGCTGGAGCTCTGCTTTCATGCCGGCGGCCACTGGGCCGATTCTGCCTGGGTCGAGCGCGCCTGGCGGCTGACAATGCCGGCCGGCCCGCCCATCGCTGCGAGGCAGGGCGGCCTCACGTCTCCGTGATCGTGTAACCAAACCACCTATCCCCACGATCTCTCTCTCAGAACCGCCGCGGCGGCGGAACGGAGAGAGACGATGCGCCATGAACGGATAGCGCCGGAGCCGGCTGGCACCGGCCTCGGGCAGCCCGTCACCGGCGCCGATCTCCTGGCCGCTCAACTGGCCGCGGCCGGCGCTACCCATGCCTTCGGCATCCCCGGCGGCGAAGTGCTGGCGCTGGTCGATGCGCTTGGGCGCGCCGGCATCCGCTTCGAGCTCGCCCGGCATGAGAATGCCGCCGGCTTCATGGCCGAGGGGCTCTGGCATGCGACCGGCGCGCTGCCGGTACTGGTCGCGACGCTTGGCCCCGGCGTCGCCAACGCGGTCAATGTCGTCGCAAATGCCCAGCAGGACCGGGTGCCGCTGATCTTTGTGACCGGCTGCGTCGATCAGGCGCTGGCCGAGAGCTATACGCATCAGGTCTTCGATCATCAGGCCGTGCTGCGCCCGCTCGTCAAGGCGAGTTTCCGTGTCGCCTCCGGCACTGAGGATCTCGTCGTGGCCAAGGCCGTGGCCATTGCCCGGCGCGGCCGGCCGGGGCCAGTTCATATCGACCTGCCGATCTCCGTCGCCGAGGCATGCACTATCCCCCGTGTCGCGCCTATGATGACGTTCGCTGCGCCGGCCATCCCCGCCGACCTGCATCCGGCGCAGGCGCTCATCGCCGCTGCGCAGCGGCCGTTGGTCATCGCCGGACTCGATCTCGTCGAGCAGGAGGGTGGGGCTGCGCTCGATTGCTTCCTCGCCGGTACGGGGGCGCGGCTGCTCACCACCTATAAGGCCAAGGGGCTGGTGCCGGAGGGCGATCCGCGCGTGATCGGCGCCGTTGGCCTGTCGCCCAGGGCGGACGCGATCGTCCGGCCGCTGATCGAGGCGGCCGAGCTGATCGTGCTTGCCGGCTACGATCCGATCGAGATGCGCCAGGGCTGGCGCAATCCCTGGCCGGCCGGCAAGCCGGTCATCGACATCGTCGCCGAGCCGATCCAGCATGGCATGCACGCGTCCAGCCTGCTGCTCGAAGGCGATGTCGGCACGATCCTGACGCGCCTCGCGGATGGGCTCCCGGCAAAGGCGACCTGGCCGGGCGGCGAGCCCGCCGCGATCCGCCAGGCTTTTCGCGCCGCCTTCGCCGCTCCCGCGGCGTGGGGACCGCACGCCGTCTTCGCGACCTTGCGCGAGATCGCTCCGGCCGGCACCGTCGCGACTGCCGATTCCGGCGCCCATCGCATCCTGCTCAGCCAGATCTGGGACTGCGACGGGCCGCGTCGCCTGCTGCAGTCGAGCGGGCTCTGCACCATGGGCTGCGCCCTGCCGCTGGCGACGGGCGCCGCGCTCGGCTCCGGCCGGCCGACGCTCTGCTTCGTCGGCGATGCCGGGCTCGAGATGGTGCTGGGCGAGCTGGCGACCTTGCGCGATCTGCGCCTGCCGGTGATCGTCGTCGTGCTCGTCGACCGGGCGCTGGGCCTGATCGCGCTGAAGCAGCGCCAGCTCGGCTTGGCCCGCGCCGGCGTCGACATCGGCGAGACCGATTTTTCCGCCGTCGCCCGGGCGATGGGCGGACACGGCGTGGCGATCGAGGACCGCGAGACGCTCGCGCGCGAGGCGCAAGCGGCCTTCCGGCGCGACGGCTTCACGCTGCTGGCCTGCCGCATCGATGCTACCAGCTATGAGGGGGCGTTCTGATGGCTGCGCTCCCTGCCGCGACGGCGAAGCGGCCCCGCGACGAGCGGCTCGATCTTTTCCGCGGCCTGACCATGCTGATCATCTTCGTCGCGCATCTGCCGGCGAACAGCTGGAACGCCTGGATCCCGGCACGCTTCGGCTTCTCCTCGGGTGCCGAACTCTTCGTCTTCTGCTCGGGCCTCGCCAGCGCGCTCGCCTTCGGCGGCGTCTTCACCCGGCGCGGCCTCTGGCTCGGCACGGCGCGCATCGCCTACCGGATCTGGCAGGTCTACTGGGCGCAGATCGGGCTGGTGCTGGCGTTGATCGCGCTCGCCGCACTGCTGGACCGGAGCTTCGGCCTCTCCGTCCTCACGCAGCAATTCGCGCCGTTGCTGGCCGATCCGGAACGCGCACTGCTCGGCCTCGCCACGCTGACCTGGCAGCCGGACTATCTCGACATTCTGCCGATGTATCTCGTCATCCTGGCGCTGGTGCCGGTGATGATGCTGGCGCGGCGCCTGCAGGTCGCATTGCCACTCCTGATCTCGATCGGGCTCTACGCCGCGGTCTGGGCCAGGGGGCTCAACCTGCCCGGCAATCCCTGGAACGATGCCGGCTGGTTCCTCAACCCTTTCGCCTGGCAGCTGATCTTCTTCACCGGCTTCTTCATCGGCATGAACTGGCTGCCGGTGCCGCGGCTCGGCGACCGGCGCTTGATGCTCGCGGCCGCGCTCTTCATCCTCGTCTCTGTGCCGTTGTCCTTCTGGGGCGTCCTCGAACAATGGCCGGCGGCTCAAGCTGCCCGCGATCTCATTATCCCCGCCAGCGAGAAGACCGACCTGCACATCCTGCGCGTGCTGCACTTCCTGGCGCTCGCCTATGTCGTGCTGAGCCTGATCGAGCCCTGGCGGGACCGACTCGATCGCGGCGCCGGCCACCTCCTCATCCTGATCGGCCGGCAATCGCTCGCAGCCTTCCTCGCCAGTGTGGTGCTGGCGCGGCTACTGGGCACCGCCGCCGACATGGCCGGCCGCAGCGAGCCGGTGGTGGCCCTGCTCAACCTCGCCGGCTTCGCGCTGATCCTCGCCGCAGCGCTGGTCGTCGGCTGGTTCAAGAGCGCGCCCTGGGCCGGCCCGAGCCCCAAGCCCGCGGCCGAGCGGCAGCCTGATCCGGCAGCGGCCGCTGCGGTGAGAACACGGGTCCGTGAAGCGAGTTGAACGCCACTTGATCGACCCATTGCGAACTCCCTGACGAGCGCCCCTGTTCGGCGCGGTACTGGAGCAGCCCATGTCTTACGCCACGCATCACGACCTCTCCGGCGATCGCATCACCGTTGCGAACGATGCCGCGCGGCTCGCCTGGAACGATACGCTCGAAGCGCTGCTCGCGCACGCCGCCGCCACGCCCGAGCACCTTGCCCGCACTCTCGCCGCTGACCCGGATTTCGCCCTGGCGCATGCCGCCAAGGGGCTGATGCTGCTCTCGCTGGCGCGCAGCGAACTGCTCGGCCCGGCCCGCGACTGCCTTGCCAAAGCCCGTGCGGCGACACGCCTGCGGCCGGTCACCCGGCGTGAGGCGATGGTGGTCGAGGCGCTGGCGCTCTGGCTCGACGCCGCCCCGCGCCGGGCGGCGGAGCGGCTGGAGGGGGTCCTCTTCGCCCATCCCTACGACGTGCTGGCGCTCAAGCTCTCCCACGGCATCCGCTTCATGCTTGGGGACCAGGTTGAAATGCTGACGACCTTGCGCCGTGTCGCGCCCGGCTTCGGCGAGAGCCATCCGCTCGCCGGCTATGTCCATGGCTGCCATGCCTTCGCGCTCGAGGAGCGCGGCTTCTATGTCGAGGCCGAGCGGGCTGGGCGCCGCGCCGTGGCCTTGAGCCCGCGCGACGCCTGGGGCCGCCATGCCGTTGCCCATGTGCTGGAGATGACCGGCCGGGCCGACGAAGGTGTCGCCTGGCTCGGCGACGGCCGCAGCTGGGCTCACGCCAACAATCTGCGCTTCCATATCTTCTGGCATCTCGCTTTGTTCCGGCTGGAGCGCGGCGAGACCGCCGAGGTGGTGCGGCTCTATGACGAGGAGATCCGGGCCGAGTCGACCGACGACTATCGCGACATCGCCAATGGCGCCTCGTTGCTGGCGCGGCTCGAATTCGCCGGCGTCGATGTCGGTAGTCGCTGGGACGAGCTCGCCGTCAGAGCGGAAGGCCGCGTCCATGACGGCTGCCTGGTCTTTGCCGACCTGCACTATGCCCTGTCGCTGCTCGGTGCCGGTCATGCCAACGGGGCTGAGGCCATTGCCCGCGGCCTGATCGCGGATGCGAAGGCCCATCCCAGCGCAGAGCGACGCGACGCAGCTCGCAATGGGGCGTTGGCTGCTTTCGGACTGATCGCCTTTCATGAAGGCGATTATGGCGCGGCTGGCCGGCTGCTCGGCGCTGCCCGTGACGGCCTGCTCGCCGTCGGCGGCAGCCATGCCCAGCGTGACCTGTTCGAGCAGGCCTATGCCGAGAGCCTGATCCGGTCCGGCGAGCACGATCGCGCCGCGATCGTCCTGCTCGAGCGCCTGGCGCGGCGCAAAGGTCACAACCGCTTCGCCAGCCGCCGGCTCGAAAAGCTCGGGCGGCTCGGAAAGACGGCGAGCGGTCTCGTCGCCGCGCTCGCCGTCGCCTCCACCCCGCTCGCCATCGCCCACTGATCCCACGGAAAGGATACGCCATGACCACCGCGACCATGAGCCGGGGCTTCGCGCTGCCCTCCACCCGCACCGTGATCAACCTCGCCATTGGCGGCTTCGCCGGCCTCGGCTTCTGGGAATTGTTCTCGGCGGTGCCTACTGCCTGGTTCGCCGAATATCCGCTGGAGCCGCCGGAGCTGGTGAAGTCACTCTTCGCGCACCAGTTCGGCCTG
>PNLY01000063.1 GCA_013823325.1 Methylobacterium sp.
AGGCTGGCTGCGGCCAAGTGGCGCGAAACCGGTCCTGAAAATGCCATCAGACCGGTGCAACCTCATCGCGAACTGACGCGTTGAACCCTTGCCGGCCAGCCATGGCGGCACGATATTCCGCCAGAAGGCCGCCAACCGGACTTAAAAAATATCATGATCCATCGTTCGCCCATGCCAGCCCTCGCAGCCGCCGCTCTGGCGCTCGCGCTGGCGTCGGGCCAGGTCAGCGCCCAGCCGCTCGACATCAAGCCGGCCTCCCAGCCGGCCGCGCCGCGCACTGCGCAGCGGGCGATCCCGCTGCCGCCGATCCGTCCGCCGGGCCTGGGGATGCCGCGTACCGATGCCGTCCAGGCCGAAACGACTGCGCCGACCCCCGCCGCCCATGCTCCTGCCCCGGTGGTCACCGCCACCAATGAGCCGCGCGTAGCGACTCCGGCCCGTTCGTCCAAGCCGAGCGCCCCGCTCTCGAAGGCCGAGGCCGTCGAGCGGCTGAACGCCTATTTCAACGGCTTCACGACCCTGCAGGGGGACTTCCTGCAATTCGCCGCCGACGGGCGCCGCTTCGAGGGCAAGCTCTATGTCCAGCGACCGGGCAAGATGCGCTTCGAATATCGTCCGCCGGTGACGATGGAGGTCGTGGCCGACGGCACCTCGGTCGCGATCCGGGACCGCAAGCTCGCGACCCAGGACCTCTATTCGATCGGCCAGACGCCGCTGAAGTTCCTGCTCAAGGAGCAGATCAGCCTCGAACGCGACACCACCGTCACCGGCGTCAGCACCAAGGGCGACATCCTCTCGCTCAAGCTCGAGGATCGCTCGACGCTGGGCGGCACCTCGAAGATCACCTTGAACTTCGACCTCACCGCCAACGAGCTCAGGCAATGGGTGGTGATCGATCCGCAGGGCTACGAGACCTCGGTGTCGCTCTACAATCTCGACACCCAGCGCCGGCCCGACCAGAAGAACTTCGTGATCGACTACCAGCGCGTGCTCTGAGCGCCGCTACGTTCCTCCGTCTTCCCGGGATTTCGCGCAGCAAAGCGCCTGGAATGACGGGATGGAATTGCGCAAACTCTTGCTTTTCTTGGTCTGACGACCCAGTTTCCGGCTTCCCTTTCAGGCCGGATTTCCCCTTTCGTGCAGCTCTCCGTCACCACCTGGAACATCAACTCGGTGCGCCTGCGCATCGGGATGGTCACGCAGTTCCTCAGGGATTATCAGCCCGACGTCCTCTGCCTGCAGGAGACCAAGACGCCGGACGAGCAGTTCCCGGCCAAGGCCTTTTCGGAGGCGGGCTACGTCCATCAGGCCTTCATCGGCAACAAGGGCTATAACGGCGTCGCCATCGTCTCGAAGCTGCCCTTCTCCGAGCAGGAGGCAATGGCGATGTGCGAGCGCAATGACGCCCGCCACATGACCGTCGTGCTCGATCAGGGCGCCGGTGCCGCAGCCGGCATCGCCATCCATAATTTCTACATCCCGGCCGGCGGCGACATCGCCGATCCCGAGGCCAATCCGAAATTCGCCCACAAGCTGCAATTCCTCGACGCCATCGGCGCCTGGGGCATCGCCCGCAACCCGTCGGGGCGGCCGAGCATCCTGGTCGGCGACCTCAACATCGCCCCCTATGAGCACGATGTCTGGAGTCACAAGCAGCTGCTCGACGTCGTCAGCCACACCCCGATCGAGACCACGACGCTGGAGAAGCTGCGCAGCGAGCTCGGCTGGACCGATGCCGCCCGCACGCTCCGGCCCGAGCCCGAGAAGCTCTACAGCTGGTGGAGCTACCGCGCCGCCGACTGGCAGGCCTCGAACCGCGGCCGCCGGCTCGACCATATCTGGCTCTCGGACGCCCTGAAGCCGACGCTGCGCGATCTCAGCTTCCTGAGCGAGGCACGCGGCTGGGAGCGGCCTTCCGACCATGTCCCGGTGACGGTGCAGCTGGAGCTGTGAGCGCGCTCAGCGGACGTCGATCGCCCTGAGCGCCGTCCCGACCGCCGCCAGCTCGCTATTAAACGCGTGGAGGCGCTCCGCCACCGCCGCTGCGATCGCCTGGGCCGAATCGGGTGATTCGCCGAGCACCCGGCGCATCACGCTGCGCGCCAGGCGCATCACCTGGGTCGGCTCGCGTGCGATCGCCGTCACCGGCCGCTCCAGCGCCGTGAACAGCGCGAGCTCACCGAGCAGCGCGCCCGGTCCGACGACCTCGTCCGCCGGCCGGCCATCATCCTCGCGCTTCAGCGCTACCGCACCGGAGATGACGAGGAAGGCGCCGTCCGACCCCTCGCCGCGCCGGAACAGCACATCGCCGGCACGCAGCGACCTCGTCTCGGCGGCGAAGGCGACGAGGCGCAACGCATCGCGATCCATCAGGCCCAGCAGCGGCTGACGGGCCAGCAGCGCGATGTCGTCGTTGAGCGACATGCAGGACTACGGATTCAGCCGGTAGCCACCGGCGTCGGTGACGAGCAGGCGCGCATTGGCGGGGTCCGGCTCGATCTTCTGGCGCAGGCGGTAGATATGGGTCTCGAGCGTATGCGTCGTGACCTGCGAATTATAGCCCCAGACCTCCTGCAGCAGCGTCTCGCGCGCGATCGGCTTGCGGCCGGCGCGATAAAGGAAGCGCAGGATCGCCGTCTCCTTCTCGGTAAGCTTGGTCTTCGAACCCTTGGCGCTGACCAGCAACTTCGAGCCCGGATGGAAGGTATACGGACCAACTTGAAAAATGGCGTCCTCGCTCGCCTCGTATTGCCTTAAGTGCGCGCGGATACGCGCCAGCAGCACGGCGAACTTGAACGGCTTGACCACATAGTCGTTGGCGCCGGCTTCGAGCCCGAGCACGGTGTCGGCGTCCGACCCCTGCCCGGTCAGCATCACCACGGGGCCCTTGAAGCCGTTCTTGCGCATCAGCTTCACCGCCTCGCGGCCATCCATGTCGGGCAGGCCGACATCCATGACCACGAGATCAATGCGTTCGGCCTGTACGGCCTTCAGGCTCGCCGTCGCATTCGACGCCGTCGACACCTTGAATTCGTCATAGAGCGCGAGCTGCTCGGCGAGCGCGTCGCGCAGCATCTGGTCGTCATCGACCAGCAGGATATGGTGAGTTGCAGACATGAAGGCGAGTCAGCCCATTTGCGTTGATGCAATAGTAGAGCATGTTCGGCGGAAGTGGGAGCCACCTTTGCGAACGGCTCATGCTCCAACATATTGAGTTGAGCGCGGATTCTGACTGGACGGCGCAAGCCGGTCAAACGGAAAGCATGCCGGACGACAGCAAACGGACGGCAGATCACGCAAGATGGATGGCCTGTGAGAAAACGTGATGATCGCGCCGCGGCGGGCCGGCGGCTGACGAAACTGGTGGTGGTGCGCTCGGTGAATGATCGCCGCAAGGGCTTCCTGATCGCCGGCTCCGCCGCCTTTCCCTGCGCGCTCGGCCGCTCCGGCGTCATCGTCGCCAAGCGCGAAGGCGATGGCGGCACCCCACGGGCGACGCTGCCGCTGCGCCGGGTGTTCTACCGCGCCGATCGGCTGCCGCGACCTTCGAGCCTGCTGCCGGTCCGCGCCATCACGCCGCGCGATGCCTGGTGCGACGACCAGACCGACCGGCGCTACAACCGCCTGATCGATCGCCCGCCCGGAGAAGCCGAGGAGCGGCTCGCCCGCGCCGACAATCTCTATGACGTCATCGTCGAGCTCGGCTGGAACGATGCTCCCGTCCGGCGCGGCCGCGGCAGCGCCATCTTCTGGCACCTCGCCCGGCCGGGCTTCACCCCGACGGCCGGCTGCGTCGCCGTCACCGGCGACATTTTCGGCAAGGTCCTGCCCAGGCTGGCGCGACGCTGCGCGATCGTCGTGCGCTAAGGGCTTGCAAGCTGGTCCAGGCCGGGGATACTGGCGCGGAGCACCGTCTCGCCGATCGATATCAGGAGCGCCGGATGTGAGCGGGCACCGCCCCGTTCAGCTCAGGCCAGCTCCCAGCAAGAGACTGTGCCATGACTGATTCGCCCATGACCGAGATCGGCTTCGGCCGCGTCGCAGCCATGTTTCCCGTCAAGGACATGGAACGCGCCTGCGCCTTCTATGTCGATGCCCTCGGCTTCACCAAGACCTTCGAGAACGGCCAACCGGTCGGCTTCATGATCCTCAAGAAGGGCAAGGCCGAAATCCACCTGACCCTGCAGAAGGACCATAAGGCGGCGCCGTTCAACATCGCCCATATGATGGTCGATGATGTCGACGCCTTCCACGAGCTCTGCCAGCGCCATGGCATGCGCATCGTCAAGGGCGTGCGCGACAAGGACTACGGCCTGCGCGCCTTCGTCTTCGAGGACCCGGATGGCAACCGCATCGATGTCGGCCAACCGATCTAGGCCATCGGCGCAGCAGCGCGATCAGCCCCGTGCGCCAAAAATCGCGCTGCCGACCCGGACATGGGTGGCGCCGAGCTGGATCGCCGCCTCGTAATCGGCGCTCATCCCCATCGACAGGATCGCCAGGCCGTTGCGCTTGGCGATCTTGCCGAGCAGGGCGAAATGCGGCGAGGGCGGATCCTCGGCCGGGGGAATGCACATCAGCCCCGCGATGGTGAGGCTGTAACGGCTCCGGCACAGCTCCAGGAAGGCGTCGGCCTCGCCGGGCAGGACGCCGCCCTTCTGCGGCTCGGCGCCGGTATTGACCTGGACGATCAGCTCAGGCGCCTTGCCGGCGCGCTCGATCTCGCGTGCCAGCTCCTTGGCGAGGCTCTCGCGGTCGAGCGACTGGATCACGTCGAACAGCGCCACCGCGTCGCGCGCCTTGTTCGACTGCAGCGGTCCGATCATGTGCAACCGAGCCTTCGGGAAGCGCTCGCGCAGCACCGGCCACTTCTCCTTGGCCTCCTGGACGTAGTTCTCGCCGAAATCGACCTGGCCGGCGCCCAAGACCGGCACGATCATCTCGGCCGGCTTGGTCTTGGAGACCGCGACCAGCGTCACCGCTTCCGGCTCGCGGCCGAAATCGCGTGCGGCGCGGGCGATCGCGTCCCGCGTTTCCTGAAGTCTCGCCACGACATCCGACATTTCGACCCGTCCTTGCCTCGTGCGCCCCTGCCAAGCCGTTCCGAACATTGACCCGGGAGCTGCGATGGTGTCCTAGTCCGGCCCAGTCCGCTCACGCAAGAACGACACGATCAGCATGGCCGTCGAACGCTACAATCCGAAGGAAGCCGAGCCGAAATGGCGCCAGGTCTGGAACGAGCGCAAGCTCTTCGAGACCCGCAACGACGATACGCGGCCGCCCTACTACGTGCTCGAGATGTTCCCCTATCCGTCGGGGCGCATCCATATGGGCCATGTCCGCAACTATGCGATGGGCGACGTCGTCGCGCGCTACAAGCGCGCCAAGGGCTTTTCGGTGCTCCATCCGATGGGCTGGGACGCCTTCGGCCTGCCGGCGGAGAACGCCGCCAAGGCCAACAAGGTCCACCCGCGTGACTGGACCTACGCCAACATCGCGACGATGCGCGGCCAGCTGCAGTCGATGGGCCTGTCGCTCGACTGGAGCCGCGAGCTCGCCACCTGCGACGCCAGCTACTACAAGCACCAGCAGAAGCTCTTCCTCGACTTCCTGAAGGCCGGGCTGGTCGACCGCAAGACCGCCAAGGTCAACTGGGATCCGGTCGACGAGACCGTGCTCGCCAATGAGCAGGTCATCGACGGCCGCGGCTGGCGCTCGGGCGCTCCCGTCGAGATCCGCGAGCTGACGCAGTGGTTCTTCAAGATCACCGCCTTCGGCCAGGAGCTGAACGACGCATTGGAAGGCCTGACCCGCTGGCCGGACAAGGTCCGGCTGATGCAGAAGAACTGGATCGGCCGCTCGGAAGGCCTGCTGGTTCGTTTCGCTCTCGAATCGAATGCGCTGGGCCAGAGCGAGGTCGAGGTCTATACGACTCGTCCCGACACGCTGTTCGGCGCGAAATTCCTGGCGGTGGCGCCGGATCATCCACTGGCCAAGGCCGCTGCCGAAACGAATCCGGCGCTGCAGGACTTCATCGCCGAGTGCAAGAAGACCGGCACGGCCCAAGAGAACATCGACAAGGCCGAGAAGCAGGGCTTCGACACCGGCCTGCGCGCCGCCCATCCGTTTGATTCGACATGGACTTTGCCGGTCTATGTCGCGAACTTCATCCTGATGGAATACGGCACCGGCGCGATCTTCGGCTGCCCGGCGCATGACCAGCGCGACCTCGACTTCGTCAACAAGTATGGCCTCGGCAATACCCCGGTGGTCTGCCCGGAAGGCACAGATCCCGCGAGCTTCGTCATCACCGACACCGCCTATGATGGCGAGGGGCGGATTATCAATTCGCGCTTCCTCGACGGCATGACCATTCCGGAGGCGAAAGAAGAGGTCGCCAGGCGGCTGGAAGCCGCGACTCTCGGCAATCGCCCGGTCGCCCAGCGCAAGGTCAATTTCCGCCTGCGCGACTGGGGCATCTCGCGCCAGCGCTACTGGGGCTGCCCGATCCCGATCGTCCATTGCGAGGATTGCGGCGTCGTGCCGGTCCCGGAGCAGGACCTGCCGGTCAAGCTCCCGGACGACGTCTCCTTCGACAAGCCGGGCAATCCGCTCGACCATCATCCGAGCTGGAAGCATGTCGCCTGCCCGCAATGCGGCAAGCCGGCGCGGCGCGAAACCGACACGATGGACACCTTCGTCGATTCGTCATGGTACTTCGCCCGCTTCACCGACCCGTGGCGGACGGACAGCCCGACGGACCGTAAGGCTGTCGACCGTTTCCTGCCGGTCGACCAGTATATCGGCGGCGTCGAGCACGCGATCCTGCACCTGCTCTATTCACGCTTCTTCACCCGCGCGATGAAGGCGACCGGCCATACCGGGCTGGACGAGCCCTTTGACGGCATGTTCACGCAGGGCATGGTCGTGCACGAGACCTACCGGGCCCAGGACGGCACCTGGGTCGAGCCCGGCAACGTCCGGATCGAGACGGTCGGCAATGAGCGCCGCGGCTTCGACGTCGAAACCGGTGCTCCGATCGAGATCGGCCCGATCGAGAAGATGTCGAAGTCGAAGAAGAACGTCGTCGACCCCGACGACATCATCGCTTCCTACGGCGCCGACACCGCCCGCTGGTTCATGCTCTCGGATTCGCCGCCGGATCGCGACGTGATCTGGAGCGACGAGGGCGTCCAGGGCGCCGCCCGCTTCGTCCAACGTCTCTGGCGCCTGGTCGCCGAGATCGGCGAGCGCACCGGCGGCCAGCCGGCACGCCCCGCAAGCTTCTCGGAGCCGGCGCTCACCTTGCGCAAGGCGAGCCACCGGGCCTTGCACGCTGTCGGCGCCGATATCGAGCGGCTCGCCTTCAATCGCTGCGTCGCCCATGTCTACACCCTGGCCAACGCCATCGGCAAAGCGCTCGATGCTGCCGCCGAGTCCGCGGATATCCCCGCCGACATGGCCTTCGCGCTGCATGAATCCGCCACGATCGCCACGCAGCTTGTGGCTCCGGTGATGCCGCATCTCGCCGAGGAATGCTGGCAGGCGCTGAAGCTTCCGGGCCTGGCAGGCGAAGCCTCCTGGCCGCAGGCGGAAACGGATTTGTTACAGGATGACAGCAAGATCCTGCCGGTGCAGGTCAACGGCAAGAAACGGGCGGAGGTGACGGTGCCTGCCGATGCCGATACCGTGGCCGTCGAGGCGATCGTGCGCGCCTCTGAGGCTGTCGCCAGGGCTCTGGAGAACCGGCCGATCCGCAAGGTGATCGTGGTGCCGGGGAGGATCGTGAATGTCGTCGTCTGAGACCGGCACCATGACGCGCCGTCGTCCGCTGGCCCTCGCAGCCGCCCTCGGCCTCGCCGCGCTCGCTGGCGGCTGCTTCCAGCCGCTCTATGGCGAGGGCACGGTCAGCAGGGTCGGCGGCAATGTCCGCAACGCCATGCTCGGCATCGAGGTCCCGGAGATCAAGGGCCTGGTCGGGCACTATCTGCGCAACGAGCTCGTCTTCGAGTTCGACGGTGGCGGCGAGCCCGACCGGCAGAAGATCCTGAAGCTCACCGCAACGACGCGGGAGACGCTCGAGGTCATCACCGTCGACTACGCCAATGGCCGCGCCGATTCGGCCGTCCTGGTCGCGACGGTCGATTGGCAGCTGACCCGGGCCGGTTCGAACGAGACGGTCGCCACCGGCCAGAGCGTCGTCCGCGCACCCTACGAGCGCTCGCAGCAGCGTTTCGCTTCGCTGCGCGCCGCGCGCGATGCGCAGGTTCGCGCCGCCAAGGAACTCGCCCAGCTGATCAAGGCCCGCGTCGCCGCTGCGCTCGTCGCCGGCTGAGCCGATGGCGACGATCAAGGCGCATGAGGCGGACCGGGCGCTGGCGCGTCCGGATCCCGCCTTTCGCCTGTTCCTGTTCTATGGCCCCGATGCCGGGCTGATCTCGGAGCGAGCCGCAGCGCTGGCCCGTGGCAGCGTCGACGATCCGCAGGACGCCTTCCAGCTGATTCGCATGGACGGCGACGATGTCGCTTCCGACCCACTGAAGCTGGTCGACGAGGCCAACACGATCGGCCTGTTCGGTGGCCGGCGCGCGATCCGGGTGTCGCCGACCTCGCGCCCACTCGTTGCAGCCGTCGAGCCCTTGCTGGCGACGCCTTCGCAAGACGCGATCGTCATCATCGAGGCCGGCGATCTCCAGAAGACGAACCCGTTGCGCACCGCCTGCGAGCGCGCCAGGTCGGCGCTTGCGGTGCCTTGCTATGGCGACGCCGCCCGCGACCTCGGTACGATCGTCGACGAGATGGCCCGCGCCGCCGGCAAGAATATCGACCGGACTACGCGCGACCTTTTGACCAGCCTGCTTGGCGGTGACCGCCAGACCTCGCGCCAGGAAATTGACAAGCTGATCCTCTATGCCGGCAGCGACACCGCATTGACGGCAGCCCATGTCGAGGCCGTGGTCGGCGACACCGCCCAGCGCGAACAGGCGGGCGTGGTCGACGCGGTCTTCGCCGGCCGCCTGCCGAGCCTCGACCTCGCCCTTGCCAAGCTTGCCGGCGAAGGGCTCGACCAGGGCGTTCTGCTCGGCGCGGTCCTGCGCCACGCGCTCGCCTTGCTAAAGGCCAAGCTGGCCATCGAAGGCGGCAAGCCGCCGCGCGAGGCTGTCGGCGCCATGCGCCTGCCCTATCCGCGCATCGCCGCCGCCGAAGCCGCGCTCAACGCCTGGCCGACCGCGAAGCTGCGCGATGCCGTGACGATTCTGGGAACAGCGATGCTGGCCGTGCGCCGCGACGGCGACATGGCCAAGCCGATCGCTGCCCGCGCGCTCTGGACGCTCAGCCGGATGGGCGGCAGGAGTCGCGGTTAGGCTTTTCCAGATCTGGCGGTTAAATCATTGCCAGCGAATACGGCAAAGCAATCCAAGGCTAAGCTCTGGACCGTTCTGCTTGCAATGATGAGTACAAGTGCAGCTGAAGACGATCAAGCTTTTAGCCGACGGCAGAGCGCGTCGAGTTGCTCCAGCGTCTTGTAGCTGATCTTCAATTCACCGCCCCCGCTGGCACGGTGCTGGATCGCGACGCTGAGGCCCAGCGCCTCCTCCAGCGCCTTCTCGACCGCGCGCGTATCAGGATCTTTCTCGGGCTTCGGCGCGGCCGCCCTGACGGGCTTGTTCTCGCTACGCGCCTCGTCCTGGCCGAGCCGTTCGATATCCCGGACCGTAAGCCCTTGCTCGACAATGCGTTTGGCGACCTGTTCCGGGTCCGAAACAGCAAGCAGCGCCCGCGCATGACCAGCCGAAACCGCGCCCTCGCCGACCATGCGCTTGACCGGCTCGGGCAGCTTGCTCAGGCGCAGGGTGTTCGCCACATGCGAGCGGCTCTTGCCGATCACCTTGGCGAGATCGTTCTGGGTATAGTCGAACTCGGCGATCAGGCGCTCATAGCCGGCCGCCTCTTCCATCGCGTTCAGATCGGCGCGCTGCACGTTCTCGACGATGGCGATTTCGAGCGCCTCGCGATCATTGGCCTCGACCAGGATGACGGGGACGTCGTGCAGCTCGGCCCGCTGCGCCGCCCGCCAGCGCCGTTCGCCAGCGATGATCTCATAGGCATCGATCATCCCGGGGATCGAGCGCACGATGATCGGCTGCAGGATGCCGCGCTCGCGCACCGAGGCGGCAAGGTCTTCGAGCTCGGCTTCCGCGAAGGCCTTGCGCGGGTTGCGCGCATTCGGACGCAGGAACTCGACCGGCACCTTGCGCTGTCCGCGCGCCCGCTCGATCGCGCCGATCTCCTCGCCGACATCGCCGATCAGCGCAGCCAGACCCCGGCCAAGACGCGAGCGCCCCTGTTCCTCGACCATTGCCATTCCTCTTGAACCTTCTTCTACCGATCAGGCGGCGCGCAGCGTGCGCTCGCGCTTGATCACCTCCGAGGCCAGCTTGAGATAGGCCTGCGAACCGGCGCAGCGCAGATCGTAGAGCAGTGCCGGCTTGCCATAGGACGGCGCCTCCGAGATTCGCACATTACGTGGAATCACAGTGTCGTAGACCTTGTCGCCGAGAAAATGGCGAACATCGGCCATGACCTGACCGGAGAGGTTATTACGGGGGTCGTACATGGTCAGCACCACGCCCTGGATGATCAGGCGCGGATTGAGGCCAGCACGGACCTGCTCGACCGTCTTGAGCAGCTGGCTGAGACCCTCCAGCGCGAAGAACTCGCATTGCAGCGGCACCAGCACCGCGTCGGCCGCGGTCATCGCGTTGATGGTGATGAGGCTGAGCGAGGGCGGGCAATCGATCAGGATATAGGTCAGGTCGTTGCAACGCTGGTCGTGGACCAGCTCATCGATCGCCTTCTTCAGCCTTAAGGCGCGGTCCTTGGCGCCGGCGATCTCGAGCTCGACGCCCAGAAGATCGAGCGTCGATGGCGCCAGGGACAAATTGGGAACGGCCGTTGCCTGCATCGCCATGCCCAGGCCGATATCGCCGCAGAGCACGTCATAGGTCGAGGCCTTGCGGCTCTTCCGGTCGACGCCGAGCCCGGTCGAAGCGTTGCCTTGCGGGTCGAGATCGATGATCAGCACCTTCTCGCCGATGGCGGCGAGGGCGGTACCAAGGTTGATCGCGGTCGTGGTCTTGCCGACCCCGCCCTTCTGATTGGCGAGCGCCAGCACACGCGGCCGCGCCGGAATGGAGATAGGACGAGGATCGGTCATCAATCGGCCCGTTTCTCGGCGCCACCGATCACCAGGATAGCGGCCGCCGAATCCGTCAAGGATGGAAACGTTGTGGCCTGAATCTTCCAATATTTAGCCGCGGCGGTCAATTCCGCCTCTAGATGTTGTCCCTTGGGAAAGACTCCTGTCACCCCGGTTCTCAACAGCTCTTTACACCAGTCGAGCAGCAAGGGCAGCGGTGCCAGCGCTCGTGCCGTTACGGCCTCCACCTTGCCGACGAAACCGTCGACAACATCCTCGATCCGGGCATTGTGGACGGTGACAGGTGAGCCGGTCAGCCGCGCAGCATGGCGCAGGAAGGCGCATTTGCGGGCGTTGCTTTCAACCAGGTCGATATGCCCGCCCAGTTCCGCCAACCGAATGCCGAGCACCAGGCCGGGAAAACCGCCACCCGAGCCGAGGTCGAGCCAACGCCGCGCCTGTGGCGCATGGTCGAGCAACTGCAGGGAATCGGCAACGTGCCGGGTCCAGACCGCATCAAGCGTCGCCCCCGAGACCAGATTCTTCGCCTGCTGCCAGCGCTTGAGCTCCGCCACCAGAATGGCGAGGCGCTCCTGTGTTTCACGTGAAACAGGCGTCAAGCGAAAAGCGTGGAGGCGGTCGGAGTTATCCGCCTTATCAACATAAGTCACAGGGTCATGCCTCTGCATCCGCCAAGCGCGTGGCCTGATGCTTGCGAGCATGAGCAGCCAACAGGGTCAAGGCCGCCGGCGTCATTCCCTCGATCCGGCCCGCCTGCGCCAGGTTGCTCGGCCAAGCCGCGCGCAGTTTCAGCCGCAACTCGTTCGATAGGCCTGAGATACCGTCGAGATCGAGATCGGCGGGCAGCGCCAGCGCCTGATCCCGTTGATAGGATTCGATCTCGGCCGCCTGCCGGCCGAGATAAACCGCATAGGTCGCGTCCGCTGCGACCCGCGCCCGCACCGGCTCGGAGAACGCCGCCAGATCGGGCCAGACTCGGAGCAGAGCTTCGAAATCGATAGCGGGATAAGATAGAATTTGGAACGCTGGGCGCCGGATCCCATCGCGGTTGAGCTCCAGCCCGGCCGCCGCTGCTTCATTCGGTGAGAGCGTCCGTTCGCACAAGAGTTCGGTAAGCTTAACGATTTCTGACTGCCGGCGCTCAAAACGCTCTTGGCGAGCGCTGCAGACGACTCCAAGCGCGATGCCGAGGCGCGTCAGGCGTTCATCGGCGTTGTCGACGCGCAGCGACAACCGGAACTCGGCACGCGAGGTGAACATCCGATACGGCTCCGTAACGCCGCGGGTCACCAGATCATCGACCATCACGCCGATATAGGATTGCGTCCGGTCGAGGCTGACGGGCTTGCTGCCCCCGGCGCGGCGTGCTGCATTGAGGCCTGCGAGCAGACCCTGCGCCGCCGCTTCCTCATAGCCCGTCGTACCGTTGATCTGGCCGGCGAGGAAGAGGCCTGCAATCGCCCGCGTCTCAAGTGTCGGCGTCAGCGCGCGCGGATCGACATAGTCGTACTCGATCGCATAGCCCGGCCGCAGCATCACGGTGCGTTCCAGGCCCGGTATCGTCTTGAGCAGACCGAGCTGGACATCCTCCGGTAGCGAGGTCGAGATCCCGTTCGGATAGACCGTGCGATCGTCGAGACCCTCGGGCTCGAGGAAGATCTGATGGCCGTCGCGATCGCCGAAACGGCCCACCTTGTCCTCGATCGAGGGACAATAGCGCGGCCCGCGCCCCTCGATCTGACCGCAGAACATCGGCGCCCGGTGCAGATTGGCGCGGATCAGCTCATGCGTCGCCAAAGTCGTCCGGGTCACGCCGCAGCTGATCTGCGGCGTGGTGATCGCCTCAGTCATCGCCGAGAACGGCTCCGGCGGATCGTCGCCCGGCTGCATCTCCAGGCTGGCCCAGTCGATCGTCCGGCCGTCCAGCCGCGGCGGTGTTCCGGTCTTCAGCCGCCCGAGCGGGAAGCCATGCCGCTCCAGCGTTGCCGACAGACCAAGCGAGGGCGCCTCCCCGACACGGCCGGCCGGGATTTTGGTCTCGCCGATATGGATCAGGCCACGCAAGAAAGTGCCGGTGGTCAGCACCACCGTTCCGCAGGCGAATCGACGACCATCCGCCAACACGACGCCGGCGACCTCCCCACCCACGATCTCAAGATCGAACGCCTCGCCCTCGATCAGGGTCAGCCCGGCCTGAGCCGCCAACGCTGCTTGCACCGCCTCGCGGTAGAGCTTGCGATCGGCCTGGGCCCGTGGACCGCGCACCGCCGGCCCCTTGCGCCGGTTGAGCATACGGAACTGGATACCGCCCTGGTCGGCGCAACGCGCCATGATCCCGTCGAGCGCATCGATCTCGCGGACCAGATGGCCCTTGCCGAGCCCGCCGATCGCCGGGTTGCACGACATCGCGCCGACGGTGGCGATCTGCTGGGTGATCAGCGCTGTCCTGGCGCCGGCGCGCGCCGCCGCAGCCCCAGCTTCCGCCCCGGCATGGCCGCCGCCCACCACGACGACATCGTAGTGCTGGTTCGCCTGTGCATCCGACATGACCAATTCGCTAGCCAAGCCGGGCCGCGAGGTCAATGAAAACCGCCTACTTGCCGATGCAGAAGCCGGAGAACAGGCTGTCGAGCACATCCTCGACATCGACCTTGCCGATCAGGCGCTCCAGAGCCCGGACAGCGAGGCGCAACTCCTCCGCGATGAGCTCGGGCTGCTCCTGGGGGAGCAGAGCGGCGCGCTCGATCGCAGTCGCGGCGTCCGCCACCGCGACACGCTGGCGCTCACGCGTAACCAGCGCAGGCTCCGCCTGACCGAGCTTGCCGAGACGAGACGCAATGAGCTCGACCAGTTCCATTAGTCCCGCACCGGTGACGGCGGACACACCGACTTCACCAGGGCAAGCACTACCACCGAGGTCGAGCTTCGTGGCGACAGCAATTTCGGTAGTGCCTGCATCGATTCGTTCCGGCCCCGAATCGGGCGGGCGCAGACGCAAGACCAGATCGGCATGGGCCGCTTTCTGGCGGGCGCGCCGCACACCTTCAGCCTCGATCTCGTCAGAGCTCTCGCGCAAGCCGGCGGTATCGACCAGCACGACGGGAATACCGCCCAGATCCAGCCTGACCTCGATGGCATCCCGGGTCGTGCCGGGGATCGGCGAGACGATCGCGACGTCGCGTCGCACCAGCGCATTGAGCAGGCTCGACTTACCGGCATTGGGTGGCCCGGCGAGAACTACGACAAAGCCCTCGCGAACTCGTTCTCCCGCCGCAAAACTACCAAGCGCTACCTGTAGGCTCCCAAGGACACCCTGCGCCCCGGCGACGGCTTCGGCAATCAGCGGGCCTCCGACATCGCCTTCGTCGGAAAAATCGATCTCGGCCTCGAGCAGCATCATCGCCTTGATCAGCGCCCTGCGCCATTCGCCGGCGGCCTGACCCAAAGCCCCTTCCATCTGGCGCAGCGCCTGCCTGCGCTGCCATTCCGTTTCCGAATCGATCAGGTCGGCAAGGCCTTCTACCGCGGCGAGATCAAGCTTGCCGGCTTCGAAGGCGCGACGGGTGAACTCGCCGGCTTCTGCCAGGCGCAGGCCAGGCACCGCCATGAGGACAGAAAGCAGCCGCGCCAGCACCGCGCGCGAGCCGTGAATATGGAACTCGGCAACGTCTTCGCCGGTGAAGCTGGCAGGCGCGGGAAAGAACAGGACGAGCCCGTGGTCGATGATCGCGCCATCAGGATCACGCAACGGACGATAAGTCGCTTTGCGCGCCTCCGGCATAGACCCGGCGATCGTTTCGACAACGAATCGGACGCGATTGCCGGATACCCGGACCACGGCGACGCCAGCACGCCCGGCACCGGAGGACAGCGCCACAATCGTCGGATGGGCTTTCACCGCTTGTTGCCGCCAGGGCCGGAGTTCCGTCGATGAACTGCTTGGAGCACGCCGCCAGTTCCTATCTGTTGCAGCCATGTCAGGGCGCATGAGAGTTTCGAGAACCCAGCTATCGCCGCGGTGATGAACGAGCTCTTCGTGAACATCAAGACCGATCGCAACAAACGGCCGGGCAGCGCCTATATCTGCATCGCGGATCCCCGGGCGTAAGGGCGGGGTCGAGCTCATTCATGGCTTTTGTTTCGCTACCGACGCGATTCTTGGCCCATTCTCGAAGAACCGATGAACGGAACGACCTCGGCGTCGCGAGGCGGTGAAGCTCGCATAATGATCGGCACTACCGCGAGGGTGACTCAGGACCGCCGTGGAAGACTCAGACCGATTCCACCGGTCAGCGGTCGTACCCGCCCCGACTCATGGCGATGCCGTACCAATGCCAACGACTTGCATCATCGCTCCGGCAGCGCGCATGCCCGATGGCTCCATAGCTCGATCCTGAATGCTTACCACCTCGCCCGCAATGGCGCGGAGATCATCTTCGCCGGTCCGACTCGAGAATCCTTCAGGCAGACCGCGCTGGCATTACCGAATCTGACGACGATAGGGTCGATTGCCCCGACCCGGGAAGAAGCAGATCCCGAACACCCGGCCCGCGCCTACGCCAGGCAAGCGGGAAAGGCGCCGCCTTCGTCTGCCTGCGAGGCCGCTGCCTGCCGCCCGTCACGGACCCGAATCGATTGACTGAGGAGGTCGCGCGCGCGTTAGGCCTCCACTGATACCGACCATAAAAAAGGCCCCGGCATCGCGCCGGGACCCTTCGTTGTCGCTGAACGATAATCGCCGATCAGGTGTTCATCGAATCGAAGAACTCGGAGTTCTGCTTGGTCTGGCGCAGCTTGTCCAAGAGGAACTCGATCGCGTCCTGCGGGCCCATCGGGTTGAGGATGCGGCGCAGCACATAGGTCTTCTGCAGATCGGAGCGCGGCGTGATGAGCTCCTCCTTGCGGGTGCCCGACTTGATGATGTCGATCGCCGGGAAGATGCGCTTGTCGGCCACCTTGCGGTCGAGGATGATTTCCGAGTTGCCGGTGCCCTTGAACTCCTCGAAGATGACTTCGTCCATGCGGCTGCCGGTGTCGATCAGGGCGGTCGCGACGATGGTCAGCGAGCCACCTTCCTCGATATTGCGGGCGGCGCCGAAGAAGCGCTTGGGCCGCTGCAGGGCGTTGGCATCGACACCGCCGGTCAGCACCTTGCCAGAGGACGGCACCACGGTGTTGTAGGCACGGCCGAGGCGCGTGATCGAATCCAGCAGGATGACGACGTCGCGGCCATGCTCGACCAGGCGCTTGGCCTTCTCGATCACCATCTCCGCGACCTGGACGTGGCGGGTCGCCGGCTCGTCGAAGGTCGAGGACACGACCTCGCCCTTCACCGAACGCTGCATGTCGGTGACTTCCTCGGGCCGCTCATCGATCAGCAGCACGATCAGATAGCACTCGGGATGGTTGGTCGTGATCGACTGCGCGATGTTCTGCAGCAGCACGGTCTTGCCAGTGCGGGGCGGCGCCACGATCAAAGCGCGCTGACCCTTGCCGATCGGCGCGACGATGTCGATGACGCGCGGCGAGAAGTCCTTCTTCGTGGGATCCTGCACCTCGAGCCTCAGCCGCTCGTCGGGATAGAGCGGGGTCAGGTTGTCGAAGTGGATCTTGTGCTTGATCTTCTCGGGATCCTCGAAGTTGATCGTGTTGACCTTGAGCAGGGCGAAATAGCGCTCGCCATCTTTGGGGCCACGGATCGGACCTTCGACGGTGTCGCCGGTGCGCAGGCCGAACTTCCGGATCTGCGTGGGCGAGACGTAGATGTCGTCAGGACCCGGCAGGTAGTTCGAATCCGAGGAGCGCAGGAAGCCGAAGCCGTCCTGCAGCACCTCGACGACGCCTTCGCCGAGGATTTCGGTTTCCTGGGAAGCGAGCTGCTTCAGGATGGCGAACATGAGCTCCTGCTTGCGCATGGTGCTCGCGTTCTCGACCTCCATGCCTTCGGCGAAGGTGAGCAGTTCGGTCGGCGACTTCGCCTTGAGTTCGTGGAGTTTGATTTCCCGCATGGGGTACCCGAAGTAACAGGCCCGCAATCTGGCAGGCCGGACGGCAGTTGGGGGATCGACGGGACGAAGGGCCTGAAGGCCCACTTGTCAGGAAGTCGTGTCGGCCGAGAAAGCAGCCGCGGCACGAGCCGTCGACGATAGGGAGGACGCGTACGAAAAGCGCAGAGGCTTGATAACCGCTTTCCCTGAATCGCTCAAGCGGGAAACCACCGCGATCTCAGAACGGCTTGACGATCACCAGGATGACGATAACGGCCATCAGCAGAGCCGGCACCTCATTGAGGATGCGGTAGAACCGCGCCGGCTTGTCGTTGCGGTCTTCGGCGAAGGCCCTGACCCTGCCGCTGAGATAGCCATGGATGCCCGAGAGGACAAGGACCAGCGCGATCTTTCCGTGCAGCCAGCCGCCCTTGAAGGCGAATCCGCTCCAGGCGAGATAGAGCCCGAGCAGCCAGGTCGCGATCATCGAGGGATTGATGATCCCCTTGAGCAGCCGGCGCTCCATGATCTTGAAGGTCTCGGACTGGATCGAGCCGACCTGCGCCTCGGCGTGATAGACCATCAACCGCGGCAGATAGAGCATTCCGGCCATCCAGGCGATCACCGCCATGACGTGGAAAGCCTTGATCCATTCATAAGCCATGGCGGTAGTCCTTCAGGCTTCAGGCGCGAACCAGCTCGACCAGTCGCTCGACATGAGCGATCGGCGTGTCCGGCAGAATGCCATGCCCGAGATTGAAGACGAATGGGCTATCGCCGAATGCCGCACGGATCGCTTCGATCTCACGGTCGAGCTCGGGTCCGCCGGCTCGCAGCAGCTGCGGATCGAGATGGCCCTGCACCGGCACCAGCTTTTGGATCGCCTCGCGCACGAAGCTTCGATCGATCTCCGTTTCGAGACCGACCGCATCGATGCCGGTTTCGCGGACGTAAGCCGGAATGCCGGCACCGGCGCCACGTGGGAAACCGATGATCTTTGCCTGGGGGTGCCGTGCGCGGACGAGATCGACGATCCGCCTGGTCGGCTCGATGCACCAGCGCTGGAAATCGTCCGGCCCGAGCGAGCCGGCCCAGCTGTCGAAGATTTGGACGGCGTCGACGCCGGCATCGATCTGCGCGCTCAGATAGGCAGCGGAATTGACGACGAGCCGATCGATCAGCCTTGCGAATAGGGACGGGTCGTGCCGGAACAGCTCCTTGGCCGGTCCCTGGTCCGGCGTGCCGCGCCCGGCGACCATATAGGTCGCGACTGTCCAGGGCGCGCCACAGAAGCCGATCAGCGCCGTGCCGGCGGGAAGGGCGGCCTTCACGCGCCTGACGGTCTCGTAGACCGGCCCTAGCACATCAGGATCGATCTCCTCACGGATCTCGCCGAACCGTGCTTCATCGGCGACGGGTTCCAGCCTTGGCCCCTCGCCTTGTGCAAACCAGAGCTTCTGCCCGAGCGCATGCGGGATCACCAGGATGTCGGAGAACAGGATCGCCGCGTCGAAGCCGAATCGCCTGATCGGCTGCAGGGTCACCTCGGCAGCCCATTGCGGATTGTAGCAAAGGTCGAGGAAGCCCCCCGCCTTGGCGCGAAGCTCACGATACTCCGGCAGATATCGGCCAGCCTGCCGCATCAGCCAGAGCGGAGGCTTGGGCAGGGTCTCGCCAGAGAGAGCACGCAGGTAAAGGTTCTGGGTCATGAAGCGCACCGGGCTATCCCGGCCATCGTCCTAAAAAGATTCTTTTCTAAGAGAGTCTTCTGTTTTGACTCCTGGATGGGGGCACATAGCCCGCCCCAAGATTGTCCACAACCGCTCCACAGGTCGCACGTCGGCCGTCAGGATGGCCTCCATCAGGCCGACCAGCCCTTAAGGGTTTCTTAACGAATTGGATTTCGCCCGGCGGCGCGGCTTGGCGCCACGTCCAAAAATGATTCACGTGAAACATCCCGATTCAACCCACAGGCCGATGCCTGTTGAGCTTTGGCCGGGGTTATCCCGCCCCCTCGGAAGAGGTCTCCGGCAGGGCGGGGTTATCCCCAGTCATCCCAGGCTCCAAACGCGTGGGTCCGGTCATGTCCGGCGGATCGAAAAGGGATTCCCAGGCTGGCGGAACAGCTCTAGAGCTGGATGCAAGACAAGGCCGACGGGGGCGACGGAAGCCGTGGCGCGCAATTATTTTCACCTGCATCTGGTCTCCGACGCGACCGGCGAGACTCTGATCGCAGTCAGCCGTGCCGCCGTGGCGCAGTACGAGGCGGTCTCGGCGATCGAGCATGTCTACCCGCTCGTCCGTTCCGAGAACCAGTTGTCGCGCGTGCTCGCCGAAATCGAATCCTCGCCCGGCGTCGTGCTCTATACCCTGGTCGAACCGGAATGGGCCGAGCGACTGGAAGCCTTCTGCCGCGACATCGGTTGCCCCTGCCTTTCGGTCCTGCAACCCGTGCACTCATTGTTCCAGTCCTATCTCGGCCAGGCTTCGGCACCACGTCCCGGCGCGCAGCACACGCTCAATGCCGACTATTTCCGCCGTATCGACGCGATGAACTACACGCTGATGCATGATGACGGCCAGCTCGGCGGCGATCTCGAAAGCGCCGATGTCGTCCTGCTCGGCATCAGCCGGACTTCGAAAACGCCGACCAGCATCTATCTCGCCAATCGAGGCATCAAGACCGCCAATATCCCGCTGGTGCCGAACGTGCCGCTGCCGGCCGAGATCGAGAGCCTGAAAAAGCCGCTGATCGTTGGCCTCGTCGCCAGCGCCGAACGCATCATCCAGATCCGCCAGAACCGGCTCCTGTCGCTGAAGGCGGATGACGAGACGCCCTATGTCGATCCCGATGCGGTCGCTGACGAACTCACCCAGTCGCGCCGGCTCTGCGCCCGCCGGGGCTGGCCGGTGATCGACGTCACCCGCCGCTCGATCGAGGAAACCGCTGCCGCGATCCTCGACCTGCTGCGCGACCACCGCATGAAGTTCATCGCGACGTGACCGGTCCAGCCACATTCTGGCGGGGAGGGGCGCCACTCGTCCTGGCCTCCGGCAGCGCGACGCGACGCCAACTGCTCGAAGCAGCAGCCATTCCGGTCGACGCGATCAGGCCCGATGTCGATGAGCGCGCGATCGAGGCCGACTTCCTCGCCATGGGTGGTCCGCCCGCCGGCGTCGCTGCCGCGCTGGCCGAAGCCAAGGCCCTGTCGGTTTCGCCATCACATCCTGGCCGCATCGTCCTTGCTGCAGACCAGATGCTGATCTGCGAAGGCCGTCCGTTCCACAAGCCGGAGGGCGCGGCGGCAGCCGAGCGGCAGATCGCGATGCTCGCCGGCCGCAAGCACGAGCTCACCTCGGCGTTCACCCTGGCTCGCGATGGCCGGATTATTGGCCGCAGCGCCAGCAGCGCGGTGCTCGCCATGCGCCCGCTGACCCCGGGCTTCATCAGGGACTATGTCGCGCTCGCCGGTCCGGCTGCGACCAGCAGCGTCGGTGGCTATCAGCTGGAAGGTCTCGGCATCCATCTGTTCGAGGCGATCGATGGCGATCACTCCACCATCCTTGGCCTGCCGATGCTGAGCCTGCTCGCGACGCTGCGCGAGCTTGACCTCGTTGCATGATCCTTAGCTCCACGATTGCCATGGCCAAACGCTGCTTCATCATCGGACACCCCGTGGCGCATTCCCGCTCGCCGCTGATCCATGGCCACTGGCTGGCCGAGCATGGCCTTGCCGGCAGCTATGAGCGTGTTGACGTTCCGCCGGCAGAGGTGGCGGGCTTCATCGCCCGGCTGCGCTCCGGCGAGTTCGTCGGCGGCAATGTCACCGTGCCGAACAAGGAGGTCGTGCTGCCTCTGCTTGACGAGGCCAGCGGGACGGCGCTGGCGATGGGTGCGGCCAATACGCTCTGGATGGATGGCGACACGCTCCGCGGCGACAACACCGACGCCTATGGCTTTCTGGCCCATCTCGATGCCTGCGTGCCCGGTTGGGCCGGGCGGAGTAATACGGCTCTTATTCTCGGTGCAGGCGGCGCGGCCCGCGCCGTGATCCATGGCCTCGTCGAACGCGGCCTCGGCAGTATCCTGCTGGTCAATCGCAGTCCGGAGCGCGCGGTCGAGCTGGCGGCTTCCTTCCCCGGGACGGTCGAAGCGCGGCCCTGGCAAGACGTCGCTCGGCTCGTCGGCGAGAGCGACCTGATCGTCAACACCACCTCGCTCGGCATGCATGGCCAGCCGCCTTTGGAGATCGATCTCTCCGCTTTGCGCTCCGGCACGATCGTCGACGACATCGTCTATGTCCCGCTGGAGACGCCGCTGCTCGCCGAGGCCCGGCGCCGCGGCGGTATCCCGGTCGATGGTCTCGGCATGCTGCTGCACCAGGCGGTGCCGGGTTTCGAGCGCTGGTTCGGCGTCCGTCCGCAGGTGACGGCGGAGCTGCGCGCGAAACTCGAAGTCGACATTCCCCGCGCGTGAGCGCGATGGAGGAGGTACTGCCATGACCTTCCTGCTCGGCCTCACCGGCTCGATCGGCATGGGCAAGTCGACGACATCAGAGATGTTCCGCGCTGCCGGCGTGCCTGTCCACGACGCCGACCAGACGGTCCATGATCTCTACGCCGGTGCCGCGGCGCCGCAGATCGAGGCGGCGTTTCCGGGCACGACAGCCAATGGCGGGGTCGACCGCGCCAGGCTTTCCGCCGCCGTGCTCGGTCGCCCCGAGGCGCTGGCCAAGCTCGAGGCGATCGTCCATCCGCTGGTGCGCGCCGAGGAGCAGGCCTTCCTGGCACGGGCTCGCAAGAGCGGCGCAACGGTCGCCGTGCTCGACGTGCCATTGCTGCTGGAGACCGGCGGGGAAGGGCGCTGCGACGCGGTCGTCGTCGTCACGGCTCCGGTCGAGGTCCAGCGCAAGCGCGTCCTCGGCCGCCCCGGCATGACCGAGGAGAAGCTCGCCGCGATCCTCGCCCGCCAGATGCCGGATGCGGAGAAGCGGCGTCGGGCCCACTTCCTTGTGGACACTTCGCGGGGGCTCGTGGCGGCTGAGCGCCAGGTCCGTTCTATCCTGAATGCCGTCGCCGGCCGCTTCGGCCGGGCCGAAAGGGCAGGCTGACATGCGCGAGATCGTTCTCGATACCGAGACCACCGGCGTCGAACCGCTGAAGGGCGACCGCATCGTCGAGATCGGCTGCGTCGAGCTCCTCAACCACTGCCCGACCGGCCGCACCTATCACGTCTACATCAATCCCGAGCGGGACATGCCGGAGGGCGCCTTCAAGGTCCACGGCCTGTCCGCGGCCTTCCTCTCCGACAAGCCGGTCTTTGCCGCGATCGCCAGCGAGTTCGCTGCCTTCATCGCGGATGCCAAGCTGGTCATCCATAACGCGGCCTTCGACGTCGGCTTCATCAATATGGAATTCGGCCGGGTCGGCCTGCCTGCGATCATGCCGTCGCTGGTGGTCGACACGCTCTCCATGGCGAGGCGCAAGCATCCCGGCGCCAGCAACAGCCTGGACGCCCTCTGCTCGCGCTATGGCATCGACAACAGCCGCCGCACCAAGCACGGCGCGCTGCTCGACTCCGAGATCCTGGCCGAGGTCTATATCGAGCTGATCGGTGGCAAGCAGACCAGCCTCGGCTTTGGCAGCGCCGCCGCCGGCAAGGCCGGAGTGGGACTCGCGGTCGCGATGGAACGCCCGGTGCGTCAGCGGGCGCTCGCTCCGCGGCTGACGCCTGAGGAAAGAGCGGCCCACGAGGCCTTCGTGCTGAAGCTCAAAGGGCCGCTCTGGCGCGATTATCTCGGCGTGCCCGAGGAGGCCTGAGGCCTAGCGTCATGCTCGGGCCCAACCCGAGCATGACGGACGCACTTGCTACTCGCCCTGTTTCCGGCTGGCGCGGCGCGACATCATGTTCAGCCCCTCGATCAGGGCCGAGAAGGCCATGGCGGCGTAGATGTAGCCCTTCGGGATGTGCGCGCCGAAGCCCTCGCCGATCAAGGTGCCGCCGATCATCAGCAGGAAACCGAGCGCCAGCATCACGATCGTCGGATTCTTGTCGATGAAGCGGGCGAGCGGATCGGCCGCGAGCAGCATCACCGCGACGGCGACGACGACGGCGATCACCATCACCGGGATATGCTCGGTCATGCCGACGGCGGTGATGATGCTGTCGATCGAGAAGACCAGGTCGAGCAGCAGGATCTGGAAGATCACGCCGCTGAAGGTCACGGCCGCGGCCGCGCTGCCATCGAACATGTCGGGCCCGTGATCGGGATCGACCTTGTGATGGATCTCCTTCGTCGCCTTCCAGACCAGGAACAGGCCGCCGGCGATCAGGATGATGTCGCGCCAGGAGAAGGCCTTGCCCAAGACCGAGAACACCGGCGCGGTGAGCTGCACGATGAAGGCGACGGTCGAGAGCAGGCCGAGGCGCAGGATCAGCGCCAGGCCTATGCCGATCCGCCGGCCGCGCGAGCGCTGATGCTCAGGCAGCTTGTTGGTCAGGATCGAGATGAAGATGAGGTTGTCGATACCGAGGACGACCTCCATGGCGATCAGGGCGCCGAGCGCCACCCAGACTGCTGGGTCGGCGGCGAGCGTCATAAGGGAATCCATGGACGTCGTGTACCTCGCGGGAACGGCGCGCCGGAATGGCGGCCTCTGGCCCGCGGGAGATGGAAACGCCCGGGCGATTTGCAACGGGTCGTCCAATAAAAAAGAGCCCCGAAGGGCTCTTTCCTGTCGAATTCGTGATGCCGGCCGCGATTCAGGCGTTCGGCGTGCCCTGCTGGGCCTGCATCTCCTCGAGGCGCTGGCGGTAGAGCGCGGCGAAGTCGATCGGGTCGATATAGAGCGGGGGGAAGCCGCCATTGCGGACGGCCTCGGCGACAATCGCCCGGGCGAACGGGAAGAGCAGGCGTGGGCAGTCGATCATCACGACGGCATGCACCTGTTCCTGCGGCACGCCGAAGATGCGGAAGACGCCAGCATAGCTCAGCTCGAAGGCGAACAGCGTCTCGTCGTTGAGCGTCGCCTTGCCTTCGAGCGTCAGGATCGTCTCGATGTCGTTCTCGCCGAGGGCGTTGGCGTGGACGTTGACCTGCAAGCCGATCTGCGGTCCGCCTTGCTGTTGCTGCTGGATCAGCGAGCGCGGGGCATTGGGATTCTCGAAGGAGAAGTCCTTGATGTACTGGACCAGCGTATTGAGGCTGGGCGCCTGCTGGTCGGCGGCGCCGGCGCCGTTGCCGTTTTCGTTGGCCATGGGTCCCATCATCATTGTCTAGAAAACCATCGGGAATTCCGTGCCGTGGCCGGAATTGCCCGGCAAGGCGGCGGCGCCGGGCTCGCGTCGGCTATCATGGCGGCGGGGCCGGCACAAGCGAAGCGCGCTTTCGCGCCCTTGTCGCGCCCCGGGGGTGGATGTTACGAGCCTCCCTCACCATATCCGTTCGATGACGGGCCGCAGGAGCGCGCCCGCGCGGGAACGAGTTTTCGAGGTTCGGATCAGCCGGCGATGCAGAATTTCGATATGACGACCCTGGTCTTCCTGGCCCTGGCCGTTTTCGTCGCCTGGAAACTGCGCTCGGTTCTGGGCCAGAAGACCGGGCACGAGAAGCCACCGGCCGACCCGTTCGCTCGCCGCGAGACCCCGCCGCTGCGCCCGGACCAGCCGGCCAATGGCGAGCGCCGCGACAATGTCGTCCGCCTACCGGGCGCCGCCAATGATGCGGCAGCTGCGCCTGTGGCCGACGCCGAGCGCTGGAAGGACATCGCCGCGCCGGGCTCAGCTATCGCCGTCGGTCTTGACGCCATCGTCCGTCAGGAGCCGCGCTTCGAGCCGCAGGGTTTCCTCGTTGGCGCGAAATCGGCCTATGAGACCATCGTCACCGCCTTCGCTCGCGGCGACCGCAAGACCCTGAAGGGTCTGCTCGCCAAGGAGGTCTATGACGGCTTCGAGCAGGCGATCGCCGAGCGCGAGAAGCGCGGGGAGAAGGCCGAGTCCAATTTCGTCTCGATCGACAAGGCCGAGATCGTCGGCGTCGACGTCAAGGGCAAGGCCGCCCAGGTCACCATTGCGTTCGTCTCGCAGTTGATCAGCGCCGTCCGCGACGCGCAGGGCAATGTCGTCGACGGCAGCGCCGATGCGGTCTCCGAGGTCAACGACGTCTGGACCTTCGCGCGCCAGCTCGGCAGCCGCGATCCGAACTGGCTGCTGGTCGCCACCGAATCGGCCGCGTGATCCGTGTCGCCGGTCTCGCTCTGGGGCTACTGGTCGCAGGCCTATCGATGACGGGCGCAGACGCTTCTCCCCCATCTCTGCCGCAGGGCGCCCGGGCCGAACCCGTGGCGCCCGCTTCGCTTGCCGGCTGGAGTGCCGACGACCAGCTTTCCGTGTTGCGCCTGTTCGCGCAGGGCTGCGAGACCGATCCGCCGCTGCGCCAGGGCGCTCCAATGCCAGCGAGCCTGCCGGCGCTGTGCTTGAAGGCAGCGGCCCTGCTCGCCGCGGGTGGTGTGACTGCCGACTCGGCCCGCAACTTCTTCGCGGATAATTTCGCCTTCTGGCGCATCCGCCCGGCCGGCGCCGAGCGCGGCTTCATGACCGGCTATTTCGAGCCGGAATTCGAAGGCTCGCTGACCCGCTCCGATGCCTTCCCGACACCGCTCTACGGCCGCCCTGCCGACCTGGTAACCAAGATGCCGGGCGACGACTGGCCCGGTCTCGACCCCGTCCTGACCTCGGCCCGCCGCACGGCTAACGGGCTGGAGCCGTTCCCGGACCGCACTGCGATCGACGAAGGCGCACTTGCCGGCCAGGGGCTGGAGATCCTCTGGATGCGCGATCCCGTCGATCGCTTCGTCCTGCAGGTCCAGGGTTCGGGCCGGATCCGCCTGCCGGATGGCAAGGTGACGCGCCTGGTCTATGCCGGGCGCAACGGCCACCCCTATACCTCGCTCGGCCGCGAGCTCAGCCGTCGCGAGAACATCCCGCCCGAGCAGATGACGATGGACAAGCTCATCGCTCGGCTCAAGGCCGATGCCAGCTTCGCCCGCGACCTCATCCGGCTCAACCGCTCCTTCGTCTTCTACGGCCGCAACGACGATCTTCCGTCCCAATCCGGCCCGATCGGCGGGGCCGGCCTGCCGCTGACTCCGCTGCGCAGCGTCGCGGTCGATCGCTCGCTCTGGCCCTATGGCATGCCGGCCTGGATCGAGACCGAGATCCCCGACGGCAAGGGCGGCAGCGAGAAACTGGCCCGGCTGATGCTGGCGCAGGACACCGGCACCGCGATCGTCGGGCCGGCGCGGATCGACCTCTTTGTCGGCTCTGGGGCGGAAGCGGGCCATCGCGCCGGCCTGATCCGGCACCCTGTCGATTTCATCGTGCTCTGGCCGCGCTGAGCCATGCGCCGGCGCGGCAAGCTCCTCTCCGAAGCGGAACTCGCGCTCTGGCGCCAAGTCGCGCGCACGGTCAAGCCGCTGGCCGGCCGCGCGCCGGTCGAGCCCGAACCGGAAGTGGAGCAGGCCAAGCCTGCTGCAGTTGCGGAAGGCGTTCTGCCCCCTGCAATGCCGACGCCTGTCCGGCCCACCAAGCCCGCACCGCCGCCATTGGTTCCGCTGGAGCGGCGCATGCGCACGCAATTGCGCCGCGGCCAGCAGAGCGTCGAGGCCGTCATCGATCTGCATGGCCTGCGCCAGGATGAGGCGCATTCGGCCTTGCGCGGCTTCCTGCGCCTGCAGCAACAGCGCGGCGCGAAACTCGTACTGGTCGTGACTGGCAAGGGCATCGCCGGCGACGTCACTTATGGCGAGGAGAGGGGCATCCTGCGCCGCAACGTGCCGCATTGGCTGCGCCTGCCGGACCTGCGCCCGCTGGTGCTCGGCTTCGACGAGGCCGAGCAGCGACATGGCGGCACCGGCGCGCTCTATATCCGCCTGCGCCGCAGCCGGGAGGCCGGCTGATGACGCCCTTTGGCCGCCGCGTCCGCGAATTGCGCGCCGCTCGCGGCGTCACCCTGGCCCAGATGGCGGAGGCGCTCGGCGTCACCCCCGCCTATCTCTCGGCGCTGGAACACGGCAAACGCGGCCAGCCGACCTTCACCCTGATCCAGGGCGCGATCCATCATCTCGGCGTGATCTGGGACGAGGCCGACGAATTGATCCGGCTCGCCGAGCTCTCTCACCCGCGCATCGTCATCGACACCGCCGGCCTCGAACCGGAAGCGACCCTGTTCGCCAATCGCCTCGCCCATGAGGTGCAATGGCTCGGCCCGTCCGACCTGGCAGCGCTGACCTCGATTCTCGACAGTGCCGTGCGTCGTCGCGGCGGCGCTTGACCGGACCTGCCGTCAGATGCGACACGCCGCCATCCTCCCGCCATCACGGATCGTTCAATGACCTCCAAGCGCTATGACGTGCTCGCCCTGGGCAACGCCATCGTCGACGTCTTCGCTTCGGCGGAGGAAGACTTCCTGGTTAAGTACGAGCTGGTCAAAGGCTCGATGGCGCTGATTGACGAGCCGCGGGCTGAATTGCTGTATGGCGCGATGGGTCCGGGCAAGGTCGTCTCGGGCGGCTCGGCCGCCAACACGATCGCCGGCCTCGCCTCCTTCGGCGGCAAGGGCGCCTTCATCGGCAAGGTCAAGGCAGACGAGCTCGGCAAGCTCTACCGGCACGATTTGACTTCGCTGGGCGTCGCCTTCGACACCGCTGCGGCGACCGGGGGCCCGGCGACGGCCCGCTCCTTCATCATCGTCACGCCCGATGGCGAGCGCACGATGAACACCTATCTCGGCGCCTGCCAGGGTCTGTCGCCGGCCGATGTCGATCCGGCCACGGTCGAGAACGCCGACATCGTCTATCTCGAAGGCTATCTCTGGGATCCGCCGGCGGCCAAGGACGCCTTCCGCAAGGCCTCCGAGCTCGCCCACAAGGCCGGCGGCCGCGTCGCCATCACCCTCTCGGATTCCTTCTGCGTCGACCGCTATCGCGACGAATTCCTCGGCCTGATCCGCAATCGGATGGTCGATCTCGTCTTCGCCAACGAGCACGAGCTGAAGAGCCTCTACCAGAGCGCGGATTTCGACACGGCGCTGGCAGCGATGCGGGCGGAGAACATCCTCGCAGTCATCACCCGCTCGGAGAACGGCGCGCTGGCGCTGACGCCGGACGGCGTCGTGGCAGAGCCGGTCTTCCCGGTCGAGCGCGTCGTCGATGCGACCGGTGCCGGCGATCTCTTCGCCGCCGGCTTCCTGTACGGCCTGACCTCGGGCCGTGAGGCGCGCGACTGCCTGCGCCTCGGTGCCCTCGCTGCCGCCGAGATCATCAGCCATGTCGGCGCACGCCCGGACGTCAACCTGAAGACGCTCGCCGGCAATAACGGTCTGCTCTGAGGAAGAGGGCGGCCGTTTAGGCAGCCCGCTTCAGCCCCGTTGCGCTCCAGATTTCGCTGAGCGCGGAGACTAAGGCGGCGATGTCCTCGTCGCAATGCAGCGGCGTCGGCGTGATCCGCAGGCGCTCGGTGCCGCGCGGCACGGTCGGGTAGTTGATCGGCTGGACGTAGATCGCAAAGCGCTCCAGCAATTCGTCGCTGATGCGCTTGCACAGCCCGGCATCGCCGACCATCACCGGCACGATATGGCTGGGGTTGGCCAGATGCGGGATGCCGGCCTGATCGAGCTGGTGACGCAGCTTACGGACCCGGTCCTGCTGGCCCTCGCGCTCGGCCGAACTCGTCTTGAGATGCCGGATCGCCGCAAGCGCACCTGCCGCCAGCGCGGGTGGCAGTGAGCTTGAGAAGATGAAGCCGGAGGCGAAGCTGCGGATGAAGTCGCAGAGATCAGCCGAGCCGGTGACATAGCCGCCCATCACGCCGAAGGATTTCGCCAGCGTGCCCTCGATCAGATCGAGCCGATGGCTCAAGCCCTCGCGCTCGCTGACGCCGCCGCCGCGGGCGCCGTACAGCCCGACCGCATGGACCTCGTCGATATAGGTCAATGCGCCGAATTCCTCGGCGAGGTCGCAGAACTCGGCGACCGGGGCGATGTCGCCATCCATCGAATAGACTGATTCGAAGGCGATCAGCTTCGGCCGGGCGGGGGCGATGCCCGCAAGCTTGCGGCGCAGGTCCTGCGGGTCGTTATGGGCGAAGATCAGTTTCTCGGCCCGCGAATGCCGGATGCCCTCGATCATCGAGGCGTGATTGGCGGCATCAGTCAGGACGATGCAGCCGGGGATGCGCGAAGCCAGCGTTGAGAGCGAGGCCCAGTTCGACATGTAGCCGGAGTTGAACAGCAGGGCTGCCTCCTTGCCGTGCAGGTCGGCGAGCTCGCGCTCCAGCAGGACGTGGTAGTGGTTGGTGCCGGCGATGTTGCGGGTGCCGCCGGCGCCGGCGCCGCAGGCATCGAGCGCCTCGCGCATCGCGGCGAGCACGGCGGGGTGCTGGCCCATGCCGAGATAGTCGTTGGAGCACCACACGGTGACCTCGCGCGGGCCGTTCGGGCCATGGAAGGCGGCGCGCGGAAAGCGGCCGGCGCGGCGCTCGAGGTCGGCGAAGACGCGATAGCGGCCCTCGGCCTTGAGGGCATCGAGCTCGCTGCGGAAAAAGGCCTGGAAATCCATAAGGGAGCCTCCTGGCGCCACCTTTGAGGGATTCCAGGCGCAGGGTAAAGGCGCGCCGATGTCGCGCCGCAGCATGGACGCAGCGGATCGATCCCGGCGCCGGCAGCGCCGCATCGTGCAAGGTGCTTTTCGTTTCCGGGAGGGAAAGGCTCTTTCCCTTTACCGCGCCGGCCCTTTAGATCGTCGGCAAAGCTGACGAGGAGCAGGCCATGGCGGTAACGATCGACGGACGGACCCTGAAGGGCAAGCAGGTGCTGCGCGTCGCCCGGCCCGGCGCCTCCGGCCGCTATGAGAAGGCGAGCCTGGCCAAGTCCGCGCGCGAGGCGATCGCGGCGACGCGCGCTCATATCGACGCCAACTTCATGAACGACGAAGCGCCGTTCATGTACTCCTTCAATACCGGCGTCGGCCTGTTCAAGGACCAGCGCGTGCTGATGTCGGAGATGACCGAATATCAGCGCAAGAGCGTCTATGCCCACGCCACCGGCATCGGCGAGCCCTTCCCGGAGGATGTGACGCGCGCCACCATGCTGTTGCGCGCCAATGCCTTCGCCTCGAACTATTCCGGCCCGCAGGTCGCTCTCGTCGAGCGCCTGCTCGCCTGCCTCAATGCCGGCATCCATCCGGTGATCCCGCAAAAGGGCTCGGTCGGCGCCTCCGGCGATCTCGCGCCGCTCGCCCATATGTCGGCGGCGGTCTGCGGCTTCGAGGAGGGTGAAGCCGTCTACAAGGGCAAGCGGATGAAGGCTCGCGAGGCCCTCGCCAGGGCTGGGCTGGAGCCGGACTTCAAGCTCGGCGCCAAGGATGCCTCGGCCCTGATCAACGGCTCGACGGTGTCGCTCGCGCTCGGTGTGCTCGCCACCGAGGACGCCAGGCGCCTGATCAAGGCCGCCGATATCGGCCTTGCCCTCTCGCTCGAAGCGATGCGCGGCGAGCTTGCCGCCTTCGATCCGCGCGTCCATGCCGCCCGCCCGCATCCCGGTCAGGCGCTGGTGGCGCGCAACCTGCTCAAGATCACGCAGGGCAGCAAGCGCTGCTCGGCCTCGGCCCGCGAGACGATCTATCCCGACGAGATCGGCCGCACGCCCGGCAAGCCGCCGGCCCCGCGCGTGCAGGACGTCTATTCGCTGCGCTGCGCCCCGCAGGTGCACGGGCCCGCCCGCGAGGCCCTCGACTATGTCAGCCGGATCATCGCGACCGAGACCAATTCGGCGACCGACAACCCGCTGATCTTCCCCGAGGATGACGGCTACCGTGTCATCTCCGGCGGCCATTTCCACGGCCAGTATGTCGCGCAGGCGATGGATCTGCTCGCCATCGCCATGACCGATCTCGGCTCGATCTGCGAGCGCCGCCTCGCCCGCCTGGTCGACCCGACCCTGAGCTACGGCCTGCCGCGCAACCTGCTCGCCGGCAAGCGCGGGCTCAACACCGGTTTCGCCACCGTGCAGTGCTCGATGTCGGCGCTGGTGATGGAGAACCGCACCCTGTCCTCGCCGGGCTCGGTCGATTCGATCCCCGGAAAGTCCAATGCCGAGGACCATGTCTCGAACTCGACCTGGTGCGGCCGCAAGGCGCGTACCGTCGTCGAGAATGTCGAGATGATCATCGCCGCCGAGATCCTGATGGCCTGCCAGGCGCTCTCGCTGATCGCCGAGACCGCCAAGGCCCATCCGCTCGGCAAGGGCACGCAGGCGGCGCTGGACGCGCTGCGCGAGACGATCCCGCCTGCGCTGGACGGCGATCGCTGGTACGCCGCCGAGATGAACCAGGCGACGGCGCTGATCCGCTCCGGCGCGATCGTCGAGGCGGTCGAGGCTGCTGTGGGGGGATTGGAGTAAGCGGCAGTTGGGCAGCGCACGTCATGCTCGGCCTTGAGCCGAGCATCTCAGGCCGGAGGAGGCTCCGGTCAGAGTGTTCTCGTCACGAGTTTCTCGGGTCTGCGCTTCGCGCTGCCCGAGAATGACGCCTGCTAGTACAATGTCGCCCGGACCCGCTCCGGCAGCGCCTTGTCATAGGCCTCGCCGTCGAACGCTTCCGTCGCGGCCCGCGCCGAGATGTCGCGCAGGATCGTGCCGGCGCTCGGTAGCGAGCGCTTGTCGACCTGCACAGCCGGGTTCCAGAGATCGGCCCGCACCACCGCCCGCGAGCATTGGAAGTACGCCGCTTCGACGGTGACGACGATCACGCAGGCCGGCAGTTTCCCGGCCATCTCGAAGCGCGCACACAGCTCGGGATCGGTCGAGAGCACCGCTTTGCCGTTCACGCGCAGCGTTTCGCCATAACCGGGGATCAGAAAGAGCATTCCGACTCGATTGTCAGACAGAAGATTCTTCAATGAATCCAGTCTGTTATTGCCTCTTCGATCCGGAATCAGCAGCGTTTTGGCGTCGCTGACGGTGACAAAGCCCGGCTGATCCCCACGCGGTGAGCAATCCAGCCCGTCAGGACCATTAGTCGCGAGCACGAAAAACGGCGAAGCGGAGATTAGCGCGCCGTAGTTGGCGTCGATGTGATCGATCTCCTTGATGATTGAGGCCGGTGCGATCGGGTTCGGATAGAGCGCGGCGAGCTGCTCTGGCGAGGTGATGCGGTGCGCGGTCATGCCAGTCTCCGAAGATAATAAGTCTAGACTATTTGACTTCGTTGCAACGCACCAGAGGCCGACCAAAAGAAAACGCCCCGCATCCTGCGATGCGGGGCGTCTGATTCACGTGAAACGCTAGCGCGCTTTCCGTTCGGCCGCTTGCGGCCGCACGATCAGAATTCGCGCAAACAAAGCTCGTCGTATCAGTCTTCCGCGCCCTGGCGCTCGCGGGACTTCTCGGCCTCGCGCTCGGCCTTCAACTTCTCGGTGATGTCCTCGCCGGTGGCCTGGTCGACCACCTTCATCGACAGGCGCACCTTGCCGCGCTCGTCCATGCCGAGGAACTTGACCTTGACCTTGTCGCCTTCCTTGACGACGTCCTGGACCTTCTGGACGCGGCGCGGGGCCAGCTCCGAGATATGGACGAGGCCGTCCTTGGCGCCGAAGAAGTTCACGAAGGCGCCGAATTCCATGACCTTGACGACGGAGCCGTCATAGATCTGGCCGGCTTCCGGCTCGGAGACGATCGACTTGATCCACTTGATCGCCGCTTCGATCGACTTGCCGTCGGCCGAGGCGATCTTGATGGTGCCGTCGTCCTCGATGTTGACCTTGGCGCCAGTCTTCTCGACGATCTCGCGGATCACCTTGCCGCCCGACCCGATGACTTCGCGGATCTTGTCGACCGGGATCTTCATCGTCTCGATGCGCGGCGCATACTCGCCGAGCTGGCTGCGCGAGGCCGAGAGGGCCTTGCTCATCTCGCCGAGGATGTGCTCGCGGCCGCCCTTGGCCTGGCCGAGGGCGACCTTCATGATCTCCTCGGTGATCCCCGCGATCTTGATGTCCATCTGCAGCGAGGTGATGCCCGCGGCGGTGCCGGCCACCTTGAAATCCATGTCGCCGAGATGGTCCTCGTCGCCGAGGATGTCGGAGAGCACCGCGAAGCGCTCACCCTCGAGGATCAGGCCCATGGCGATGCCGGCGACCGGCGACTTCAGCGGCACGCCCGCATCCATCAGCGCCAGCGAGGTGCCGCAGACGGTGGCCATCGAGGAGGAGCCGTTCGACTCGGTGATCTCCGAGACGACGCGGATCGTGTAGGGGAACTCCGACTTCGCCGGCAGCATCGGACGGATGGCGCGCCAGGCGAGCTTGCCATGGCCGATCTCGCGGCGGCCGGGCGAACCCATGCGGCCGGTCTCGCCGACCGAA